>NZ_SPKJ01000021.1 GCF_009866965.1 Propylenella binzhouense | reverse complement strand
CGGCGCGGGCCCCGCGGCCGAGCCGGACGCCATGACCCGCGCCGGGCAGGCGCTGAAGGAGGCCGGGCGGGCCGCGAGCGAGGCGGCGCGGAAGGCGGGCGAAGCGGGGAACGCGGCATTCGAGGCCCTGAAGGAGAAGGCGCCGGAGATCCGGCAGCGCGCGAGCGACGCGGCCGAGACGGCCAAGGAGACGGCGAGCGAGGCCGCGGCCCGGCTGAAGCAGGCCGCCGACGCGCTCTTCTCCGACCAGCCGGAATCGCCCTCGGCGGCAGCGCCCGACGGCGGGCGGGGCCCGGACCGGCCTCCGGAGAACGGGCGGACGGCACCGGGCGACGCTGCGCCATCCGCGGCACCGGGCAACCCGCCCGCCAGCGACGTGCGGCCGGCGCCCCCGGAACCGCAGACGATGCCGCAATAGCAGGTTGCGCGCCCGAAGGCATTGCCGGGCGGGATGGCCACCGCTAAAGCGCGCGGGCCGCCCAGTCCGGATTCTCCGATGCCTCCCACCAGCAAGGCCGGCCCAGAGCCGCGCCGACCGCCCAGCAGCGACCCGCAGGAGACGAACCGGCCTGCGCGTCTGATCCTCTTCGCGGCAGCGCTCCTCGTCGCCGCGCTCAACCTTCGCCCGGCCCTTACGACGCTCGGGCCGGTGCTGCCGGAGATCATCCGCGACACCGGCATCTCCGCCGCCGGCGCGAGCGTGCTGACCACGATCCCGGTGCTCTGTCTCGGCGTCTTCGGGCTCGCCGCGCCGCGCATTGCGGGGCGCACAGGAACGGAGGCGGCGATCGTCGCGGCCCTCGCGCTGATCGCGGCCGGCTCGCTCGTGCGCCTGCTCGCCGCCTACCCGGCGCTGATCGTCGGAACGATCGCCTGCGGCGCGGCGCTCGGCGTGATGGGGGTCCTCCTTCCCGCGCTGGTGCGGCGCGACTTCCCGCGCTGGACGGGGCCGATGATGGCGGCCTACACGATGGCGCTCTGCGCCGGAGCCTCGATCGGCGCCGGCGCGGCGGTTCCGCTCGCGGAGGGGATGGGCGGATGGCATCGCGCGCTCGCCTTCTGGGCCGTTCCGGCGGGAGCGACCGCGCTCGTCTGGGCGGCCATCCTCCTGCGCAGCCGGAACCGGCCGGCAAGCGCGCGCCGGCCGGCCGGGCTGCTGTGGCGGAGCGCGCTCGCCTGGCACGTGACGCTCTTCATGGGGCTCCAATCCGCGCTGAGCTACGTCGTGTTCGGCTGGCTCGCGCCGATCCTCCGCGCCCGCGGGTTCGACGCCGTCGATGCCGGCCTGATCGTGTCCGGCTCGATCCTGGTGCAGGTGGCGGGCGCGCTCGTCTCGCCGCTGGTGGCGACGAGGCTCAAGCGGCAGGGCCCGGTCGCCGTGGCGGTCTCCGCCGCAACCCTCCTGGGGCTGCTCGGCTGCGTCTACGGGGAGACTTCGGCGGTCGTTCCCGCCGCAATCCTGCTCGGGCTCGGCCAGGGCGGCAGCATGGCGCTCGCGCTCACGCTCATCGTGCTGCGCTCGCGCGATGCGGCGACGGCCGCGGAGCTTTCCGGCATGGCGCAGAGCGTCGGCTACACGATCGCGGCGGGCGGCCCGCTCGCCGTCGGCCTCATCCACGACTGGTTCGGCGGATGGTCGGCGATCGGGCCGTTCCTCGCCGCAATCGCCGTGCTGGCGGCGATGTCGGGCTGGGCGGCCGGGCGGGACGACCATGTGCCGGCCCTCGGCGCGCCGGCCTCGGCTTGACGTTCCGCCGGCACAATGCCACCTGAGGCCCGCCAGCCGGCCGGACGGCCGCCTCGCCAGATCTCCGCAAGGAGGGCGGGGAGGAAAGTCCGGGCTCCATGGAAGAACGGTGCCGGGTAACGCCCGGCGGGGGCGACCCCAGGGAAAGTGCCACAGAAAGCAAACCGCCCCGCCTGCCGATCGGCACACCAGCGGATGCGCCGCTCGGCCGGCGGGGTAAGGGTGAAAGGGTGGGGTAAGAGCCCACCGCGTCGCCGGCAACGGGGACGGCACGGTAAACCCCACCGGGAGCAAGACCAAGAAGGGACGGCGCGGGCTTCTGCCCAGGCTGCTTCCGAGCCAGCCGTCCGGGTCGGTCGCGCGAAGCGTCCGGCGACGGGCGCTCCAGATGAATGGCCGTCGCGTCGCGGGCTCCGGCCCGCGGCCTTACAGAACCCGGCTTACAGGCCGGCTGGCACTCTTCCCCGAGGTCTTCCCGCAGGTCTCCGACGCCACGGTTGGGGCTTGCTCAGTAACGTTACGCCCGGTAACCTTACTGAGCAAAGGAGGTGGCGATGAATTCAAACCACCGGGCGTTCTTTGAGTCGGACGAGGGCCAGCCATTTGCGGAAGTGCTGGGCCAGCCGTATCACCGCTACGGCTACGCACTGATGTCAGTGATCGGACAGCCCGCGATCGCTGCGGCCGCATGGGAGTTGGACCCCTTGCTGCAAGCCTTGCCACAGAGCAGACGCGGGTTCGTGAAGCAGGCCTGCGGCGGCTTCATTGGCGATCTCGTCCAGCAGTTCGGCGGTCGCCGCGCTGTTACCCGATCGGGAAGACCGCGCAGTGCCAGGGTGCCGGCGTCGAGAGAGATCAGCAACGGTGCGGTCTGGGAACTCACGCCGCAGGCTTTGAGAACGCTTGCGCAGCCGCTCCGCTGATTTCGAGGTTCGGCACTACGGAAGCTGGCTTCGGAACATGCGGGCGAGCGACGCGTTCCGGCTGCATTCGCGGACAATTGGGGAGGTCGTTATGGCGTCATTGACGCGCGACGAGATCGTGGCCGTGCTCGGCCCGGTCGACGACATCCTGATCGCCGACATCCTCCGCATGGGCGCGAATGCCGAGGAGCTCGCCATGGCGCGCGGCTGGGTCGATTGCGACGAGGCGCTGGCGAACGAAGGCCGGCCGCCGCCGACGGGCCGGGTCGCCCGGCTCGCCGAGATGCTCGCGCCGCCGCCCGATGAAAACGAGTTCGGACCGGGGCCGGCCGGCGGCGCAAGCCCGGCCGCCGAATCAGGGTAGCGCGGCGAGGAGGCGGCGGAGCGTCGCGCGGGTGGACGGATCGGCGACGCCGTCGACGCGGGCGGGGCGGAAGTGGCGCTGGAACGCCGCCACCACCGCCTCGGTCGCCGGATCGAAGGCGCCGGTCACCGCGATCCCGTAGCCGTAGAGCGCCAGCAGCGCCTGGAGCCGCGCCACGTCCGGCCCGCGATCCGCAGGCCCGATGGACGGTCCCGGACCGATCGGCGCAGGCGCGCACCAGTGGCCGATGCCCGCCGCGGCGAGCCGGTCCCAGGGAAAGATTTCGCCCGGATCGAGCTTGCGCCCGGGCGCCACGTCGGAATGCGCGAGCACCTTCCGGGCGGGCATGGGATGGCGCCCCACCAGGGTGCGGCAGAGCGCGACGAGGGAGCGGATCTGCGCCTCGGGAAAGGGCGGCGAGCCGGCGGGATGGCCGGGATTGGCGAGCTCGATGCCGATCGACCGCGAATTGACGTCAGCCTCCCCCGCCCAGCGCGAGAGGCCGGCATGCCAGGCGCGCCTTTCCTCGGAAACGAGCTGGACCACCCGGCCGTCCTCGAACACGAAGAAATGGCAGGAGACGCCGCTTTCCGGGTTGCGCAGCCACGCAAGCGCCTGATCGGCGTCGGGCATGCCGGTGTAGTGGATCAGCAGGATGTCGGTGGGGCCGCACCGGCGCTCGCCATGGTTCGGCGACGGCGCACGGCCGACGGCGATGCCGGCCGGTTCCAGGCGATCGATCCAGCCGGGTTCGGTCGGCACCTCGGATATCATGAGTGGTTTCTTAAGACATTTCCGCTGCTTGTGAAAGGTTGCTGGGTCACGAGTTCAGCCGCTCCTGCGCGCTCCGATTGCGGCGGAAAACGGGCGATTCCATTGACGCCCATACAATCCCATGGTACCTCCATGTAGTCCCATAAGTGGGATCCCATGCGCCACCCTGGCTGCGGCCGTGGCCCGGGAACCGCGGGTGATGGGGCTGCCCGGACGCGCGTCGTGACGCGGGGCCCGGACGGAGTGGGGTTCGATGGGGAATGGACGGCTTTGTGGCGACCTATACGAACCGGCTCGACCAGAAGGGTCGGGTCTCGGTTCCGGCGCCCTTCCGTTCGCTTCTCGCCCGGGAAGGGCAGGACGGCCTCTACTGCTATCCGGCGCTCGACCAGCCGGCGATCGACGGCGGCGGGAGCCGGCTGCAGGAGGCGATCGCGAGCCGCCTCGCCGTGTTCGAGACCTTCTCCGAGGAGCACGAGATCCTCTCGACGGCCTTCTACGGCGACAGCAGGGTCCTGAAGATCGACCAGGACGGCCGCATCGTGCTGCCGGAGGAGTTCAGGACCTATGCCGGCATCACGGACACGGTCGTGTTCGTCGGGCAGGGCTTCAAGTTCCAGATCTGGTCGCCGGAGCGCTTCGAGGAGCGGCAGAAGGAGGCGCGGACGCATCTGCGTTCCGTGACGCGCGGGCTCGGGCGCAACAATCCGGGGCGCTCGGCCGCGGGAGACCAGGCGTGATGGCGGGCCGCCCCTCTGACGAGGGCGCTGGCGGACCGGCCCGCCATCTGCCGGTACTCCTTGCGGAGGTGCTGGCGGCGCTCGCGGTCGTTCCCGGCGGGCGCTACGTCGACGGCACGTTCGGCGCCGGCGGCTACAGCCGCGCGATCCTCGAGGCCGGCGGAACCGTGCTCGCCATCGATCGCGATCCAAAGGCCGTTGCGGACGGGCAGGCCATAGTAGAAAAATTCCGTAACAGGCTGATTCTAGTGGAGGGACGCTTTTCGGACCTGGAAGCCCACGTCGCGGCGCAGGACTTTGCGCCCGTCGACGGCGTCGTTCTCGACATCGGTGTCTCTTCCATGCAGCTCGACGAAGCAGAGCGCGGGTTCTCGTTCAGGAAAGACGGTCCGCTCGACATGCGGATGGGGGCCGAGGGGCCCGATGCGGCCGCGATTGTGAACCGCGCTGCGGTCCGCGATCTTGCCGTCATCTTCGGCGCGCTGGGCGAGGAGCGCCATGCCGGGCGCGTGGCGCGCGCCGTCGAGGCGGCGCGGAGCGAGCGGCCGATCGAGACCACGCGGCAGCTCGCCGAGATCGTCGAACGCGCGGTGGGCCGCCCGGGGCCGCAGCGGATCCACCCCGCCACCCGGACCTTCCAGGGCCTCCGCATCTTCGTCAACCGCGAGCTCGAGGAGCTCGCGGAGGGCCTCGGCGCCGCGGAATCGGTCCTGAAGCCGGGCGGACGGCTGGCCGTCGTGACGTTCCATTCCCTCGAGGACAGAATCGTGAAGCGCTTCCTTCAATCCCGGAGCCGATCCGGGCAGGGCTCGCGGCATGCGCCGATCGCGGCGGGGCCGGAGCCGAGCTTCGAGCTCCTCAACCGGAAGCCAGTCGAGCCCTCCGCCGAGGAGACCGAACGCAATCCGCGCGCGCGCTCCGCCCGCCTGCGCGCCGCGATCCGGACCGGCGCCCCGGCCCATGCCCTCGACATGGCGGCGATCGGCGTGCCGCTTCTCACCATCCCGGGCCCGGAGGCCTATCGATGATCCGCATAGTGCAGGTCCTGTCCGTCGCCGCAGCCGTCTCCGCCGCGGTCTTCGTCTTCCAGGTGAAGTATCGCGCCGAGGCGGTCGCCGAGCGCACCGCGGAGCTCGAGCGCCAGCTCGATTCGGAGCGGGAGACGCTTTCGCTCCTGAAGGCGGAATGGAGCTACCTGATCCAGCCGAACCGCATCCAGGAGCTCGTCCAGCGCCACGGCGAGCAGCTCGGGCTGAAGCCGCTCGATCCGAAGCAGCTCGTGAGGATCGCCGACCTGCCGTTCCGCCCGGCCGGGCCGAAGACGGAGGACAAGGACGCGCTCGCCTCGCTGCTCGAGGGCGCGACGATGACCGACAAGGAGGCGCTCTCCGCCCTGTTCGACAAGCCGAAGGATTCGCTCCAGTGACGATCCAGCCGCCTGCAGCAGCCTGGCGCCACGCCCGGACGGCCCTCGGTTCCGCGGCGCGGCACACGAATGGCGAGCGCCAGAGCCGGGCGCGCGTGCTGCTCATCATTGCCGGCTTCACCCTGCTCTACGGCGCGCTCGCCGCCCGCATGACGGTTCTCGGCGTCGCCTCGGCGGACTGGCAGGACGGCACCGGCTCCTTCGTGCAGAGCGCGGCGATGTCGCGGCCCGACATCGTGGACCGGAACGGCGAGATCCTCGCGACCGACATCAAGACCGCCTCGCTCTATGCCGAGCCGCGCCGCATCGTGGATCCGGACGAGGCGACCGAGAAGCTTGCGAGCGTGTTCCCGGATCTCGACCGCGACCGCCTGCGCCGCCAGCTCTCGACGCGCTCGGCGTTTCTCTACCTCAAGCGCGAGGTGACGCCGCGCCAGCAGCAGGCGATCCACCAGCTCGGTATTCCCGGCATCGGCTTCCGGGTCGAGAACAAGCGCTTCTATCCCGGCGGCGCCACCGCCGGACACATTCTCGGCGCCGTCAATGTCGACAACCAGGGCATTGCGGGGATCGAGCGCTATATCGACACGTCGTTCCTCAAGGACCTCCAGGCCGCAGGCTTCGCCTCCGAACGCGGTCTCGAGCCGTTCCGGCTCTCCGTCGACCTGCGCGTCCAGCACGCGATCCGGACGGAACTCGTCGATGCGATGGCGAAGTATCATGCCAAGGCGGCCGTCGGCATCGTCATGAACGTGCGGACCGGCGAGGTGGTCGGCATGAGCTCGGTGCCGGACTACGATTCGAACGACCGCTCGGAGGTGCTCGACAAGGACCGGATGAACCGCGCGACCGTCGGCGTCTTCGAGATGGGCTCGACCTTCAAGGGCTTCACGACGGCGCTCGCCCTCGATTCCGGCGCGGCCACCATCCACGATACCTTCGACGCCACCAGCCCGCTCGCGATCGCCGGCTTCCGCATCCACGACTTCCACGGCAAGCACCGCTGGCTCTCGGTTCCGGAGGTCTTCATCTATTCCTCGAACATCGGCACCGGCCGCATGGTGCTGAAGGCGGGCACCGACCTGCAGCACGATTATTTCGAGCGGTTCGGCTTCCTGAGCGAACTCCGGACGGAGCTGCCCGAGAGCGGCGCGCCGATCGTGCCGAAGCTGCCCTGGAGCAAGATCTCGTCGGTCACGATGGCGTTCGGCCACGGCATATCGGTCTCGCCGCTGCAGACCGCCGCCGCCGGCGTCTCCCTCATCAATGGCGGCGTCTACATCCCGCCGACCTTCCTGCCGCGGAGCGAGGAGGAGGCGATGAAGGTCGCGCGGCGGGTGCTGAAGCCGGAAACCAGCGACTACCTGCGCCATCTCTTCCGGCTCAACGTGCTGAAGGGATCCGGCAGGAACGCGTCGGTCGCCGGCTATCGCGTCGGCGGCAAGACCGGCACGGCCGAGAAGGTCGTGAACGGCCGCTACTCGAACGACAAGCGCCGGAACGCCTTCCTGGCCGGCTTCCCGATGGATGCGCCGAAATATCTCGTCCTCGTCGTGATCGACGAGCCCGAACCGGAGAAGCCGGGCATCGGCGCGACCGCGGGCCTGAACGCGGCCCCGATGGTGAGCGGCATCATCCGCCGCATCGCTCCGATGCTCGGGGTCGAGCCGCTGCTCGTCGACCCGGAGGAGGAGCCGGCGATGGCGCTGGCCTTCGCCAGGTAGGATCGGCGCGTGCAGGGCGGGTCGCGGCGGCTGCCGCTCGGGGATCTCGTTCCGGCGGGCTCGGTCGCGGGCGACGCCGCGGAAATCTCGATCGCCGCGATCACGGCCGACAGCCGCACGGTCGGACCCGGCGCGCTCTTCGTCGCAATTCCCGGCACCCGGACCGACGGCGCGCGCTTCGTGCCGCAGGCTCTGGCGCGCGGCGCCGCGGCGGTGATGATCGGGGCGGAGCAGGCGCTCGCGGGCGAAATCGCCGTCCCGGTCGTCCGCGTCTCCGACGTCCGGCGGGCGCTCGCGCTCGCGGCCGCCCGCTTCTACGGGCGCCAGCCGGAGACGGTCGTCGCCGTCACCGGCACGAACGGCAAGACCTCTGTCACCGTCTTCCTCCGCCAGATCTGGGAGCATGCCGGCCGGCAGGCGGCAAGCCTCGGCACGATCGGCCTCGTCGCGCCCGGCGGCAAGGTGAGCGGCAGCCTGACCACGCCCGACCCGGTATCGCTGCAGGCGACGCTCGCCGGGCTCGCCGGAGAGGGGGTCACGCATCTCGCGCTCGAGGCGTCGAGCCACGGGCTGGAGCAGCGCCGGCTCGACGGGGTTCGCTTCGCGGCGGGCGGCTTCACCAACCTCTCGCGCGACCATCTCGACTATCACGCGACACTCGAAGACTATTTCGCGGCCAAGCTCCGCCTGTTCGATACGCTCCTTCCCGACGGCGCCGCCGTCGTGGCGGATGCCGACGAACCGGAATCGGCGCGCGTCCGCGCCGTCGCCGAGCGGAGGGGGCTCCGGTTCCTGGGCGTGGGCGAGGCCGGCGACGCGCTGAGGCTCGCAGCGATCGAGCGGCTGCCGGACGGCGCGCGGCTGAAGGTGGCGGCCGGAGAGCGCGTCAGGGAGGTGAAGCTGCCGCTCGTCGGCCGCTTCCAGGTTTCGAACGCGCTGGTGGCGGCGGGGCTTGCCATCGCGACCGGCGTCGCCACCGACGCCGCGCTCGCCGCGCTCGAGGACCTCGAGGGCGCGAGCGGCCGCCTCGAACTCGTCGGCATGCATCCGAGCGGGGCGCGCATCTTCGTCGACTACGCCCACACGCCCGATGCGCTCACCAACGCCCTGCAGGCGCTCCGCCCCCACACCGAGAACCGGCTGGTCGTGGTCTTCGGGGCGGGCGGCGACCGCGACCCGGGGAAGCGGCCGCTGATGGGCGAGGCGGCGGCCGGGAGCGCCGACGTCGTCATCGTGACGGACGACAATCCGCGCACCGAGGATCCGGCGCTCATCCGGCACGCCGTCCTGACGGGCGCTCCCGCGGCGGCGGAGATCGGCGACCGCCGCGCCGCCATCAACGCCGCCGTGGCCGGCCTGACGACGGGCGACGTGCTCCTCGTTGCGGGAAAGGGACACGAGACCGGCCAAATCGTCGGCAGCCTCACATTGCCCTTCTCGGACCAGGAGGAAGTCCGTAAAGCTCTGCGCGCATTGACGGAAGGATGATGACGATTCTCTGGAGCACGGACGAGCTCACCGCTGCGGTCGCGGGCAGGCTCGAGGGCTGCGCGCCTGCCGCAATCGGGGGAATCTCGATCGACAGCCGCACGGCTGCGCCGGGCGACGCCTTCTTCGCGATTCGCGGCGAGCGCTTCGACGGGCACGATTTCGTGCCGCAGGCGCTGCGCGCCGGAGCGGCGCTCGCGGTCGTCTCCGCAGCGCGCCGGCCGGAGGGCGCCGGGCCGCTGCTCGTGATCGAAGACGACCCGCTCGACGCGCTGGAACGCCTCGGGCGCGCCGGGCGGAGCCGCGCCGCGGCGGAGATCGTCGCCGTCACCGGGTCGGTCGGCAAGACCGGCACGAAGGAGATGCTGCGCGCCGGCTTCGCCACGCTCGGGGCGACGCATGCGCCGGTCGGCTCGTTCAACAACCATTGGGGCGTCCCGCTCACGCTGGCGCGCATGCCGCGGGAGACGCGCTTCGGCATCTTCGAGCTCGGCATGAACCATGCCGGCGAGATCCGCCCGCTCACGCGCATGGTCCGTCCGCACGTGGCGATCGTGACGACCGTCGGACCCGTCCACATCGAGTTCTTTTCCGACGAAGCGGGGATCGCGGAGGCGAAGGCCGAGATCTTCGAGGGGCTGGAGCCGGGCGGCACGGCGATCCTCAACCGCGACAATCGCTGGTTCGATCTGCTTGCCGGACGGGCGGCGCGCGCAGGCGCGCGGATCGTCGGCTTCGGGGAGCACGCCGATGCCGCGGTCCGGCTCGTGAAGGCGGAACTCGGTCCGGAAGGATCGACCGTCCATGCCGAGATCGACGGATCGGCGATCGCCTACAGGCTCGGCGCGCCCGGCCGTCACCTCGTGCAGAACTCGCTGGCCGTGATCGGTGCGGCCCACGTGCTCGGCGCGGACCTGCCCCGCTTTGCCGAGGCGCTCGCCGATTTCCGCGCGCCGAAGGGGCGGGGCGAGCGGCACCGGCTCGCCCATCCGGGGGGCGACTTCACGCTCATCGACGAGAGCTACAACGCCAACCCCGCCTCGATGCGGGCGGCGCTGGCGCTGCTCGGCCAGGCCGTGCCGGCGGCGGGCGGACGGCGGATCGCGGTCCTCGGGGACATGCGGGAACTCGGCGGCCGCTCGCGCGATCTCCATGCCGACCTCGCTGGGCCCGTCGCCGAGGCCGGGGCCGACCTCGTGTTTCTGGCGGGGCCGGAGATGAAGGCGCTCTGGGACGTGCTGCCGGCGGCGCGGCAGGGTGGCTATGCGGCGACGGCCGAGGCGCTGACGCCGGTCGTCGCCGAGGCGGTCCGGCCGGGGGACGTGCTCATGGTCAAGGCTTCGCTCGGGAGCCGGCTCGGCCCGCTCGTCGAGGAGCTCAGGCGCCGCTTCGCGCCGGCGCAGGCGGCCGAGCCCCGGCGCGCCGCGGGCGGAGCCGCGCGATGCTGACCTATCTCGGCGGGCTCTCCGACCAGGTCTCGTTCTTCAACGTCTTCCGGTACATCACCTTCCGGACCGGCGCCGCGACGATGACGGCGCTCCTCTTCGTCTTCCTGTTCGGCCCCGGCATCATCCAGCTCCTGCGGCTGCGCCAGGGCAAGGGCCAGCCGATCCGGCAGGACGGGCCGCAGACGCATTTCAAGAAGGCCGGCACGCCGACGATGGGCGGGCTGATGATCATGTCGGGCCTGATCGTCTCCGGTCTCCTCTGGGCCGATTTGTCGAGCCCGTATGTCTGGTCGGTGATGCTCGTCACGATCGGCTTCGGGGCGATCGGCTTCTATGACGACTATCTGAAGGTGACCCGCGCCTCGCATCGCGGCTTTTCCGGCAAGGCGCGGCTCGGGATCGAGTTCGTGATCGCCGGCATCGCGGTCTTCATCATGATGCGGGCGGGCGACCCGGCGCTCTCGACCTCGCTGACCCTGCCGTTCCTGAAGAACGTCCTGATCGACTTCGGCATCTTCTTCATCGCCTTCGGCGCCTTCGTGATCGTCGGCGCGGGCAATGCCGTGAACCTGACCGACGGCCTGGACGGCCTGGCGATCGTCCCCGTGATGATCGCCGGCGCCTCCTTCGGACTGATCGCCTATGTCTCCGGCAATGCGGTCTTCGCCGACTACCTGCAGATCCATTTCGTCCGCGGCACGGGCGAGCTGTCGGTGATCTGCGGCGCGCTGCTCGGCGCCGGACTGGGCTTCCTCTGGTTCAACGCGCCGCCCGCGGCGATCTTCATGGGGGACACCGGCTCGCTCGCGCTCGGCGGCCTCATCGGCACGATCGCGGTGGCGACCAAGCACGAGATCGTGCTCGCCATCATCGGCGGCATCTTCGTCGCCGAGGCGCTCTCGGTGATCATCCAGGTCGCCTCCTTCAAGCTCACCGGCAAGCGCGTCTTCAGGATGGCGCCCATCCACCATCATTTCGAACAGCTGGGCTGGACGGAGCCGCAGGTGGTGATCCGCTTCTGGATCATCGCCGTCGTCCTGGCGCTCGTCGGCCTGTCGTCGCTCAAGCTGAGGTAGGCGTGGCCGTCGCCCTCGACCATCTCGCCGGCCGGACGATCGCTGTCTTCGGCCTGGCGCGGAGCGGCCTCGCGACGATCCGCGCCGCGGTGGCGGGCGGAGCGACTGTCGTCGCCTGGGACGACCGCGAACAGGCGCGCACGGAGGCGGAGGCGCTCGGCGCGCGCGCGCTGCCGTTCGCCGACTGGCCGTGGCGGGTTCTTTCCGATCTCGTGCTGGCGCCCGGCATCCCGCTCACCCATCCCAAGCCGCATCCCGTCGCCGCGGCGGCGCATGCCGCAGGGGTGGGGATCGTCTGCGACATCGAGCTGCTCTGGCGGGAGGCGGAAGGGAAGGCGCGCTTCGTCGCCATCACCGGGACGAACGGGAAGTCGACGACGACGGCGCTGCTCGGCCACGTCCTCCGCTCGGCGGGCTTCGAGGCGGAAGTCGGCGGCAATATCGGGCGGGCGGCGCTCGACCTCGAGGGCCCGGCGCCGGAGCGCGTCTACGTGCTCGAAATGTCGTCCTACCAGCTCGATCTCGTCCACCGCTTCCGCCCCGACGTCGCGGTCTGGCTGAACCTGACGCCGGACCACCTGGACCGGCACGGCGACATGGCCGGCTACCGCCGCGCCAAGGAGCGCATCTTCGCCAACATGGCGACGACCGACACCGCCATCGTGGGCATCGACGAGCCGGTCATGCTTTCGGTCGCCCGCACGCTGCGGGAGCGGAACGGCCCTGCCGTCGAGACCGTGATGGTGGCGCCGGGGGAAGGGGCCGGCGAGGCGGCGCCGGGCTGGCGGGTCGATGCCGGGGGCCGGCTCTTCCGCGGGGCGGAGATCGCCGCGGACTTCTCCGATCTCGCGACGCTGCGCGGGGCGCACAACTGGCAGAACGCGGCGACGGCCTTCGCCGCGGCGCGCGCGCTCGGCGTCGCCCCGGACCGGATCATGGCGGGCATGCGGACCTTCCCCGGCCTCGCACACCGGATGGAGATCGTCGCAAGGCGCGGCCGGACGCTCTTCGTCAACGATTCGAAGGCGACCAACGCCGATGCGGCGGCGAAGGCGCTTGCAACCTTCCGCCCGATCTACTGGATCGCGGGCGGGCTTGCGAAGAGCGGCGGGATCGACGACCTCGCGCCCTTCTTCCCGCGGATCGCCAAGGCCTATCTGATCGGGGCCGCGGCCGACGCCTTCTCGCAGACCCTCGCGCGCCGGGTCCCGCACGCGATCGCCGGCGACGTTCAGACGGCGGTAACCATGGCGGCGCAGGATGCCGCGCAGGATTCGTCGCCGGAAGCGGCGGTCCTGCTCTCGCCGGCCTGCGCCTCCTTCGACCAGTTCGCCGATTTCGAAGCGCGCGGCGAAGCATTCCGCCGTGCCGTCGCCAGTCTCGACGAAGACGTGATCCAGGAGGCCGTTTGATGATCAGCCGCGCCAATCGCACGCCGATCGCCGAATGGTGGTGGACCGTCGACCGCACCATGCTCGGCCTGACGCTGGTCCTCTACGCGGCGGGGCTCGTGCTGTCGCTCGCCGCGAGCCCCGCGGTCGCCGAACGGATCGGGCTGCCGAGCCTCCATTTCGTGCTTCGCCACGCCTTCTACGCCCCGTTCGCCGCCGCGCTCGTCATCGGGCTCTCCTTCCTGACGCCGCGCCAGGTCCGCCGCGCGGCGCTCGTGCTGCTCCTCGTCTCGCTGGCGATGATGATCCTGGTGCTGTTCGTCGGCGCCGAGGTGAAGGGGTCGCGGCGCTGGATCTATCTCGGCGGCCTTTCCCTGCAGCCGTCCGAATTCATGAAGCCCGCCTTCATCGTCATCACCGCCTGGCTCTTCGCGGAGGGCAGCGACCGGCCGGACGTGCCCGGCCGGCTGCTCGCGGTGCTCCTCCTCGTCATCGTCGCGGCGCTCCTCGTCGCCGAGCCGGACCTCGGCCAGACGATGCTCACGCTCGCGGTCTGGGGCGCGCTGTTCTTCCTCGCCGGCGTCTCGCCGATCCTGGTCGCCGGCCTGGGCGGCATCTCGGTCGCGGGCCTCGCCGCCGCCTACACGATCTTTCCGCACGTCTCGGAGCGCATCAACCGCTTCCTCGATCCCTCGAGCGGCGACACCTTCCAGGTCGACACCGCCATCCAGTCCTTCGAGCGCGGCGGCTGGTCCGGAACCGGGCCGGGGGAGGGCGTGATGAAGCGCATCCTGCCGGATTCCCACACGGACTTCGTCTTCGCCGTGGTGGCGGAGGAGTTCGGCATCCTGATCTGCATGCTGCTGATGCTGCTCTTCGCGGGACTCGTGATCCGCGGTCTGATGCAGGCCTTCCGGCGCAAGAGCGCCTTCGAGAGGCTGGCGATCGCCGGACTCGCCACCCAGATCGGCATGCAGTCCTTCATCAACATGGGCGTGAACCTCAACATCCTGCCGGCCAAGGGCATGACGCTGCCATTCATCTCCTATGGCGGCTCCGCGCTGCTTTCGGCCGCCGTCACCATGGGGTTCCTGCTCGCGCTCTCCCGCCGCTCCTACGATCAGCACGTGACGGTCGTCCCGCGCGCGGCCGCGGTCGGGCATACGTGACGACGGATCGCGTGCGCACCGTTCTGCTGGTCGCGGGCGGCACCGGCGGGCACCTCTTCCCCGCCCTGGCGCTCCGCGAGGTGCTGACCGCCCGGGGCTGGCGCGTCGAGCTCGCGACCGATCCCCGCGTCGGCGCCTATGTGGAAGGCGTCCCGCCGGAGGCGAGGCACGTCGTCCGCTCCGCGACGATCAGCGGCGGCAATCCGCTCGCGATCCTGCGCTCGCTCGGCACCATGGCGCTCGGGCTGTCGGAATCCCGCAGGCTGGTCGCGCGCCTCCGCCCGGAGGTCGCGGTCGGCTTCGGCGGCTACCCGACCGTGCCGCCGCTGCTCGCGGCAAAGCTCGCCGGCCTGCCGATCGCGGTCCACGAGCAGAACGCCGTGCTCGGCCGGGCGAACAGGCTGCTCGTCCGCTTCGGCGCGCAGCTCGCCACCGGCTTCCCGGAGCCCGGCGGCGGCGAGAAGGCCCGGCGCCGCACGCATGTCGGCAATCCGGTCCGCAGCGCGATCGCGCTCCGCGCGGGCGAGCTATATCCGGCGCCGGCGGCCGGCGAGCCGTTCCGGCTCCTCGTCTTCGGCGGCAGCCAGGGCGCCCGCGTCTTCTCCGACGTCGTCCCCGACGCCGTGGCGGCGCTCGCCGCGCCCGAGCGGCGCCGCCTCCGCATCGTCCAGCAGTGCCGGCCGGAGGACATCGAGCGCACCCGCGCCGCCTACGGGCGGCTCGGCGTCGAGGCTGAGCTCCAGCCGTTCTTCCGGGACATGCCGGAACGGCTCGCCGCGGCGCATCTGGTCGTGAGCCGTGCCGGCGCCTCGACCGTGACCGAGATCGCGGTGATCGGGCGGCCCTCGATCCTGGTGCCCTATCCCCATGCGCTCGACCACGACCAGGCCGCGAACGCGGCGGCGCTCGCGGCCGCCGGCGCCGCCTGGGTGGTGCCGGAGCGGGACTTCACGGCGCGGGGCTTTGCGAACCGGCTCGCGGATCTTATGCAGGCTCCGGAACAGCTGGCCGTCGCCGCGCGGGCCGCGGCGGGGCAGGGGCGGCCGGACGCCGCCGAACGGCTCGCCGATTTCGTCGAATCGATCGCCAGCGGGCGCAGGGAGTAGTCAGCCCATGAAGATGCCTCGGGACATCGGGCCCGTCCATTTCGTCGGGATCGGCGGCATCGGGATGAGCGGCATCGCCGAGGTGCTCGCTAACCAGAACTATCGCGTGACCGGATCGGACGTCGCCGACAGCGCCAACGTGCAGCGCCTGCGCGAGCACGGCATCCCGGTCCATATCGGCCACGACGCCGCCAATCTCGACGGCGCGGCGGTGGTCGTCGTCTCCTCGGCCATCAAGCGCGACAACCCGGAGCTGAAGGAGGCCCGCGCGCGCGGGCTGCCGGTCGTCAGGCGCGCCGAGATGCTCGCCGAGCTGATGCGGCTGCATTCGGCGATCGCGATCGGCGGCACGCACGGCAAGACCACCACCACCTCGCTCGTCGCCGCGCTCCTCGACGCCGGCGGCTTCGACCCGACCGTCATCAACGGCGGCATCATCAACGCCTACGGCACGAACGCCCGCATCGGCAGCGGCGACTGGATGGTGGTGGAGGCCGACGAATCCGACGGGACGTTCGTGAAGCTGCCGGCGGACATCGCCGTCGTCACCAATATCGACCCGGAGCATCTCGACCATTACGGCTCGTTCGACCACGTGCGCGAGGCGTTCCGCGCCTTCGTGGAGAACGTGCCGTTCTACGGCTTCGCCGTCATGTGCCTCGACCATCCCGAGGTGCAGGCGCTGGTCGGCCGCATCGAGGATCGGCGCATCATCACCTATGGCCGCAACCCGCAGGCGGAGGTGCGTTTCCGCGACGTCGCCGCGGCGGGCGGGCGGTCGCACTTCACCGTGGAGCGGCGGGACCGCGTCACGGGCGAGACCGAGACGATCGCCGATTTGGTGCTGCCGATGCCGGGCGAGCACAACGTTTCGAACGCCACCGCCGCGATCGCCGTCGCCCGCGCCCTCGGGATCGCCGGCGACGCGATCCGCAAGGGCCTTGCGGGCTTCGGCGGCGTGAAGCGGCGCTTCACGCATACGGGGAGCTGGAACGGCATCGACATCTACGATGATTACGGCCACCACCCGGTCGAGATCGCGGCCGTGCTGCGCGCCGCCCGCTCGGCCGCGAAGGGCAGGGTGATCGCCGTCGTCCAGCCGCACCGCTATTCCCGCCTGAAGTCGCTCTTCCCGGAATTCTGCGCCTGCTTCAACGAGGCCGATACCGTCCTCGTGGCGGACGTCTATCCGGCCGGCGAGGCCCCGATCGAGGGCGCCGACCGCGAGAGCCTGATCGAGGGGCTGCGCTCCGGCGGCCACCGCGACGTCCGCGCGCTCCCCGGCGAGGAGGCGCTCGCCCCGATCATCGCCGAGATCGCGAGCCCGGGCGACATGGTGGTCTGCCTCGGCGCCGGCTCGATCTCCCGCTGGGCGAACGCTTTGCCGCAGGCGCTCGCCGCTTTCGGCATGCCAGAGACGGCGCGCCCGTAGCGCCATGCCGAGCCATCTCCTCGACCGTTTGCAGGGCCGTCTCGACGGCTTCCGCGGCACGCTGCAGGCGGACCAGCCGCTCGCGCCCATCGTGTGGTTCCGCGCCGGCGGCCCGGCCGAGATCCTCGCTCTGCCGACCGACGCCGAGGACCTCGCCTTCCTCATGCGGGCGCTGCCGCCGGACATCCCGGTGACCGTGATCGGGCTCGGCTCCAACCTCCTCGTGCGCGACGGCGGCGTGCCCGGCGTCGTGGTCCGGCTCTCGGCCCGCGGCTTCGGGCAGATCGCGGTCGACGGACAGCGCTTGCGCGTCGGGGCGGCGCTCGCCGACCGGCGCGTGGCGGCCCACGCGCTCGAGGCCGGGATCGGCGGCTTCGCCTTCTATCACGGCATTCCGGGCGGCATCGGCGGGGCGCTCAGGATGAATGCCGGCGCGAACGGGGTCGAAACGCGCGAGCGCGTCGTCGAGATCGTCGCGATCGACCGGGCGGGCGGGCGCCGCGTCCTCTCGAACGCCGAGATGGGCTACGCCTACCGGCATTCCGCCGCGCCGGCGGACCTGATCTTCGTGGAGGCGGTCTACGAGGGCCATCCGGCCGAGAGGGACGCGATCCGCGCCGAGATGGAGGCCGTCCAGGCGCACCGCGAGACCGCGCAGCCGATCAAAAGCCGGACCGGCGGCTCGACCTTCAAGAACCCGCCCGGCGGCAAGGCCTGGCAGCTCATCGACGCGGCCGGCTGCCGCGGGCTCGCAATCGGCGACGCCCAGGTCTCCGAGATGCACTGCAACTTCCTCATCAACAATGGCGGCGCGGCCGGCCACGATCTGGAGACGCTCGGCGAGACGGTGCGCCTGCGCGTGCTCGAACATTCCGGCATCCGCCTGGAATGGGAGATCAAGCGGATCGGCCGCTTCGGCGCGAGCGGGATCGTGGAGCCCTTCCTCGGCCGGGACTAGCGGGATGGCCGGCGGCCGCGACAATGCGGCGCCTGCCGCTCGATTCCTGTCGGGCAGGAACGGGGATTGAGGGATCGCGCCGGCAGGCTAGACTTGCGCCGTGAGGCCGGGCGACACCATGTTCGAGATCCGCGAGGACGATCTTTCCGGCGCCGCGACGCGCGCTTTGCTCGCCTTCCATCTGGCGGGCATGCGGGCGAACTCGCCGCCCGATGCGGTGTTCGCGCTCGACCTCTCCGGCCTGACGGCGCCCGGCGTCACGGTCTGGACGGCGTGGATCGGCGATGCGGTCGCCGGCATGGGGGCGCTCAAGGAACTCGGCGACGGCACCGGCGAGGTGAAGTCCATGCGGACGCATCCCGACCACCTGAGGCGCGGCGTCGCGGCGGCGCTGCTCGAGCACATCATCGCCGAGGCGCGGGCGCGGGGCATGCGCCGCCTGAGCCTCGAGACGGGCAGGGGCCCCGCCTTCGAACCCGCGATCGCGCTCTACGCCAGGCGCGGCTTCGTGGAGGGCGAAGCGTTCTCGACCTACCAGGAGAACAGCTTCAGCCGGTTCATGCACCTTTCGCTGGAAACGCCCGGACCCTGAGCGACCGCCGCGCGCGATTTCCTCCGCCGCGCTCCGCCAGTGCGGCGGCGCGGCCTTCGGCCATCCGCAATCATGTCCCGCCATCACGGCGCTGGAAATCTCTCCCGATCCGAGATAGTTTGCGCACAAACCAACTGGAACCTCGAACGAGGATGGGAGGAAGGCATGAACGTGAGATCCATGCTGCGTCTGGCCGCCGCCGCGGTCCTGTCGCTCGCCGCAACAATCGCCGCCGCGCAGGACGCCCCGGAGAAGATCCGGATCGGCTACGTCGCCTCGCTCTCCGGCCCGCTGGCGCCCGGAACCCTGACGACGACCGTCCCGAACTACCGGCTCTGGGTGAAGGACGTGAACGATCGCGGCGGGCTGATGCTGTCGAAATACGGCAAGCGCATTCCGGTCGAGCTGATCGAGCTCGACGACCGGTCGAACATCGAGGACGCCGTCCGCCTGACGGAGCGGCTGATGACCTCCGAGAAGGTCGATCTCGTGCTCGCGCCCTGGGGCACCGGCACCAATCTCGCGGTCGCGCCGGTCTACCACAAGCACGGCTATCCGCTCCTGGCGGTGACCGCGGTGAACGAGAAGATCCCGGAGCTCACGAAGCGCTGGAAGGACGTGTTCTTCTATCTGGGCATGCCATCGGAGGCCTCGAAGGCGCTCGTCGACATGCTCTCCGCGCTCCGGCAGCAGGGCAAGATCGGCGACAAGGTGGCGCTCCTCGCCGTCGCGCAGCAATTCGGCGCCGAGCTCATCGGCCCGGCCAAGGAGGCGCTCGCCGCCGGCGGCTTCGACATCGTCTACGAGGCGAGCTACCCGGTCGACGTGAAGGACCTGACGCCCCAGATCAAGGCGGCCCAGGCCGCCGCGCCGGACACCTTCATCGCCTTCTCCTACCCGCGCGACACGCTGATGCTGGTGGAGACGGCCCAGGTGAACGGCTTCCGCCCGAAGGTCTTCTACACCGCCGTCGGGACGGCCTTCCCGGTCTTCAAGCAGAAGTTCGGCGACAAGGCCGAGGGCATTTTCGGGATCGGCGGCTGGGATCCGACGGTGCCGGGGGCGCAGGACTACTTCAAGCGGCACGTGGCGGTGACGGGGCAGGAGCCGGACCGCTGGGCGAGCCCGCTCACCTACGCCTCGCTGCAGATGCTCGAGCAGGCGATCGAGAAGGTCGGCGAGATCGACCGGGAGAAGATCAGCGCGAGCCTCGGCAGCGACACGTTCCAGACGATCGCCGGGCCGATCAGGCTCGAGAACAACCGGCTCGTGAAGCAATGGTGGGTCGGGCAGTGGCAGGGCGGCGAGTTCAAGGGCGTCGCGCCCGCCGACATGCCGAACGCCGTGCCGCCGGTGGTGGACTGAGCGAGGGCGGAGGCCGGCCCCCGGATCCCCGCAGGAAAGCGTACCGATGGCGTTCGCCGACCTCATCATGACGGCGCTCCTCTCCGGCGGGCTCTACGCGCTGGTCTCGGTCGGCCTGAACCTCCAGTACGGCGTCGCGCGCATCCTCGACCTCGCCTATGGCGAGCTGATGATGCTCGCCGCCTTCGGCACGTTCTGGGCCTTCACGCTCGCCGGACTGTCGCCGCTCCTGACGCTCGTCCTCGGCGCGCCGGTCGCCTTCGCCTTCAACCTCCTCCTCTTCAGGCTCGTGTTCCGGCCCCTCGTCCGGCGGTCGCGCGACCGGGCCTCGCTCGAGGTGAACGCGATCCTCTCCACCTTCGGGCTCGTCTTCCTGCTCCAGGGCGCCGCGCTCGCGCTCTGGGGCGGGTCGGACCGCGCCTATTCCTATCTCGCCGAGCCGGTGACGGTGCTCGGGTCCGTGACGGCCGCCAACCGTCTCCTGGCGCTCGCCGGCGCGCTCGTGACGGCGGCCGCGGCCTATCTCGTCCTGCGCTTCACCCGGACCGGCCGCGCGCTCCGGGCGATCGCCTCCAACGCGGCGTCGGCGCCGCTCGTCGGCATCGACGTCGAGCGGCTGTCGGGCTGGGCCTTCGCCGCGGGCGGCCTCCTTGCCGGCGTCGCCGGCGTACTCGTCTCCTCCTTCATCAACATCAATCCCGCGATCGGCACCGAATACACGATGAAGGCGCTCATCGTCGTCACGATGGGCGGGATCGGAAACGTGCTCGGCGGGCTTCTCGCCGGCCTCGCCCTCGGCTTCGCCGAAACGATGGGCGCCGCCTTCATCGACCCGGGCCTCGTCACGGCGATCGCCTTCGCGCTCTTCATCCTGGTGCTCGTGCTGCGTCCCGAGGGGCTGCTCGGCAGGCGGCGCCGATGAGGGCGCCGGACATGCTGGCGCCGGCCGCGATCCTCGCCGCCGCCGCTGCGGTCGCCGCCGCGCCGATGGTCGTCGGCAGCTACGGCATCTCGGTGCTCATCAATCTCCTGAACGCCATCGTGCTCGCGACGGCCTGGGCCTTCTTCTCCGGCCCGACCCGCTACGTCTCGCTCGCGGCGGGGGCGTTCTTCGGCACCGGCGCCTATGCCGTCGCGGTCCTCGGCGAGGCCATCGGCTACGTGCCGAGCCTCCTCGCGGCCGCGCTGACCGGCGCCGTTCTCGCCGCGATCGTCGGGCTCGCCACGCTGCGCCTGCGCGGCATGTACTTCGTCATCTTCACCTTCGGCCTCTCCGAGCTCGTGCGCGAACTCGTGAACTGGTGGGAGTTCAACGTCACCCATACGGTCGGCCGCTACGTCTTCCTCGATGTCGGCGAGGCGGAGATCCTGTGGCAGCTCGCGGCGCTCGCGGCCGTGCTCCTCTTCGGCTGGTGGCTGCGCGACCGCAGCCGGATCGGCTACGCGCTCGAGGTGATCGGCGCGGACGAGACGGTGGCGCGCCAGATCGGCATCGGCTCGATCGGGCTCAAGCTCGCCACCTTCGTCCTGTCGAGCGTGGCGATCACGCTTGCCGGCGCGATCCTGGCGCCGCGCTGGAGCTTCATGGATCCGACCATCGCGTTCAATCCGACGATCTCGTTCATGACCGTCGTCACCGCGCTGCTCGGCGGCATGCGGCGCTTCTGGGGCCCGGCGCTCGGCGCCGTCCCGCTCGCGCTCCTCTCCGACTATCTGGCGACCACCGTGCCGGACTATTTCTCGATCGTGCTCGGCCTCGCCTTCCTGGCGATCGTCTTCTTCGTCCCGGACGGCCTTTCCGGCCTGCTGGCGCGCCGGACCGGCGGGCTGCGCCCGCAGGCGGCCGGCCTGCCGTGAGCGCGCCCGCCCCGGCACCGGTGCTTTCGCTCCGCGGCGTCACCAAGCGCTTCGGCGGCCTTCTGGCGCTCGCCGGCATCGACCTCGATGTGCGGCCAGGCGAGGTGCTCGGCCTGATCGGGCCGAACGGCTCGGGCAAGAGCACGCTCCTCTCGGTGATCGCCGGACGCCAGAGGCCGAGCGCGGGCGCGATCCGGCTCGACGGCCGCGACGTCGCCGGCCGGGATTCGGTGCGGCTCTGCCGCGCCGGGATCGCCTGCACGTTCCAGCTCGTGCGGCTGCCCGACACGCTCTCCGCGCGCGACAACGTCGCCGTCGCCGCGATGTACGGGCGGCGGCGCCTCGGCATCGAGCGCGCGCGGCACCTGGCGGACGAGCTGCTCGAGCGCGTCGCCTTCGGCGCCGACCGCCATGCGCTGCCCGCGGCCCTTACCTATTCCGACCAGAAGCGGGTGGAGCTCGCCCGTGCGCTGGCGACCGAGCCGCGCATCCTCCTTCTCGACGAATGGCTGGCAGGGCTGACGCCGACCGAGCTCGCCGATGCGCTCGATCTCGTCGCCGGCCTTCGCCGGGACCATGCGCTCACGCTCGTCGTCGTCGAACACGTGATGGCGGCGATCCGGACGCTCTGCGAACGCGTCGCGGTGCTCGATGCCGGCCGGCTGATCGCGGAGGGAAGCGTCGAGGCCTGCCTCTCCGACCCGGAGGTCGTCCGGGTCTATCTCGGGGACGAGGATGCTTGAGGTGCGTGGCGTCTCCGCCGGCTACGGCCGCCATGCCGTGCTCGACGGCGTCTCGCTCGAGGTCGCGGAAGGGGAGCTCGTGGTCGTGCTCGGGTCGAACGGCGCCGGCAAGACCACCCTGATCGGCGTGCTGTCGGGCATGCTCGCGCCGGGCGCCGGCACGATCCGCTTCCGGGGCGAGGCGATCGGCAACATGCCGCCGCACCGCAGGGCCCGGCTCGGAATCGCCACCGTGCCGCAGGGGCGCGGGCTCTTCGCCGACATGAGCGTCGCCGACAACCTCGCGCTCGGCGCCTTCGCGCGGCCGGACGGCGCGGCCGGCGCGGAGCGTCTCGCCGACGTGTTCGCGCTCTTTCCGCGGCTGCGGGAGCGGCGCGCCCAGGCGGCGGAGACGATGAGCGGCGGCGAGCAGCAGATGGTGGCGCTCGGCCGCGCGCTGATGTCAGGCCCCGCGCTCCTCCTCCTCGACGAGCCCTCGCTCGGCCTCAGCCCCGCGCTGACCACCGAAGTCTTCCGCGCGATCCGCCGCATCGCCGACCGCGGCGTCGGCATCATGCTCGTCGAGCAGAATGCGCGGCAGAGCCTGAAGATCGCCGACCGCGCCTATCTCATCGAGGCCGGGCGCATCGTCGGCGCCGGGCCGGCGGCGGAGATCGCCGCCGACGGCCGCGTGCTCCGCGCCTATCTCGGCGGCTGAGGCGGCCGGGAGGGGCGCTCCGTGTCAAGGACGTCGCGGACCTTGGCGGCGAGGTCGGCATAGATGAACGGCTTCGTGATGAGCTGGACGCCGGGATCGAGCCGGCCGTGGTGGACGATCGCGTCGCGCGCATAGCCGGTCGTGAAGAGCACCTTGAGGCCGGGCCGGATCGCGCGCGCGTCGCGGGCGAGGTCGGCGCCGTTCATGCCGCCGGGCAGCACCACGTCGGTGAAGAGCAGGTCGACCCGGTTCTGGCGCGCAAGCAGCCTCAGGGCGGCGGTGCCGTCATGCGCCTCGATCACCCGGTAGCCGAGCTCGCGCAGGATCTCGACCGAATAGCCGCGGACGTCGTCATCGTCCTCGACCACGAGGATCGTCTCGTCCTGAGAGCCCTCCGGAATGATGGCGGCCTGGCCGATCTCCTCGTCCTCCCCGAGGGAATGGACCATGCGCGGCAGGTAGATCTTCACCGTCGTGCCGTGGCCCGGCTCCGAATAGATCTTCACGTGGCCGCCCGATTGCTTGACGAAGCCGTAGACCATGCTGAGCCCGAGGCCGGTGCCCTTGCCGGGCTCCTTCGTCGTGAAGAACGGCTCGAACACCCGCGCCGCCGTCTCCCTGGTCATGCCTTCGCCGTTGTCGGAGACGCAGATGACGACGTACTGGCCGGGCGCCACCTCCGCGTGGGTGGCGGCATAGGCCTCGTCGATGCGGGTATTGGCGGTCTCGATCGTGAGCTTGCCGCCGTCCGGCATGGCGTCGCGCGCGTTGACCGCGAGGTTCAGGATCGCGCTCTCGAGCTGGTTGGCGTCGGCCTCGACGGACCACAGGCCGGCCGAGAGCACCGTCTCCACCGATATGGTCTCGCCGAGGGTCCGGTGCAGCAGCTCCGACATGTCCGAGACGAGCCTGTTCGCATTGAGCGGGCGGGGGTCGAGCGGCTGGCGGCGGGAGAAGGCGAGCAGGCGCTGGGTGAGGGTGGACGCGCGCCGCGCGCCGTTCATCGCATTGTCGGCGGCGCGCTTCAGGCGGCTGGATTCGGCGGCGATGTTCCGCTGCAGGATCTCCAGATTGCCGACGATCACCTGGAGGAGGTTGTTGAAATCGTGGGCGACGCCGCCGGTGAGCTGTCCGATCACCTCCATCTTCTGGGCCTGCCTTAGCGCGGCCTCGCGCTCGCGGAGCTCGCGCGTGCGCTCCAGGACCTGCTCCTCGAGCGTCGCGTTCAGCTCGTGAAGCGCCGCCTCGGCCGCGCGCGCCTCGGTGACGTCGACATTGACGCCGATCATGCCGAGAAACGTGCCGTCCGGGTCGAAGCGGGGCTGCGCCTCCGTCCGCAGCACGCGGAAGGCACCGTCGGCACGGCGGTAGCGCGCCTCGACCTGGAAGCCGCGGCGCTCCCGCATGGCTTCCTCGAACGGCCGGAAAAGCGTCTCGCGGTCGTCCGGGTGGAGCGTCACGCTCCAGTCGAAGCCCCCGGTCGCTTCCTCCTCGACGCCCCAGAACCGGCGGAGCTCCCGGTTGAGATAGACGCACTTGCCGTTGGCGTCGCCCATCCAGAGCATGACCGGCGCACTCTCCGCCACGAGCCGGAACCGCCCCTCGGATTCGCGCAGGGCCGCCTCGGCGCGCCGTTGCTCGGTGATGTCGTGGCCCTGAACGAAGATGCCGGTCACGCGGCCTTCCGTATCGCGGATCGGCTGGTAGACCAGGTCGAGATGCCGCTCGGCGGCAGGAGCGTCCGGCGTCTCGCGGAGGAGGACGCGCATGCTCTGGCCGACGAAGGGCTCGCCGGTCGCGAACACCCTGTCCAGGTGCTCGAAGAATCCCTGTCCCTCGACCTCGGGGAGCACCTCCCGCACCGGCCTGCCGTGGACGGCGCGGTTGCCGACGAGCCGGAGATAGGCGGCGTTCGCCAGATCGAAGACGTGCTCCGGGCCCTTCAAGACCGCCATGAAGCTGGGCGCCTGCTCGAAGAGCTCCCTGAGGCTGCGGAGATCGTCTTCGAGTGCCGCATTCTCGTCCTGCACCGCCTTCGCGCGCCACAGGACGCCGCTCTCCAGCGGCTGGACGGGCGGCACGGTTCCGGCGTTCCGGTCCGCCATCCGGCGGAGCCTCTGGAGCTCCGTGACGTCCACCGTATGCTGGAGGATGTGAGCGAGCCCGCCCGCCGCATCGAAAAGCGGAACGTGCGTCGCGCTCCAGTAGCGCTCCTCGAGCCGGCCGTCGGGACCGGCGATGTCGTACTTGATGAGCGGGAGATGGTCCGCGCTCCGGTTGCGGCGCACCCGGTCGAAGGAGCCCTGCAGCAGGCGAAAGCTCTCCGAGGCCGGATCGCTCGGAAAGGCCTCGAACATGTTGCGCCCGACGATCTCCGGCAGCTTCCGCATGGTGGCCCGGAGATAGGCGTCGTTGGCGCCGACTATGGTGAGATCCGGGTCGAGGATCACATAGGGATTGGGCGAGGCGCGGAAGATCGCCGCGAGATCGACCCGCAGCCCGGGCCCGGCATCCGCCGCCCGGGGACTGCCGGGGCTCCCCGCAGCAGGGTCATCGAGCGTCATGGGGGAAGGGCTCCTCGTCTCGATCTTTCAGAGCGTGCGAGATCCCGGAGAAGGCCTGTCCGCGCCGATCGCCCTGGGAAGCTCCGCTCATCCCTCTGCGAGGCAAGCCGCATCGCTCGGCCCGCATATAACCCGCTCATGCCGGCCGGCGGATCAGGAATCGAGGATATCAGGCATCCGGCCATCTGTCGCGGCGGGAGTCCGGCGTCCTGAGGCGGGCGGAGGCCCGCCACCGCCGGCGCGTGACGCCGGGTCGAAGGGGAAGGTCCTGAGAGGGGGCCCCGGCCGACCGCGAGGGGGAAGGGGGCATGAGGAGGAGGCCGGCCGGGGTTGTGTCCATCAGTCACGCTCGCGCTCGGCACCGAACGGTTGGGACGATCCGTTCATCTGGTGCTCCGCTCCTGCGGCCGTGGCCGTTGGACACGTCTGCTTTTGCTTTTTTGCTCGCTCTGGTGACCAGGTCTGAACATCCAAGCAACCGGAAAACGGACGCCCCTCTATTCGGTTCCGCAGGCCGCGAATTTTTTTTCGCCCTTGCCAAGTGCCGTGCCGGCCATAGAACAGCGCCAACCGGTCGTAGCGACCATGCTGAGGCAAACCGGCAAGGTCGACGGAGAGTGTAGGAGTTTGCTAACGACGTTGCGTGCAATTTGAAGGAAATTGCCGTTTGCCGGAACAGCGCGGCCCGAGTTTCGTTTCCGTCGTACCGAGGAGTGGATGGACGGGCGTTCCACGCGCCGCTGTGAGCCGGATGGACGACACGATGACGACGACGCACGGAGCAATGCCGCGTCTGGAGTATGACAGTATGACCGGTAACGAAGAGCGCGACATGAAAGCTGCCCCCAAGAAGATCGGAAGGGGTGCGTCGTCGGATGAGGCTCAGATCGATCCGCGTATTCAGACCGAGATCGGAAAGCATCTGCGGGCGATGTACGACGACGTAATCAATGAGCCGGTTCCAAAGCACCTGCTGGATCTACTTACGAAACTCGAGCAGTCGCGCAAAGGCTAGGCTGAACCATGCCGGTCTCTGACGCACTTCGGGAAGACCTGTTGGCATCGATTCCCAACCTGCGCGCCTTCGCGGTGTCGCTGTGCGGGAGCAGCGAGCGCGCCGACGATCTGGTCCAGGAAACGCTGATGAAGGCGTGGGCCAAGTTCGATACGTTCCAGGAAGGCACCAACCTCCGCGCCTGGCTCTTCACCATTCTGAGGAACGAGTTCTATTCGCAGGTCCGCAAGCGCGGGCGCGAGGTGGAGGATGCGGAAGGGGCGTATGCCGCCCGGCTCGCGTCGCAACCGGCTCAGAACAGCCACATGGATCTGCGCGACTTCCGCCAGGCGCTCGCGAAGCTCCCGGCCGACCAGCGCGAGGCGCTGATCCTCGTCGGCGCCTCGGGCTTCTCCTACGAGGAAGCCGCGGAAATCTGCGAATGCGCGGTCGGCACCATCAAGAGCCGGGTGAGCCGCGCGAGAACGCGCCTCGCGGAGCTCCTGCATCTCGATCCCGACGACACGTTCGGAGCCGATCCGCTTTCGGCGACGGTCGTCGGCGGCCCGTCGGCGGGCTGACCGCCCGGAACCCGACAAAGCGCACCAGCCGCATTGACGAGCGCACCGGCGTCCCGCGATATGGCAGCGGGGTATTCGCCTGCGGGCGCTTGCAGGGGCATGGCCTGGTGGCCGAGAGAACCGTTATCGGGGGCGTGGGACGGGTCCTGCGCCCCGACCCGCACCGGTGCGGGCGCTGCGCGCTTGCCGGGCTGAAGTTCCTCCGGTGCCTTTCGGAGGGGGAGGCCGCATTCGTCCGGGACCTGAAGCGGGGCGAGATGACCTTCGATCCGGGCAGCCTGATCCTCCACGAGGGGGAGGAGGCCGACAGCCTCTACACGGTCGTCTCCGGCTGGGCGATCCGCTACAAGACGCTGGCGGATGCGCGCAGGCAGATCCTGAAATTCGTCCTGCCGGGCGACTTCCTCGGCCTGCAATCCTCGATCTTCGCGGCGGCGGAGCACAGCGTCGAGGCCCTGACCGAGGTGAGGACCTGCGTGTTCCTGCGGAAGCGCTTCTGGGAAATGCAGGAACGGCATCCGCAGCTCGGCTACGAGATGGTGTGGGTCGCGGCGAGCGACGAACAGCACCTCGACGCGGCACTCCTCAGCGTCGGACAGCGCTCGGCCCTGGAGCGGGCGGCCTATCTTCTCCTCGACCTCTACATCCGGGCGGAAGAGCGCGAGCTCGTCGTGAACGAGACCGTGCTCTTTCCCTTCAACCAGCAGCATCTCGCCGATGCGCTCGGGCTGTCGCTCGTGCACACCAACAAGGTGATCGGCAGGCTGCGGACGATGAAGCTGATCAAGTGGGAGGGGCGGGCCTTCCAGCTCCTCGACCGCGCCGGCATGGAGGCGGTCGCGAAGTGGGAGGCGCGGGCGAACGCGGTTCCGAGGGCGTTTCTCTGAGCGCCGTCCGGATCAGAGCCGAGCGGCCTCCGCCGCGGGCTCGCCGGTGGGCCGTGCCGCCTGCCGCGCAGGCGCGCTCGGCCCTGCCCGGCGGGACGGCCGCCGCTCGTCCGAAGGCCGGGATTCCAGGAAGCGCATCAGCGCCGTCTCCTCGCGCGTCAGCCCGCGGCGAAGCGGTCCCTTCATGAGCTCCGGCCCGATCGCGCCCGCTTCGTAGGCCTCCACCACGAGCGGGTGGACGTAGCTCGCCCGCGCCACGGCGGGCGTGTTGGCGAGCCGCTCCGACACGGAGCGCATCACCGCTGCGACGATGCGGCGCCGCGCCCGCTCGCTCTCGGGCCGCTCCGCCCGGGCAAGCTCCGCGATCGCCTGGGCCGAGGCGGCAAAGGTGCGGAAGTCCTTCGCGGTGACGTCCGAATGGCCGGCCTCGCGGAGATAGGTATTGAGGTCCCGCGCGGAGAGGTAGCAGCACCGGCCGTGCTCGTCCTTGAAGGCGAAGAGGCGCTTGCGCCCGATCGCCTTCAGCCGTCTCAGCCGATCGAGCAGGATCGGATCCCGGACGGTCTTGTCGATGCGCTTGCCGGACTTGCCGGTGAAGGCGAGGTGGACCTTGGTGCCGTTGAGCTTCACGTCGCTCTTCAGGAGCGTCGTCGCGCCGCGGCCGCCATCCTCGATGCCGTTCTTGTTGTGGCCGGAGCGAAGCAGCGCGCGGTCGACCAGCCGGCCGGCGACGGCGGCCGCGTAGATGCGGTCCGGCGTCCGGCGCCTGAGATCCCGCTCCAGCCTGTCGCGGATGCGCGGGAGCGCCCGCCCGAACCGGACGAGCCGCTCCGCCTTCACCCTGTTCCTGAGCGTCGTCCACTCCTCGTGATAGCGATATTGATGCCGGCCCTCCGCGTCCCGGCCGATCGCCTGGATATGGGCGAAGGGATCCTCCGCGATGCAGACCTCCGTCCAGGCCGGCGGCAGGACGAGGGCGCGGATCCGCGCCAGCACGACGGGGTCGCGGACCGGCCGCCCGTCGGCATCGACATAGCTGAAGCCGCGGCCGCGCCGGCGGCGCCGGATGCAGAGCTCACCGACTTCCACGTAATGGAGCCCCAGCTCCTCGGCGCGTCTCGGCAGATTGATCGGCATGGAACCGTTTCCCCCTCAGGGCCCGTCAACGCGCCCGCAGGGCGGCCGTTCCTGCATTGCGGCAAGGCGCTTTCAATGGTGCGCCGGCGCGCTATTCTCGTCGTGCCCTCCTTCGAAGTTCCGAGACAGCATCATGACCGAACTCGCCCCGCTCAAATTTGGACTGGGTGCGCCCGTCCGCCGCCTGGAAGACCCCGCCCTCCTGCGCGGAAGCGGGCGCTTCACGGCCGACGTCACGCCTGCCGGCGCGCTGCACGCCTACGTGCTGCGCTCGGCCGCCGCGCATGCGCGCATCAGCCTCTCGGGTCTCGAGGACGCCCGGCGTGCGGCCGGCGTGCACCTCGTCTGGACAGCCGCGGACGTTGCCGATCTCGGCTCGATGCCGTGCGAGGCGACGGGTCCGATCAAGGCCGGGTCGCCCGGCGGCAAGCCGTTCTTCCCCGTCCTCTGCAGCGATGTCGTGCGGCATGTCGGGGACGCGATCGCGTTCGTCGTGGCCGAGGACGCGCTTGCCGCGCGGACCGCCGCCGAGGCGATCCTCGTCGACTACGATCCGCTGCCGGCGGCCGTCGGCTCGCTCGCGGCGCTCGCGCCGGACGCACCGCTCGTCTGGCCGGAGCGGGGCACGAATGTCGCCTTCGAATACGAGCACGGGGATGCGGGCGCGACCGAGGCTGCCTTCGCGCAGGCCAAGCTCGTCGCGGAGCTCACGGTCGAGAACAACAGGCTCGTCTGCAACTACATGGAGCCGCGGGCGGCGGTCGCCGAGTTCGACCCGTCCACCGATCGCTACACGCTGACGCTCCCGACCCAGGGCGTCCACGGCATGCAGGCCTCGCTTGCCGGCGTGCTGAAGGTGCCGCCGGCGAAGCTCCGGGTCGTCACGCCCGATGTCGGCGGCGGCTTCGGCGTGAAGGCGGTGCCCTACCGCGAATACGTGCTCGCCGCCAAGGCGGCGAAGGCGCTCGGCCGCCCCGTGAAATGGGTGTCCGACCGCAACGAGCATTTCCTGGCGGACGCGCAGGGCCGCGACAACGTCGCCACCGCCGCCTTCGCGCTCGACGGCGACGGACGGATCCTCGCGATGCGGGTGAACCTCGTCGCCGACATGGGCGCCTATCTCTCGCATTACGGTCCGATCATCCCCTGGCTCGGGCTGACCATGGCGACGGGCCTCTACGACATCCGGACCATCCATCTCGCCTGCACCTGCGTCTTCACGAACACCGTGCCGACCGACGCCTATCGCGGCGCGGGCCGTCCCGAAGCGGCCTATCTGGTGGAGCGGCTGATGGATCATGCCGCGCGGGTCGCCGGCCTGTCGCCGGCCGAGATCCGCCGGCGCAACTTCATCCGGCCGGAGCAGATGCCGTACCGGACCCAGACCGGCCGTCTCTACGATACCGGCGAGTTCGACGGCCACATGGAACGCGCGCTCGAACGCGCCGATTTCGCCGGCTTCGAGGCGCGCGCCGCGGAGAGCAAAGCGCGCGGGCGGGTGCGCGGCATCGGCTTCGCGACCTATATCGAAGCCTGCGCCTTTCCGGGCTCGGAGGTCGCGAAGGCGGTGCTCGAGCCGGACGGCCGCGTCGCGCTCCACATCGGCACGCAGTCGAACGGGCAGGGCCACCAGACGGCCTACGCCCAGTTCCTCGCCGAACCGCTCGGGCTCGACTACGATCACGTCCGGGTCGTTCAGGGCGACACCGACCTCACCGATACCGGCGGCGGCACGGGCGGCTCGCGCTCGATCCCGCTCGGCGTGCCGTCGGTGGAGATCGCCGCGCGCACACTCGCCGAAAAGATCAAGGCGCTCGCTTCGGACGAGCTGGAAGCCTCGGCCGCCGACATCGAGCTCGTCGGCGGCAGCGCCCGGATCGCCGGCACCGACCGGAGCATCGGCTTCGCCGAACTCGCCGCCAGGGCCGGCCCGGCGACGCTCGTCGCGACCGGCGAGTACAAGAGCGAGGAGCCGACCTATCCGAACGGGACGCATCTCTGCGAGGTCGAGATCGACCCCGAGACCGGCGCGACGCATGTGCTCGCCTATCTGGTGGTGGACGATTTCGGCGTGGTCGTGAACCCGCTTCTCCTCGCCGGCCAGGTGCATGGCGGGGTGGTGCAGGGCATCGGCCAGGCGCTCCTGGAGCGCACGGTCTACGACGCGGACGGGCAGCTCGTGACCGCCTCGTTCAACGACTACGCCATGCCGCGCGCCTGGGACGTGCCGTCGATCGGGTTCGAGACGCGCAACATTCCCTCGAAATGGAATCCCCTGGGCATCAAGGGGGCCGGCGAGGCGGGCTCGATCGGCTCCTGCCCGGCGGTGATGAATGCGGTGGTCGATGCGCTCGACCGCGGTTTCGGCATCCGCCACATCGACATGCCGGCGACGCCGGTGCGCGTCTGGGAGGCGATCCGGGGCGCCGCGCGCTGAGCGGCGGGGAACCTGGCCGGGGCACTTCCGTTCAGCAACGATGAACGCGCAGGACGGCCCGATCGAGAGCGGCGTGGAGATCCTGGCGCGCGCGGGCTATGCCGCCCGCGGCGTCGTCTACCTGATCGTCGGCTTCTTCGCCGCCCTCGCGGCGTTCGGCCGGTCGGAGGCGAAGGGCACCGAGGGGGCGCTCGCCGCCGTTCTCGGCGCGCCCTTCGGCACCGCTTTGGTCTGGATGCTGGCGATCGGGCTTGCCGGCTATGCCGCCTGGCGTCTCATCCAGGCCGTCAACGATCCCGACCGGCACGGCACGGACGCGAAGGGCCTCGTCATCCGCGCCGGCCTTCTCGGAAGCGGCCTCCTCAACCTCGCGCTCGCCTTCTTCGCGCTCGGCCTCGTTTCGACATGGGGAAGCGACGGCGGGGGCGGCGATCCGACCGGCGGCTGGCTCGCGGCGATCCCCGGCGCCGGTTTCCGGTGGATGTTCGTCTGGGGCGCCGCCGCGATCCTTGCCGGGACCGCGGCAGCCCTGATCTGGAAGGGCGCGACGGCGGGGTTCGAGAAGTACATGCGCATTCCGCCCGATGCCGCCCCCTGGCTGCGCCCGCTGTCGCGCGCCGGGCTCATCGCGCGCGGGGCCGTGTTCCTCGTCCTGGCGGGCCTCGCGGTCAGGGGCGGCTTCGCCTACGACCCGGCGGACCGGCCGGGGCTGCAGGACGCGCTGAAGGCGGTGCAGGGCTACACGCTCGGCTGGCTGCTTCTCCTCGCGATCGGCCTCGGCCTCGCGGCCTTCGCCGCCTACAGCTTCGCCGAGGCCCTCTACCGCCGCATCGATCCGCACTGAAGCGGGCGCCGGGGCGGCGAAGTGCAGGCGGCTTCTCCCGCGGCAAGCCCGCGCTTACGTCCATGGCTGCGGTCCCGGCGGCATGCTACGAGCCGCCGATGAATCCCGCCTTCGGCATCCTTCTCAAGGTCGCCTCGACCGTCCTCTTCACCCTGATGCTCGTCGCGATCAAGGCGACGGAGGGACGGGTGCCCGAGGGCGAGGTCGTCTTCTTCCGCTCCTTCTTCGGGCTCATCCCGATCGTGGCGATGCTCGCGTGGCAGGGGCTGTTTCCCGCGGCGCTGCGGACGCCGAGGCCGCTCGTCCATTTCAGCCGCGGGCTGGTCGGCGTGACCGCCATGGGCCTCGGATTCGCCGCCGTACAGCGCCTGCCGCTGCCCGAGGCCATGGCGATCGCCTATGCCGCGCCGCTGTTCCTGGTCGCGCTCGGCGCGCTGGTGCTGCACGAGCCGGTGCGGCTCTATCGCTGGAGCGCGGTCCTCGTCGGCTTTCTCGGGATCATGATCATCCTGTGGCCCCAGTTCGAGCTGCTGCGGTCCGGTCGCCTCGGCAGCGCCGCGCTGGCCGGTGCCGCCTTCGGGATCGTCGCGGCCTTTCTTTCGGCGATGGCCGGGATCTTCGTGCGCAGCATGACCCACAGCGAGGGGACCGGCACGATCGTGTTCTACTTCTCCGTGACGTCGAGCGTGGCCGGCCTGCTGACGATCCCGTTCGGATGGGTGGCGCCTTCGGCCTTCGACGCCGCGCTCCTCGTCTCGGCAGGCCTCTTCGGCGGCGTCGGCCAGATCCTGATGACGTCCGCCTATCGCAACGCGGATGCCTCGACGATCGCGCCGTTCGAATATGCCTCGATGATCTGGGGCGTGGCGCTCGGCTATCTCGTCTTCGCCGAACTGCCCGGGCCGTCGCTCCTTTTCGGCGGCCCGGTGGTGGTCGCCTCCGGCGTGTTCATCATCCTCCGCGAGCGGCAGCTCGGGCTGAAGCGGGCGCGGCAGCGCCGCGCCACGCCGCCGCACGGCTGATCCGCGTGCTCAGAACGCCTTGAAGGTGAGGATGGTCTTGGTGTCGACGATGCCCGGGATCGAATGCACCTTCTCGTTGACGAAATGGCCGATGTCCTCGCCGGGGCTCGCGTAGAACTTCACCAGCAGGTCGTAGTCGCCTGCCGTGGAATAGATTTCCGATGCGATCTCCGCATCGGCGAGCTCGGTCGCGACCTCGTAGGACTTGCCGAGCCGGCATTTGATCATGACGAAGAAGGGGGTCATGCGCGCCTCCGGAATCGGCCGGAGTGAAGCGGATCGGGACCGCGCCGGCAAGCGTTGCGAACGGCGATCCGACCGCAATGCCGGACTCCGCGCCGTTCCTTGCGGCTCCCGGAGCCCGCGGCTATGTTGTCCGCATTGTCCATCTTGTTGAACAATGCGGGTGATACCGTGGCACATCGGGTCGGGTCAGAAGAAGTGCCGGCGCGCTCCGAAACCGGGCGGACGGCCAAGCCGGGCGGGCTCCGACGGCGGGCGTCGGGATTCGGCGAGGAGCGCGTAGCGGCCGTGCTCGCTTGCGCGGAGGAGAGCGGACTGAGGTCGAACAAGGCCGGCAGGATCGCCGGTCGCGTCTCGCCTCAGCTGATCGACGCGGCAAAGGCTCGAACCGGCATCAGGTCGGATACGGAGCTTGTCGAATTCGCCCTTGCGAGCCTGGCGGTGGAGGATGTTTTCGCAAGCGTGTTCAAGGAAATCAGGGGCATTGTAAGCGCCGATCTCGAACTCGGCGCCTGACGGGGTGGTCCTGCGGTTCAGGGACGTCCGGCGTGCCCTGAGGCATGATCCGAAGGCGACGCTGCAACGCCGGCGCGACGAACAGCTCCCGTTTGTCGGGTCCGAGGCGAGCGCCGGCAACGGTCTCCTGCTCGACACCTGCGTCTATATCGACCAGATGCAGGGGAGAGCGCCTGCCGTCCTCGAAGTCCTGCTCTCGGTCCGGACCGTCCATCACAGCGCGATCGCGGTCCAGGAGCTGCTGCACGTGGTTGGCGTACTCGACCCGGACGACCGGCGCAGCCGATCGGTATCACGTGCGGTCGAGAAGGTGATCGAGGCGATGCCGCCGCACAGGCTCTTTACGCCCGACATCGACGTATCGGCGAGAGCGGCACTTTACGCCGGCATCCTTTCCCGGACGCAGGGCTACGCCAAGGACGACCGGATGCGCCTGCTCCACGATTGCGTGCTCTACCTGCAGGCCGCGAAGCTCGGCCTGACCGTCCTCACGCGCAACGTCGTCGATTTCGACCTCCTGAACCAGCTGCTTCCGGGCGGGCGCGTGTTGTTCTACCGGACCGTCCCACGCGAGGCAGGCGAGGCGGCCGGCCCGGCCTGAAACTCGGTCGCCTGTTGCGCGAAGCGGCGTCCCGAATTATGTGCAGAGGAGAACTGGCCAGGGGGTGCCGCGAACGCGGCTGAGAGGCGAAACGCCAACCCCTCGAACCTGATCCGGCTAACACCGGCGGAGGGATGGGCGCTTGCATGACAGAGAGACGACGTCCGCGGACATAGCGCGCCGGTGCTGCTGATGCCGGCCGCGCTCGCACCCGCAGCGCAGGTCTTCGCCGCCGTGCGCGCCCGCCGGCCGCGCGTGCACTGCCTCACGAACAATGTCGCGCAGGCCTTCACGGCGAACGTGCTGCTGGCGATCGGCGCGGTGCCGTCGATGTCGGGCGACCCCGCGGAGGTCGCCGCCTTCGTCGCCGGCGCGGACGCGCTGCTCGTGAACCTCGGCATGCTCACGCCCGCCGCGCGGGAGGCGATCGGCGAGGCCGTCGCGGCGGCGTCCGCCGCCGGCCGGCCCTGGGTGCTCGATCCCGTCTTCGCGGACCGCTCGCCGGCACGGGCCGATTATGCCCGCCGCCTGGTCGCGGCGGGTCCCTCCGCGATCCGGCTCAACGAGCCGGAGGCGGCCGCGCTCGGCGCGGCATGCCTCGCCGCCGCCAGGGCGCGGGGCGCCGTCGTCGCGATTTCCGGCGCCCGCGACCGGATCGGCTGCGCGGATCGGGAATCCGTCGTCGAGACGGGGCACCCGCTCATGGCGGAGGTGACCGCGATGGGATGCGCCCTCGGCGCGGTGGTCGCGGCCTGCCTATCGACGGCTCTGAATGCCTGCGCCGCAACCATAGCGGCGGTGGAAGGGTTCGGCGCCGCCGGCGCGCGCGCGGGCGCAAAGGCCGGCGGGCCGGGAAGCTTCGTGCCGCTCTTCCTCGACGAACTCCACGGCCTTTCCGGGCCGCGGGACCAACTGGAACGCCATTCATGAACAAGGTCGACCTCAGCCTCTACGGCATTCTGGATCCGGCGCGGAGCCGGGGACGGCCGCTGCCCGAACTCGCTTGTGCGGCCGTCGCCGGCGGCGCGACGCTCCTGCAGTACCGCGACAAGACCGGCAGCACCCGGGCCATGGTCGAGGCCGTCCGCGCGATCGCCGCCGCGGTCGCGGGAAGCGGCGTGCCCCTCCTCGTCAACGACAGGGTCGACGTCGCGCTCGCGGCCGGCGCCGGCGGCGTCCATGTCGGGCAGGACGATATGGCCGCGGCCGACGCGCGGCGCCTGCTCGGCCCGGAGGCGCTGATCGGCCTCAGCGTCAAGACGGAGGCGGAGGCGCGCGGCTCGGCGCTCGAGGAAATCGACTATGTCTGCATCGGCGGCGTGTTCGACACGCAGTCGAAGGAGAACCCGCGCTCGATCGGGGTCGACGGCTGGCGCGCGCTCGCCGCCATCGTCCGCGCCCGCCGCCCCGGCCTGCCGGTCGGCGCGATCGCCGGCATCGAGGTGGCGAATGCGGGGCAGATCATGCGGGCCGGCTCGGACGGGATCGCGGTGATCTCGGCGCTCTTCATGGCCGAGGACGTCGCGGCCGCGACGCGGCGGCTGCGGGAGATCGTGGACGGGGCGCGGGTTGCGGCAGGGGAGAGCGCATGACGCCGATCGCCGTCACGATAGCGGGTTCCGATTCCGGCGGCGGCGCCGGCATCCAGGCCGATCTCAAGACCTTTTCCGCGCTCGGCGTCTACGGGGCGAGCGTGATCGCGGCGCTCACCGCGCAGAACACGCTGACGGTGACGGCGGTCCACGACGTCCCGCCCGACTTCGTGCATGCGCAGATGGATGCGGTCTACTCCGATCTCCGCGTCGGCGCGACGAAGATCGGCATGCTCTCCAATCCCGGGGTCATCGAGGCGGTCGCCGCCGGGCTCGACGCCTGGAAGACGGGCCCTGTCGTGCTCGACCCGGTGATGGTGACGACGAGCGGGGCGAAGCTTCTCGCCGACGACGCGGTCGCGGTGCTCACGCGCGAGCTCTTCCCGCGCGCGCTCCTCGTGACGCCCAACCTCCACGAGGCGGCCAGGCTGCTCGACGAGCCGGTCGCGAAGGGCAGGGCGGCGGTGGAGCGGCAGGCGGACGCGCTGCTCGCGCTCGGCGCCAACGGCGTTCTCCTCAAGGGCGGGCACGGCGACGAGCCCGTCGCCGCCGACTTCCTGGCGGCCGGCTCGCTGAGGCGCTGGTTCGAGGCGCCGCGGATCGCGACCGAGAACACCCACGGGACGGGCTGCACGCTCTCCTCGGCGATCGCCGCCGGCCTGGCGAAAGGCCTCGATCTCGCCGCCTCGGTCGCGGCGGCCAAGGCCTATCTGCAGGCCGCGATCGCGGCTTCCGACCGGCTCCGGATCGGGTCGGGGCACGGGCCGGTCCACCATTTCCACGCAATCTGGAGCCCCTGATGAACGCGCTCACCCGTCGCAACCTGCTCTCCGGCGGAGCGGTCGCCGCCGCTTCGCTTGCCACGCCCGCGCTCGCGCAGGGCAAGACCGAATGGCGGATGGTGACGTCCTGGCCGAAGAACCTGCCGGGCCCCGGCATGACGGCGGAGCGGCTGGCGCAGAGGATCGGGGCGATGAGCGGCGGCCGCCTCACCGTGCGGCTCTACGCGGCCGGAGAGATCGTCTCCGGCCTCGAGGTGCTCGACGCCGTGCGCGGCGGTGCCGCCGACGCCGGCCACACGGCTTCGTTCTACTGGCAGGGGAAGCATCCGGCGACCGTGTTCTTCACGACCTTTCCGTTCGGCCTGACCCCGACCGAGCACATGGCCTGGATCGAGCACGGCGGCGGGCAGGCGCTCTGGGACGAGCTCTATGCCCGCTTCGAGGTGAAGCCCTTCATGGCCGGCAATCCGGGCTTCAACATGGGCGGCTGGTTCGTCCGGCCGATCCGCAGCCTCGACGACATCCGAGGGCTCCGGCTGCGCGTCGCGGGCACCGGCGGCGAGATCTACCGCCGCCTCGGCGCGACGCCGCTGACGACGCCCGTCTCCGAAATCCTGCCGGCCCTGCAGTCGGGCATGATCGACGGCGCCGAGTTCCTCGGCCCGCAGAGCGACCTCGCCAGCGGCTTCTACAAGGTCGCGCGCTACTATCACCATCCGGGCTTCAACAAGCCGAACGGCACCGGCGAGCTGATCGTCTCGGCGAAGGCCTGGAACGCCCTCCCGGACGACCTCAAGGCCGTCGTCGAGAATGCGGCGCGCGCCGAGAACGCCTATTCGCTCGCGGAGGCCGAACTCATGAATGCGCGCGCGCTCGCCGCTCTCAAGGAGAAGGACATCGAGCTCGTCCGCTTTCCGGCGGACGTCGTGCGGGCGGCGCAGGGCGCTGCCGCCGCGATCTTGGACGAGATCGCCGCGACGGATGCGATCGCCGGCCGCATCGTGGCGTCCTACCGGGCGGCCCGCGCGACGCTCGCGCCCTGGAGCGAGGTGTCCGTGCGCAGCTTCCTGGAAGCCCGCGACCCGGATTGACCTTCCCGGAGGGCGCGGCGGTGCGCCGCCGCGCTCAGCCCCGGAACGCGACCACCTTCTGGCGCTGCTCGCCGAGCTTCGCCATGGTGAGATGCATCTCGTCGCCCGGCTTCAGGAATTGCTGCGGGCGCATGCCGAGGCCGACGCCGGGCGGGGTGCCCGTGATCACGAGGTCGCCGGGCTCCAGATCCATCTTCTCGGAGAGATAGGCGATCAGCTCCGCGACCGGGAAGATCATGGTCCGGGTGTTGCCGGTCTGCCGCCGCTCCCCGTTGACGTCGAGCGACATGTCGAGGTCCTGCGGGTCGGGAATCTCGTCCGGCGTGACGAGCCACGGGCCGATCGGACCGAAGGTCGGCGCGCTCTTGCCCTTGATCCACTGCCCGGTGCCTTCGATCTGGAAGGCGCGCTCCGAGACGTCGTTGGCGAGCACGTAGCCGAACACGGCGGAGAGGGCGTCCGACTGCGCCACGTAGTGGCAGTGCCGGCCCATCACGAAGCCGAGCTCGATCTCCCAGTCCCCCTTTTCCGATCCGCGGGGGAGGATCACGTCGTCGTCCGGGCCGCTGAGCGAACTCGGCGCCTTCGAGAAGATCACCGGCTCGGCCGGGATCGGCTGTCCGGCCTCCTTGGCATGGTCGACATAGTTCAGCCCGATCGCGATGAAGTGGCCGGTGCGGGCGATCGGCGCGCCGAGGCGCGGATTGCCTCCGACGACGGGGAGGGTCTCGAGATCGAGCGCCGTGAGGCGGTCCCGCATCTCGATGGTCAGGACGTCCGGCGTGAAATCCGCGACGACCCCCGACAGGTCGCGGATGCGACCCTGCGAATCAATTGCGCCGGGCTTCTCGGCACCCTTCTCGCCAAACCGCACCAACTTCATCGACGTCTCCTCACATGTCTTTGGAAGTACAATCACTGGACCATCCGACAGGCCGGCGTCCGCAACCTCCGGTAACGAAAAGCGTTGCGCGATTATCACATGGTCGACCGGGAATGCAGCCAATCGCGCTCCGGCTGTCAATGCAGGATTCCCGGTAAGTCCCGCCTGCTAGCTTGCCCGAACGATAAAGTGGAAAGCGCCCGGACGGGCGCCAATCGGGGGACGCTGATGAACGTTTCGGGGCGCATCGCATTGCTGCTCGGCTCGGCCGCCATTCTGGGCGGGGTCGCGTCGGAGGCGTTTGCAGGCGCATTCGCGCTCCGGGAGCAGAGCTCGTACGGGCAGGGCATGAGCTTCGCCGGCGTGGCGGCGGGCGGCAGCCTCTCCTCCAGCTTCTGGAATCCCGCCGTCCTGTCCCAGGTGATGGGCTTCGAGGCGGAGCTCGGCGGCACCCTGATCGTGCCGACGATCAAGGTCACGCCGACGGCGGCGACGGTTGCGACCCTTGATGCGCTGAGCGGCGGCTTCGCCGCGACGAGTGCGAGCGGCGACATGGGCCAGGACGCCTTCGCGCCGGTGGGCTACGTCGCCTACCGCATCAACGAGAGCCTGATCGCCGGGATCGGGGTGAACTCGCCCTTCGGGCTTGCGACCAACCCGGAGACCAGCTGGGCGGGCCAGGCCTATTCGCGCACCTCGAAGGTGTTCTCGGTCAACGTGAACCCGATGATCGCCTACCAGCTCAACGAGATGATCTCGATCGGCGCCGGCCTGCAGGTCCAGTACTTCAAGACCAGCCTGAAGACCGCGACCGGCGTCCTGCCGGGCGATCCGACCGCGGACCTCTCCGGCGATGACACGTCGGTCGGCTTCACGGCCGGCATCCAGGTCCGGCCGTTCGCGGGCACCGAGATCGGCCTCGGCTTCCGCTCCTCGATCAGGCAATCGCTCGAGGGCACGCTCGAGCTCCCCGGCTCGCAGCCGCTTCCGATCGACGCCGATCTCGACATGCCGGAGACGGTCAGCCTCGGCCTGCGCCAGCGGATCACCGACGCCTTCACGCTCGCCGGCACGGTGGAGTGGACGAACTGGAGCCGGTTCGGGGACGTGGCCGTGACGAGCCCGCTCCTCGGCGGCGCGCCGGTCGATCTCAACGCCTTCCAGGCGGGCGCGCAGGGCCTGTCCTTCCAGTATGACGACGGCTGGTTCTTCTCGGTCGGCGGAGAATATGCCTGGACGCCGGCGACCAGCCTGCGGGCCGGCATCGGCTACGAACTCTCGCCGATCAGCGACAAGGTGCGCTCGACCCGGCTTGCCGACGACGACCGGCTCTGGCTCTCGGCCGGCCTGTCGCACAGCTTCAACGAGCGCTTCTCCTTCGACTTCGCCTACAGCTACGTCCGGGCGATGGACCCGGACATCGACATCAGCTCGGCCTCCAACCCGAGCTTCAACGGCCTGCCCTTCGTCGCCGAAGGCGAATCCGACCTGCACTTCATCTCCGCCGCGCTGAAGGTGAAGCTCGGCGGCGGAGCACGGCCGGTCTTCGAGAGCTACGAGGAGCCCGCGGTCCGGAAGTTCTGAGCGGCGGCGGAACGGCCGGAGTCCGGGCGCCGGACGGCGCCCGGCGAGGTCCGGCGGCGCCTCAGAAGGCGGTCGGAACGAGCCCGCCATCGAGCAGGAAATTGCGGCCGGTGATGTAGCCGGCATGCTCGGAGCAGAGGAAGGCGCAGACCTTTCCGAACTCCTCCGCGGTTCCGAAGCGCCCGGCCGGAATCACGCGGCGCTGGCGGTCCGCCTCCTCCTCCTCGCTGATGCCGGCCTGACCGGCGCCCCAGCGCAGCCCGCTGCGGAGCCGGTCGGTATCCATCTTGCCGGGCAGCATGTTGTTGATCGTGACGTTGGAGGCGGCGACCTGCCGGCAGATGCCGGCGAGGAAGGCGGTGAGCCCCGCCCGCGCGCCGGACGAGAGGTCGAGGCCGGCGATCGGCATCAGCACCGACGAGGACGTGATGTTGACGATCCGCCCGAACCTGCGCGCGACCATGCCGTCGAGCACGGCCTGAAGGAGCTCGACCGGCGTCACCATGTTCTGGACGACGCCGTCGAGCATCGCCGTCCGGTCGAGATCGCGGAAATCCTTGCGCGGCGGCCCGGCATTGTTGTTGACGAGGATGTCCGGATCGGGACAGGCCGCGAGGAGCGCCGCCTGTCCCTCCTTCGTCGAGACGTCGCCGCCGACCGCGAGCACGGTGCCGCCGGTCGCGCGGCGGATCGCCTCGGCGGTCTGCTCGGCGGCTTCCTGCGTCCTGCCGTTCACCACGACCGTCGCACCCTCCGCGGAAAGCGCCTCGGCGCAGCCGCGCCCGAGTCCCCGCGTCGATGCGCACACGATCGCCTTCCGTCCCTGCAAGCCCAAGTCCATCTTCTTCTCCTCGTGGATGTCGCCGCCGCGGCGCCAGTCATTCCCGCGGCGTCACAAAACTGAGATCGGAATCGTGTCTTTGCCTGGGACGCACTTATCCGGCAGCGCCATGCTCGAACAACCGGCACCACGCCATCTGCGAACCCTTTTCATCTCGGACGTGCACCTCGGTACCCGAGGCTGCCAGGCGGGCATGCTGCTCGACTTCCTCCGCGTGCACGATGCCGAGACCATCTTCCTCGTCGGAGACATCGTCGACGCCTGGCGGCTCGGGCGCGTCTGGCACTGGCCGCAGGCGCATAACGACGTCGTTCAGAAGCTGCTCCGGAAGGGCCGGAAGGGCAGCCGCATCATCTATATCCCGGGGAACCACGACGAGTTCCTCCGCGACTATATCGGAACCCATTTCGGCGGGATCGAAGTCTGCCGGACAGCCCTGCACGAGACGGCGAACGGGCGGCGGCTCCTCGTCACGCACGGCGACGATTTCGACGTGGTCGTGCGCCATGCCAAGTGGCTCGCCTTCCTGGGCGACTGGGCCTACGGCGTGGCGCTCGGCGTGAATACCTACCTGAACCTCATCCGGCGCTCGTTCGGCTTCTCCTACTGGTCGCTTTCGGCCTGGGCGAAGCTCAAGGTCAAGAACGCCGTGAACTTCATCAGCGCCTTCGAGGAGGCGCTCGCCCGCGAGGCGGAGCGCCTCGATGCGGACGGGGTCATCTGCGGCCACATCCACCATGCGGCGATGCACGACCGCTTCGGCGTCGCCTACTACAATTGCGGCGACTGGGTGGAGAGCTGCACGGCGCTTGCCGAGCACCACGACGGCAGCTTCGAGATCATCCGCTGGAGCGAGCAGGTCGCCGCGTTCCCGGACCTCGTGGAGCAGACGGATCGCAGGGCGGTTGCGGCCTGACGCATGCGCCTCGTGATCGTGACCGACGCCTGGCAGCCGCAGGTAAACGGCGTCGTGCGCTGCCTGCAGAAGATGGTCGAGATCCTGACCGCGGGCGGCGACGAGGTGACGGTGCTCGCGCCGCACCTCTTCCGCACCTGGCCGTGCCCGAGCTATCCGGAGATCCGTCTCGCCGTGACGACGCCGCGGCGGATCGCCGAGCTTCTGGACGCGGCCCGGGCCGACCACATCCACATCGCGACGGAAGGGCCGCTCGGCCTGATGGCGCGCCATTACTGCGTGAAGGGCAGGCTCGCCTTCACCACCAGCTACCACACCAAGTTCCCGGAATATCTGGCCGCGCGGCTGCCGGTCCCGATCGCCTGGGGCTACGCCTACATGCGCTGGTTCCACAATGCCGGCGCCGGCTGCATGGTGGCGACGCCCTCGCTCGAGGCCGATCTCCGGGCGCGCGGGATCAACCACCTGATGCGCTGGTCGCGCGGCGTCGATGCCGAGCTCTTCCGGCCCCGCCCTGACTGCGATCTCGGCCTGCCGCGCCCGCTCTTTCTCTATGTCGGCCGCGTCTCGGTGGAGAAGAACCTCGAGGCTTTCCTGTCGCTCGACCTGCCCGGAACGAAGGTGGTGGTCGGAGACGGCCCGGCGCGGCAGGACCTCGAGGCGCGCTTCGGCGACGTGCGGTTCCTCGGCACGCTCGAAGGCGAGGCGCTGGCGCGCGCCTATGCGGGCTGCGACGTCTTCGTGTTTCCGAGCCTCACGGACACGTTCGGCAATGTCCTCCTCGAGGCCCTGGCCTCCGGGCTGCCGGTGGCGGCCTTTCCGGTCACCGGCCCGAAGGACGTCATCGTCGATCCGGGGGCCGGCGTCCTCGACGAGGACCTGCGCCGCGCCGCCCTCGGAGCGTTGTCGCTGCGCGGAGAGGATGCCCGCGCGCTCGCGCTGCGGTTCAGCTGGGAGGCGAGCGCGGCCGCATTCCGCGCCAACATCGTGAGCGTCCACTGCCGCCCGGTCGCCGCGGAGTCCTTGCCGGAACACGAGCAGTCCTCTATCGCCCTCTGATGCTCGGGCCCACCATCCACGATGTCCTCGCCGCCCGCGGGCGGCTGTCCGGCCATGCCGTGCGGACGCCGCTTCTCCCCGCGCCCGCGCTTTCGGAAAGAACGGGCGCGCGCGTCTATCTCAAGCCGGAATGCCTCCAGCGCACCGGCTCGTTCAAGTTCCGCGGTGCCTGGAACGCCGTGGCGAAGCTCGGGGAGGCGGGGCGCGCCGGCGTCGTCGCCTGCTCCTCCGGCAACCACGCGCAGGGACTTGCGGAGGCGGCGCGCCTCGCCGGCATCCCGGCCACCGTCGTCATGCCCGCGGATGCGCCCTCGGTGAAGCGCGAGCGGACCGCCGCGAGCGGGGCGCGGATCGTGCTCTACGACCGGATCCGCGAGGACCGCGAAGCCATCGCGAACCGCATCGTGGCGGAGGAGGGCGGCACCCTCATCCATCCGTTCGACAATGCGGAGGTCATAGCGGGCCAGGGGACGGTGGGGCTCGAGATCGCCGAGGATTGCGAGGCCGCCGGGGCACGGCCCGACATCGTGCTCGTTCCGTGCGGCGGGGGCGGCCTCACCGCAGGCGTGGCGCTCGCCGTGACGGACGCGTTCCCGGCCGCCGCGGTCTATGCCGTGGAGCCCGCCGGCTTCGACGACTACGCCCGGTCGCTCGCGGCCGGCGAGCGGCGGGAAAACGAGCGCCTTTCGGGCTCGCTCTGCGATGCGCTCCTGGCGCCCGCGCCGGGCAGGATCGGGTTCGAGATCAACCGGAGCCGGCTTGCGGGCGCGCTCTCCGTCACGGACGCCGAGGCGCTCGACGCCGTGGGCTTTGCCTTCGATGGGCTGCGCCTCGTCGCCGAGCCCGGCGGGGCGGTCGCCCTCGCCGCGGCGATCGCGGGCAAGGTCCCGCTCGAGGGGCGCACGGTCGTCGTCGTCATCTCCGGCGGCAACGTCGCGGACGAAACGCTGCGGACCGCGCTCGCCGCCTACCGCGCGGGCTGAGGCGCCTCGTCGCAGCCGGGAAAGGCGAGAGGCAGGTCGTCCTCGATCACCGCCGGCCAGGTCCGCGCCTCGCCGGCATCGTCCGGGAAGATGTCGGCTTCCGCCGCAGGCGCGGAGGCGACGGGCGCGATCCTGGCGAGCACGTCCGAAAGGACCCGCAATTCGCGCTCGACCGCGGCGAGCTCGTCAGCGCGCTCGGCGGCGGTCGTTGGCGCCGGAAAGTCGCAGGCCGATGCCGGCGCGAGCGCGGCGATGCGGTCGGCGATCGCGGCGATCTCGAGCGCGGCCGCCGGCGGCCAGGGATCGCTGCGGAGGGCGGCGAGCTCGCCCTCGAGGTGCTTCAGAGACCGCAGCAGAGGCCGGATCTCGCGCGCCCGGGAACGCCGGCCGTGCTCGCCGAGGAATGCCCGGCCCTTCGCGGTGGCGAGAAGCGCCCCGGCGATCTCGTTGTAATCGTCCTCGCTGAGCTCTCCGAGCCGTGCAAGGCCGGCCATCTCGAAACTCCTCTTCCGGGCGGGCCGGTCGCGAATTCCTAGCCCAGGAAGGCTGAGAAAGCCTTAATGGAGGGCTTTTCAGCCCCAGAGGGCGGGGAGGGGCGGCTCCACCATTGCGCCGGCATAGCGGAGGCCGGGACGGCGGTCGCGGGCGAGAAGAAGCGGCCCGTCGAGATCGGCGACCTGGGCGTATTGCGCGAGGAGTACGGCCGGCGCCATGGCGAGCGAGGTTCCGAGCATGCAGCCGACCATGACGAGAAAGCCGCGGCGGCGCGCCTCCTCCACCGTCCTGAGCGCCTCGGTGAGCCCGCCGGCCTTGTCGAGCTTCACGTTCACGGCGTCGTACTTGCCGGCGATCTTCTCCAGGTCCTCGAACACGTGCAGGCTCTCGTCCGCGCAGATCGGGACCGGATGCGGGACATGGAGCAGCAGATCGTCCGCGCCTGCCGGGAGCGGCTGCTCGATGAGGAAGACGCCGGATTCGAGGCAGGCGATCATGTTCTCGAGGTAGTTCTCTTCGCTCCAGGCCTCGTTGGCGTCGACGACGAGGCGGGCGCGCGGCGCCGCGGCACGCACCGCGCGGATGCGCTCCACGTCGCCATCGCCCCCGAGCTTCACCTTGAGGAGCGGGCGTCCCGCAGCCTTGCGCGTCGCCTCGCTCATCTCGTCGGGGGTGCCGAGGCTCAGAGTGTAGGCCGTCAGCACGGGGCGCGGCATCATGCCGGCGCAGCGATGGGCGACCGGAACCCCGGACCGCTTGGCCTCCAAGTCCCAGAGCGCGCAATCGAGCGCGTTCCGGGCCGCCCCGGGCGGCAGCAGGGCCTGGAGCGCCGTGCGGTCGGAGAGCGTGCCGGCCACCGCTTCGATCTGCGCGAGCACGCTTTCCGGCGTCTCGCCGTAGCGGGCATAGGGGACGCACTCCGCGCGGCCGGCGGCGCTGCCGTCGGAGAGTTCGACCGCCACCACGGTCGCCTCGGTCCGCGCGCCGCGGGAGATGACGAAGCGTCCGGCGATCGGCCACTTTTCGATGCAGGCCGTGACGCGCAGCGTCATGGGGTGCCGAAGAGCGCCGCCAGGCGATCGACGATCGGCGCCATGCCGGTGCGGATCGGGTCCACGGCGGGAAGCCCGTGCTCGGCCGCCGTGGCGGCGAGGAGGGCATCGGCCGCATCGGCGGGAAGCGTCGACGTGTTGACGGCGATGCCGATCGGCCGGATGTCCGGGTTGGTGAGGCGGCCGAGCCGGACCGTCTCCTCGATGACGTCGCCGATCGCGGCGATCGGATGCGAGACGTTCCGCATCGTCCGCCGCGTCGGCTCGTGGCAGACGACGAAGGCGTCCGGCTGCGCGCCGTGCAGGAGGCCGAGGGAAACGCCCGCGAAGGACGGGTGGAAGAGGGAACCCTGGCCCTCGACGACGAACCAGTGGCGGGGATCGGCTTCCGGCGTCAGCCATTCCGCCGCGCCGGAGATGAAGTCGGCGACGACCGCATCGATCGCCACGCCGCGCCCGGCGATCAGCACGCCGGTCTGGCCGGTCGCGCAGAACTCGGCGTCGTAGCCCCGGGCCGTCATCTCGCGCTCGAGCGCGAGCGCCGCATATTTCTTGCCCACCGCGCAATCGGTTCCGACGGTGAGGATGCGACGGCCGCTCCTGCGCACGCCCTTGCCGACCGAGAAGCTCCGATCTGCATGCCGCACGTCGAGGAGGGCCGCCTGGTGGCGCTCGGCGGCCTTGCGGATCGCCTCGATGTCGCGCAGGCGCATGTGGAGCCCGCTGGCGACGTCCATTCCGGCTTCGATCGCTTCCACGATGCTCGCGATCCAGTGCTCCGGCAGCACGCCGCCGGGATTGACGGCGCCGATCACGAACGTCTCCGCGCCTGCCTGCCGGGCGGCGGCGATGTCCAGGTCGGGCAGTCCCGTGTCGGCCCGGCAGCCGGGCAGCCTGAGCTGGCCGACGCACCAGTCGCGGCGCCAGTCCACGATGCCGTAGGCCGTCTTCGCGGCGAGGGCGTCTGGAACGTCGCCCAGAAACAGAAGGTAGGGAGTCCGGATGTCCATGGGACTGTTGCTTTCCTGCGCTTGCGGGCGGGCCGGGCAGACGGCACATTGCACCGCAGCGACGACCTCCGTAACACGCGCTGCCGTTCCCGTCAGCATCGCAGGATTCCATGACCGCAGTGCTTGATCGACAGCTCGACGGAGGCCGGTTGGTGATGCGGCCGGCCGGCAGCTGGGTGATCGGGGACGCGAGCCGGATCGAGGCGGCGCTCGCCGATTTCGCGCCCGGCGCCGCGAAGGAGAGCGCCGGGACGCTGGTGATCGACGTGTCGGGGGTGAGCGCGCTCGACACCGCCGGGGCCTACCTGCTGGTCAGGCTCGAGCGCGCCTGGGCCGGGGCCGGCCGCGAGGTCGTCTGGCAGGGCGCGGATCCCGCCCGCGAGGCGCTCGTGAAGCGGGTCCGCGACGTGCTCGCCGAGCCGGTGCCGCCGGTGAAGGGGCGCGAGAACTTCCTCGCCCATGTCGGGGAGACGATGATCTCGGTGGCCGGCGACGGCCGCAATCTGGTGGGAATGCTCGGCGGGGTGATCCGGGAGATCGGGACGACCATCCTCCATCCGTCGACGTTCCGGGCGACCGCCGTCGTGCAGCAGATGGACGTGGCAGGCCTGCGCGCCGTGCCGATCATCATGCTGATGTCGTTCCTGATCGGCGGCATCCTGGCGCAGCAGAGCGCGTTCCAGCTGCGCTATTTCGGCGCCGAGATCTTCGCCGTCGATCTCGTCGGCATCATCGCGCTGCGCGAGATCGCGGTGCTCCTCACCGCGATCATGGTCGCCGGCCGGTCCGGCAGCGCGATCACCGCCGAGCTCGGCTCGATGGAGATGGGCGAGGAGATCGACGCGCTGCGGGTGATGGGGCTCGACCCGGTGAACGTGCTGGTGCTGCCCCGCGTGCTCGCGCTCGTTCTCGTGCTGCCGCTCCTGACCTTCCTGGCGGCCATGGCCGCGCTCGCCGGCGCGCTCCTGACGCTCTGGATGTATTCCGGCATCGTGCCGGACGTGTTCCTGGTGCGGCTGCGCGACGCGGTCGATTTCAGCTCGCTCTTCAGCGGGCTCCTGAAGGCGCCGTTCATGGCCCTGATCATCGGCTGCATCGCCTGCGCCGAGGGCATGGCGGTGCGCGGCTCGGCGGAATCGCTCGGCCGGCACACCACCGCCGCCGTGGTGAAGTCCATCTTCATGGTCATCGTGGTGGACGGCCTGTTCGCCATCTTCTACGCCTCGATCGACTTCTGAGGCGATCGCGTGGCGAACGAAGCACCGGTCATATGCGTGCGCGACCTGTCGGTCGGTTTCGGCGACCGGTTGGTGCTGGACCATCTCGACCTCGACGTGCGACGGGGCGAGATCCTTGCGATCGTCGGCGCGTCGGGATCGGGCAAGTCCGTGCTGCTCCGGTCCATCCTCGGGCTGGTGCGCCGCTCTTCGGGCACGGTCGAGGCGTTCGGGCAGGCGGTCGGGCCGGACGGCCCCGACGTCGAGATCGAGAAGCGCTGGGGCGTGCTCTTCCAGTTCGGCGCGCTGTTCTCGGCGCTCACCGTTGCCCAGAACGTCGCCGTCCCGATGCGCGAGTTCCTTGACCTGCCGCCGCCGCTCGTCGAGCAGCTCTCGCAATTGAAGATCGAGCTCGTGGGCCTGAAGCCGGGCGACGGCCAGAAGATGCCTTCCGAGCTCTCGGGCGGCATGATCAAGCGGGCGGCGCTCGCACGCGCGCTGGCGCTCGATCCCGAAATCCTGTTCCTCGACGAGCCGACTTCGGGGCTCGACCCGATCTCGGCGTCCGACTTCGACAACCTGATCGAGGATCTCAGAAACACTTTGGGGCTGACGGTGGTCATGGTAACCCACGACCTCGACACGCTCCATGCGATCGTGGACCGGATTGCGGTGGTGGGGGAACAGCGCATTCTGATCGAAGGCGACATCGCGGCGATGCGCAGGTTCGATCATCCGTGGGTGCGCAGCTACTTCAACAGCCCGCGGGCGCGTGCGGCACTTGGGTGAGGCGATGGAGACCAAGGCCAATACGACCCTGATCGGCGCGTTCACGCTCGTGGTGCTGGCGCTCGCCTTCGGGTTCATCTACTGGCTCGCGCGCGGGCACGACAGCGGCAATACCGGCCGGATCTCGGTGGTCTTCAGCGATCCGGTCACCGGGCTCGGAACCGGCGGACAGGTCGTGTTCAACGGCATCAAGATCGGCGACGTGCAGAAGCTGCGCCTCGATCCGCAGAACCCGTCCAAGGTGATCGCCGATCTCTCCGTCAACCGCGACACGCCGATCAAGACCGATACGACGGCTTCGCTCGGTTTCCAGGGCCTGACCGGGGTCGGCTATGTCGAGCTTTCCGGCGGCACGACCGGCGCGCCGAGCATCTGGACGCAGGAAAATCCGATGCTCCAGGCTCAGCGGTCCGGCATGCAGGACCTGCTCGCGGGGGCCCGCGGCATTCTCGCCCGCGCCGACGAGACGCTGGCGACGCTGCAAGCCGTGATGAAGAACAATGCGGAGCCGGTCGGCGACATCGTCAAGAACGTGCGCTCCTTCACCGATGCGCTCGCGACGAGCTCCGACGAGGTGAGCGAACTCGTGCACAACGCCTCGGAAGCCTCGAAGGCGCTCGCGCAGATCAGCGGAAAGCTCGACGGCCTCGTCGATCGCGGCGAGGCGATCATGGGCGCCGTCGATCCGGCCCAGATCCGCCAGGCGGTCGACAATGTGACAAGCCTCACCGCGAGCGTTGCCGCGCGCGGGGAGGACATCGACCAGCTGGTCACGCGGATCGGGACGATCGCGAACGATGTCGGCGGCTTCACCGCCCGGCTCGGAACATTCGGCGACAAGGCGGACGCGCTGATGACGAACGTCGCCGAGGCGGGCCAGCAGGTCCGGGACGTCGCGGCCGCGGTCGACGCGGAGGCCGTCAACCGCGCCGTGACGCGGCTCGACGAGGTCGCGAGCGCGATCGATCCGCAGCAGGTGCGCGCGGCCGTCGATTCGATCAGCGGCGTCGCCCAGGCGCTCGGCGCGCGGCGCGAGGACATAGACGGGGTCGTGACGCGGCTCTCCGCGATCTCCTCCGACGTGAGCGGCTTCACCGCCCGGCTCGGGACCTTCGGCGACAAGGCGGACGCGCTGATGACGAACGTCGCCGAGGCCGGGCAGCAGGTCCGCGACGTCGTCGCGGCGGTCGACGCGGAGGCCGTGAACCGCGCCGTGACCCGGCTCGACGAGATCGCGGGCGCGATCGATCCGCAGCAGGTGCGCGCGGCCGTCGATTCCATCAGCGGGGTCGCACAGACGCTCGGCGCGCGGCGCGAGGACATAGACGGGGTCGTGACGCGGCTCTCCGCGATCTCCTCCGACGTGAGCGGCTTCACCGCCCGGCTCGGGACCTTCGGCGACAAGGCGGATGCGCTGATGGCCGATGTCGGCGCCGCGGGCGAGCAGGTCCGCTCGGTGTTCGCGGCCGTCGATCCGGAGAAGGTCCGCAGCACCGTCGATTCGATCGGCAGCGTGGCGGACACGCTCGGCGCGCGGCGCGAGGACATCGACGCCGTGGTGACGCGGCTTTCCGCGATCTCCTCGGATATCAGCGGATTCACCGCAAGGCTCGGCGGGCTCGGCGACCGGGCCGACGCCCTGATGACGAACGTGTCGGCGGCGGGCGAGCGGGTGCGCGACGTGGCGGCCGCAGTCGACCCGGAGGCCGTTAACCGCGCCGTCGTGCGGATCGACGAGATCACGGCGGCGGTCGATCCGCAGCAGGTGCGGTCCGCGGTCGATTCCATCAGCGGCGTTGCCCAGACGGTCGGCGCGCATCGCGAGGAGATCGACCAGCTCGTGACGAAGCTCACGAGCATCTCGGCGGATGTCGGCACCTTCACGAGCCGGCTGCCGACGATGGGCGCCAGGGTCGACGACCTGCTGGCGGCGGTCGATTCGCAGAAGGTCGGCCAGTCGATCGACGGCATCAACAAGTTTGCGGACGCGCTCGGGCGCAACAGCGACGAGGTCGACCGGATCGTCCAGGACGCGCGGGAGGTGGCCGATCGCCTCAACGGGCTGAGCCAGAAGGCGGATGCGCTGCTCACCAAGCTCAACGGAATGGCCGGCGAGGGCACTGACGGCCTCGTCGCCCAGGCACGGGACACGCTGACGGCCGTGCGCCAGGCGGCGGTCACGCTGGACAAGCAGGTGACGGCGATCGGCGGCGGCGCGAGCGAATTCACCAATCGCGGGCTCCGCGACCTGCAGAGCCTCATCAACGAGGGGCGCCAGACCGTGAGCCGCCTCAACGTCGTGATCGGGAATCTGAGCCGCGACCCGAGCCAGGTCATCTTCGGCCCCGACAGGGTACCAGAGTATCGCGGCGCCCAGCGCCGCTGAAGAGGGTGGAAGCGCGCGTGGTCCGAGACGGAAAGACACGAACCGCCGGCGGCCGGTCCGGCCTCGCAGCCGGCCTGGCCATCGCGATCTCAGTCGCGCTGGTCGGCGGATGCGCGCGGCTCCTGCCACAGACCCCGGACGCGATCTACGACCTCAGCGCGCCGACGGGATTCTCCGTGCCGGCAGGCAGCAATGCCCAAATCCTCGTCCCGACCCCCTCGGCCGTGCGCGCGCTGGCCTCGGAGCGCATCGCGGCGAGGCCGTCCGCGTCCGAATACGCCTATCTGCCGGGTGCCGTCTGGGCGGACAGCCTGCCGAGCCTGCTGCAGGCCCGCCTGCTCGAAACGCTCCAGGACACGGGACGCGTGCGCGCGGCCGCGCTGCCGGGGCAGGGGGTGCTCATCGACTACCAGATCATCCTCGACATCCGCGCCTTCGAGATCGCGGACCACGCGGCCGTCGCCGACTTCGCGCTGAAGCTGATGGATGACCGCACGGGCCGGGTGGTGGCGAGCGATATCGTGCAGGCGCGGTCGCCGGTCGTCGGCAGCACCAATCAGGATTATGTCGCCGCCCTCGATGCCGCGATGGACGCGGCTTTCGTCGAGGTCACCCGGAAGGTGCTCGCCCGGATCTGAGCGGACCATCCGCCAGGACGGCAGACGGCCCGCCGCAGGGTTTGCGGCGGGCCGTCGCGCTTTCGGCCTTTGCGGGTCCGGCGGTCAGTTCAGCCGGCCCGCCGCATGCGCGAGCATGGTGTAGACCTTCCCGGTATCCGAGGTGAGGTAGGCCCGCGAAATGGCGGGATCGCTCTCGTTCTTCGAGACCTGCGCCAGCAGGCGCTCGAAATCGTTGATGTAATTGTCGACGGCCCTGCGGAAATCGCCGTCGCGCTCGTATTTGCGGCGGATCTCGTCGAAGGTCCGCTGGCCCTGGAGCGTGTAGAGCCGCCGCGTGAACACGTTCCGCTCGCCGCGCTTGTAGCGGTCCCACAGCTCGACCGAGGCCTCGTGATCGATCGCGCGCGCGATGTCGATCGAGAGCGAGTTGAGCGATTCCACGACCTGAGACGGGGAGCGGCCGGCCTTCGGAAGGGGAGACGCCTGCGGGGGCTCCGCGGCGCCGTTGGGGGCTCCCGCGACCGCCTGATCGTCGGGGCCGTCTTCCTTCTCCGGCCTGAGCGGCGGCAGGTCCTCGTCGGCGGAGGCCCGCCGCAGGAGGTCGGCCACCCAGCCGCGTCCCTCCGCGTTCGCCGGCCGCGGGCGCTCCGCCGCGGGCTGGACGGCGGGCGGGGGCGGCG
>NZ_SPKJ01000209.1 GCF_009866965.1 Propylenella binzhouense | reverse complement strand
CGCCGCGGCCCGCAGGGGCCGCCCGCGCAAGGCCGTTCGACCGGCGCGCGCGCGCAGGCGGGGGTGCCCGGGACGGCCGGAACCCGGCCCGCAGCTGCGGGACCCGGGGGTGCCAGACCTGGGGTGCAGACCTGGGGGTGCCTTTGGGGGGGAACGCCCCGGCTCATCGCACGGCTCGCCGCAATGCCCCGGCCGCCGCAGCGCCCGGAACACCGGAACATCAAAGCCTCTCGCGGGGTGGAGCAGCCCGGTAGCTCGTCAGGCTCATAACCTGAAGGTCGCAGGTTCAAATCCTGCCCCCGCAACCAAACGTTCCAAGCTGGATCAACAGCTTGCCAGAAACCCCGCCGGCCAAATCCGGCGGGGTTTTTCGTTCGGAGGGAAAGCGCAAGGATGCCAGCGAGATCGTCGCGCAGGTCGATCTCCATCTTGCCATCCGCCGGCGTCACGATATCCTCGACCAGCGTCCCGATCCTATCGGCGGCCGCCGTGCGCGATGCCGCGGTTCGCGCTGCCGAAGAAGTCGTCATGGAAAACCGGCTGATCCGCATGAGCCCCGAGGGCTTCGCCGATTTCATGAAGGTGCTGTCTGCTCCGGCCGCGCCGGTCCCCGAGATCGTCGAACTGACCGAGCGGCCCGCCCCCTGGGAGGCCGGTTACGTCGCCAAGCGGTGAGGCCTTGCCCTTATCGGCTCCCGAACCGCTCACGGCGGCGCACGATGTCTCCGAATTCTCCTGTGGCAGGCCCACGCTCGACCATTGGCTAAGGACGAGGGCGCTTTCCAACCAGGAAAGGGGCTTCACCGCTGTCATGGTCGTCCATGACGGGGGGCGGGTCGTCGGCTACTATGGTCTTGCCCGTACTGCCGTCGTTCCCTCGGCGCTGCCGCGGTCGGTCCGTACAGGCCAGCCAGCGGACCCGGTTCCCTGTCTCCTTCTCGGCCAACTGGCAACCGACAGGGCCTGGGTCGGTCGGGGTATCGGCGCGAGGCTACTGAAGCACGCATTGCAGCGCTGCGTGCAGGGAGCTCCCCTCGCCGGCGGGCGCGCGCTTATGGTCAATGCTGTCGGTGCCGAGGCTGCGCAGTTCTGGCAGCGACGCGGCTTTTTGCCTTCGAAAGACGACCCGCTGGTTCTGTTCCGCCCGATCTCCGCTATCGCCGCCTCGCTGGCCAACGTGAGGCTAGAGCGTTACCCGACCTAATTGAATCGGGATTCCCAAATCAGCGCTGAGATGATTCAAGCTGTCTGCCGGATTGGAGGCCGGCG
>NZ_SPKJ01000208.1 GCF_009866965.1 Propylenella binzhouense | reverse complement strand
AGCCGCGCTTGACGTCCGTCGCCAGGAGGAGCGCGAGCACGGCGGCAAGCGCCGCGCCGCCCAGCACGGCGGCGCGCCTGCCGCGGCCGGCGCTAAGCCGGCCCGGCCAGCGCCTCGCCCGCAGCCATTCGAGGAGGAGCGGCACGGTGGCGAGCTGGGCCGCGAGATAGACCGGAAAGGTGTAGCGGCTCGGCAGGTGCAGCCTGAAGAGGAGCAGCGCCGAGAGCGCGAACCAGAGCGTGCAGGCAAGCAGGAGGTAGAGCGGAAGCCGCGAGGCGGTCCGCGGGGCCGCCGCCGGCCGGAGCGTCCGCAAAAAGAGCACCACCGGCCCCGCCGCGAGCGCGGCGAAATAGCCCAGGAAGGCGAGCACGGGGAAATCGGTGCAGGCATTGGCGAAGAAGCCGAGCCGCCGCTGGCAGACGAAATCGAGCGAGCCGTCCGGCTCGAAGATCGCGCCCCTCCCGCCATGGGCGAAGGTCGGGATGGTGCGCGCCTCGGCAAGCGTGACCGTCGGCTCGAACGGGCTGCTCGCGAGCAGGAACGGCAGGATGCCGGCGATCGTCGCGGCGGCCGCGGCGGCGACCATCAGGACGCGCCGGCGTTCCAGGGACACGAGGAAGCGCGCGCCCGGCTCGAAGAGGGTGAGGCCGACCACCGTCGCCGTCACCAGACCGAGCTGCGGATAGGTTCCGCAGAGCGCGAGCTGGCCGAGCGCCGTCTGCAGCGGGCGGCGCCGGGCGAGCCCGTCGAGCACGACGAGGATCAGGAGCGGCCAGAAGGCGCGCGGCGTGCCGCTCACCACGAAGTCCTTGTAGAGGCATTCGTGGAGCGCGAAGAGGCTCGTCGCGAAGGCGATCGCGGGATCCGCGCCGATCGCCCGGACGAACCGGTAGGCGTACCAGGCGATGAGCGGGAAGAGCGCCGCCGGCAGCAGCTTGGCGAAGAGGACGGGCTCGATGCCCGCCAACCAGGCGAGGCGAAAGAGCGCGCTGAAGAGCCACGGGCTGACCGACTGCCAGTAATCGGCCATCAGATCGCCTTGGAGGGCGGCCGGATCGTCCCAGCGCCCCATCCAGGCGAGGAACATGCGCGTGTCGTCCTGCACGCTGCCCGCCTCGGCGAAGGCGCTCGCGAGATAGGCAACGCTGCCGACGGCGCCGAAAAGGAGCACCAGGCACAGCCAGAAGCCGGATTCGTCGCGGGCGCGGAGCCGCCGCAGCACGAACTCCGCCAGGCGCTCCGGCGCCGCGGCCGCGCGGAGGCGATCGGCCGCCTCGCCGCTCACCGGCCGCCGTCCTCGCC
>NZ_SPKJ01000207.1 GCF_009866965.1 Propylenella binzhouense | reverse complement strand
CATCGGTCGCGACGTCGGCGGGCGCGTCGGCCCGGAGCGCGGAGGCGCCGGCCGGCTCCTCGGACGGCAGCGGCTCTCCGGCGGGCGGCATGGCCGGCCCCGCGCGCTGCGCCTGGAAGAAGGCGAAATCCTCCTGGCTGGAGGGCAGCGTCGTCATGAACCGCTCGCTGGTGCTGAGGAGCATGTCGGCGAGGATCGTCACGTTTGCCGCCGCCACGCCGGCCGCGCCCAGCCCCTCCGGGCGCGGCGCCTGGGCGAGGTGGCTCCTTCCTTCGCCCGCGCGGCCGACATGGATGATCACCGGATCGCCGGGCAGATCGACCACTGCGGGCACGAAGACCGGCTCGCCGGCGAGATCGGATCCCATGGGTGCGCCGAGATCGGCGATTTCGCCGTCACCTGTTCCGAACGACCAGTACTGCCAGGTGACAAGGATCCCGCCGCCGAGCCCGGCCACCGCCAGCGCGAGGGCCGCCAAGGTCCATTGGCGCGCGCGCCGGCGCGAGCGCTGCCGGGCCGCCGCCGCCTTCTTCGCCCTGAAGCTCGCATCGATCTCGTGCATCGGCTCCCGCTCGGGCCCGACACCGACCGCTGCCGGCCGGCCGGCCGCATCGCCCTATCGGAAGCCTCCGATCAGCGCGCCCGGCTTGATCCGCGACGACGAGGACGAAGCTTGAGCCGGCGGCGGAGGCGCGGCCGGTGGCGGTGTGCGCTTCACGACCGTCGTCGTCCGCGAGCGCTTGGGCGGCTTCGGGTCCGCCTTCGGCGCGGCCTTCCGCGCGGGTGCCGCGGCCTTGGGCGCCACCTTCTGCTGCGGCTTCGCCGCCTTGGGCGCATCCGCCGGCTTGCAGATCTGTCCGCTCTCGTCGAGGAGTCGGGCATAGAAGGCCTGGTCGGGATCGAGCGCGTCCGGCGCTTCGCCTTTGGCGTCGTAATAGCGTTCGGCCGCGCCGGCGGAGTTCGGCCCCCAGATTCCGTCGACCGCGCCGCTGTAGCAGCCGAGCCTGGCGAGCTCGCCCTGCACCGCGCGCGGCAGATCGAGCGCGGGCCTGGCCTCCGGCGCCTCCGGCAGCACGGAGCCGTTCGGGGCGTCGGCGCCTTCGGTGCCCGGGGTGAGGGCCGCAACCTCCGTTTCCCCGGTTTCGCCGGGCGGTGAACCACCCGGCTCTTCCGGGCCGGGAGCGACAAGCTCGGCGCTTCCCGCCGGGGGCGCAATGGCGGAGCCGCCCAGCGACGTCTCCTCGCCGACGATCACATGCGGTTCGAAGGTTTCGGGCCTGAGCGCGAGCGTCGCGCCGACGGAGGCGACGCGCACGCCCGGGGCCGCCGGCTCGACGGGCCGCGCAAGTCCGTTCATTGCCCCGTTGACCGGAACGTGCCGAAACGGAACGGCCGCTGCGATCGGCGGCGCCCCGGCCACTTCGGCGCGCGCCCGCGCCGGCTGGGCGGCGACGGG
>NZ_SPKJ01000206.1 GCF_009866965.1 Propylenella binzhouense | reverse complement strand
GTCCGGCCGCGCGCCCGCCTGCGGCCATGCCGGCGACGAGCCGCCCGAAGCCGGACCGGGCCTGCTCCGAGTTCCGCCCGGCGGCGAAGCCGAGCGCGGCGGCGCCGCAAAGGGCGAGCACCGCGCCGCCGAGGAGCGTGGCCCGGATCGTGGTGGACGAGACGGCGACAACATGGTTGCGCGCCACCCCGGAGAAGCGGCCGCGCGTCGCGTGCCCTCCCTTCACGGTGGCGAAGAGGTTGTCGGGGCGCCCGGGATCGGCCGCGACGCCGGTCATCTGGCCGGCCCAGGCGCGCCCCGCCACGAAGCGGTCGAGGAAAGCGGGGGCGACCATCGTGCCGAGGATCGCCTCGATCGTGGAGGTCCCGATCCAGAGCTCGCGCGGGGCGCGGCGCGCCGCGCGCAGGATCGCCTCGGCGACCGCCTCCGGCTGATGGATGGTGCCGACGGGCCGGAGCTCCTCCGGCAGATGGCTGCGCGCCCAGTCGAATTGCGGCGTGTTCACCGCGGGAAGGTGCACCATGGTGAGCCGTATGCGGCTCCGCTCGCGAAGGAGCTCGCAGCGGAGCGAATCGGTGAAGCCGCGGATGGCCGCCTTGGCTGCGCAATAGGCCGATTGCAGCGGGATCGACCGATAGGCGAGCGCCGAGCCGACCTGCACGATGGTGCCGGCATTGCGCCCGCGCATGTGCTTCAGCGCGGCGCGCGTGCCGTGGACGTAGCCGAGATAGGTGACCTCGGTGACGCGGCGGAACTCGTCCGGGGCGATGTCCTCGGTCCGTCCGAAGACGGTCAGCATGGCATCGTTCACCCAGACGTCGATGCGCCCGAACCTTTCCGCCACCGCGTCCGCCGCCTCCATCATTGCCGCCGCGTCCGCGACATCGAGCGGATAGGCCTGCGCGGCGCCGCCCGCCGCCCGGACGGCGCGGGCCACTTCGCCGAGCGCCGCCTCGCTGCGCGCCAGGAGTGCGACGGCATAGCCGCGCCGGGCGAAGGCGAGCGCCACCGCCCGTCCGACGCCTGCCGAGGCTCCGGTCACCACGGCGACGGGGCGGTCCACTGTGCGTCTCGGTCTGGCTGGCATGTCGTTCTCCCGGCGGGCGCTCTTGCGGGACGTGACGCCCGCCGGACGGTTTTGTTCCCCGGCTTCGGTTCGGGCGCTACCGCCTGCCGCCGAAGCGTCCGCCCATCATCGCCTGGATCTCGTCCGGCGAAAGCTCGCCGTCCTTGTTGCTGTCGAGATAGTCGAACATGCGGCGATGGAAGGCCTCGACCTCGGCGTAGGAGATGGTGCCGCTGCCGTCGGTGTCGATCATGGCCATCATCATGACCGGCATCCCGCCGCCATGCATCGGCCCCCAATTGCCGCCGCGCCAGCCGCCCCAGTTCGGGCCGCCGCCCCAGGGCATCATCCCGCCGGGGCCGCCGCCCCAGCCCGGGCCCGCGCCCGCGCCGGGGCCG
>NZ_SPKJ01000205.1 GCF_009866965.1 Propylenella binzhouense | reverse complement strand
GGTAGCTCGTCAGGCTCATAACCTGAAGGTCGCAGGTTCAAATCCTGCCCCCGCAACCAAACGTTCCAAGCTGGATCAACAGCTTGCCGAAAAACCCCGCCGACGACGGTCGGCAGGGTTTTTCGTTTGGCGGGAAAGCGTAAGGATGCCAGCGAGATCGTCGCGCAGGTCGATCTCCATCTTGCCATCCGCCGGCGTCACGATATCCTCGACCAGCGTCCCGATCCTATCGGCGGCCGCCGTGCGCGTCTCCTCGTCCTCATCCCGCAGGGCTTCGTAGAGCTGCCGGACGCGCGACCGGGAGAGCTCCGCCATCGATGGATGCAGAAGCGGCATCATCGGGTCCGGGCTCGCACGAACCCGGGAAATCCAAGCGGGCGGCCACGGGCCAGGGAGCGGGACAGCACGCGCCATGAAGCCGGACAGCAACAGCGTCGTCGATCCCGGCGCGGGCCCGGCCGCGCCGGTCGCGCCGCGCCTCGCCGAGCACATCGAGGCGCTCGTCGCGGCGATGACGCTCGAGGAGAAGCTCGGCCAGCTCACCCTCGGGACGGCGGAGGGCGCCGTCACCGGCCCCTACCTGCCGGAGGACTATCTCGCCGAGATCCGCGCGGGGCGCCTCGGCAACCTCCTCAACCTCTGGGGCGCGGAGGCCGTGCGCGCGGCGCAGCGCGTCGCCGTCGAGGAGACCCGGCTCGGCATTCCCCTCATCATCGGCTTCGACGTCCTGCACGGACACCGGACCGTGTTCCCGATCCCGCTCGCGGAGGCCTGCGCCTGCGACCCGGCCCTGTGGGAGGCGACGGCGCGGATGGCGGCCGCGGAGGCGGCAGCGGACGGCGTCGCCATGACCTTCGCGCCGATGCTCGACATCGGGCGCGACCCGCGCTGGGGCCGGATCGCCGAGGGTCCCGGCGAGGACCCCTGGCTCGCCTGCCGGTTCGCCGAGGCGAAGGTGCGCGGCTTCCAGGGAAGCGACCTCGCGGCGGCGGGAACGCTTGCCGCGACCGCCAAGCACTTCGCCGCCTACGGCGCCGTCACGGCCGGCCGGGACTACGCCTCGGTCGACATTTCCGAGCGCACCCTCGCGGAGGTCTACCTGCCGCCGTTCCGCGCCGCCATCGAGGCCGGCGCGGCGGGCGTCATGCCGGCCTTCGTCGATCTCGCGGGCCTGCCGATGACCGCGAATGCGGCCTTGCTGCGGGACCGCCTCCGCGGCGAATGGGGCTTCGCGGGGGTCATCGTCAGCGATTACGGGGCGGTGGCGGAACTCGTCGTCCACGGCGTCGCCGCCGACCCGGTCGAGGCCGCCGTCCTCGCGCTCAAGGCGGGCATCGACCTCGACATGATGGGCCGCACCTATCTGCGCGGCCTTCCGGCCGCGCTCGAACGCGGCCTCGTCGCCATGGACGAGATCGACGCCGCGCTGCGGCGCGTGCTGGCGCTGAAGGCGCGCCTCGGCCTCTTCGACGATCCCTGTCGCGGCGCCGGCCCGTCTGCCGGCGGCGAAGCCGGGGCGGCCCGCGCGCTCGCGCGCGAGGCGGCG
>NZ_SPKJ01000204.1 GCF_009866965.1 Propylenella binzhouense | reverse complement strand
GCCCCGCCGCCCGCTCTGCCGGTCACGCTGGCGAGCCGGAGCCCCTCCAGCGGCTCGACCACGAGGCCGGGCGGGCCCGCCTCCGCGCCGTGCCGGCCGGGAATTGCGACGCCGTGCCAGGCCGGGCGCGGCCGCCAGGCGGGCGATTGGGCCTCAGCCATGGAGCCGCTCCCCCGCCGGATCGAGGAAGACAGGGCTCGCCACCTCGACCTCGATATCGCCGCCGCGCACCGGGTCGACGGCGCGCACGCGCTCGCCGATCCGCTCCGGCCCGCGCTTGAGGAGGCCGAGGCCGATCGAATGGCCGAGGCTCGGCGAGAACGCGACGGAGGTCATGTGCCCCTCGTCGTGCTCCGCGCTCGCCGGCCGGCCAAGGGCGACGAAATGGGCCCCCGCCCGAAGCCGCCGGCTGCGGTCGACCGGCACGAAGCCGACCAGCGCCGGCCGGTCCGGATCCATGAGCGCGGGCCGCTCCGCCATCAGCCGGCCGACGAAATCCTTCTTCCTCGACATCATCCGCCCGAGCCCGAGGTCGCGCGCCGTCGTCTGGCCGTTCAGCTCGCCGCCGGCGACGTGGCCCTTCTCGATCCGCATCACGCCGAGCGCCTCGGTGCCGTAGGGCGCGATGCCGTGGGGCGCGCCCGCCGCCATGATGGCCCGGATCGCCGCGTCCCCGTGTGAGGCCGGCACCGCCAGCTCGTAGGCGCGCTCGCCGGAGAAGGAGATGCGGAAGAGCCGCGCCGGAATGCCGCCGCCGACCGTCACGGCGCCTGCGGCGAGATAGGGAAAGGCCGCGTCGGAAAGGTCGTGGCCGGGGTCGAGCACGGCGCCGAGCGTCTCGCGCGCCCGCGGGCCGGCGAGCGAATATTGCGCCCATTGCTCGGTGACCGACACCATCCGGACGTCGAGCTCCGGCCAGAGCACCTGGGCGCAGAACTCGAGATGCCGCATCACGCCCGCCGCGTTCGCCGTCGTGGTGGTCATCAGATAGTGCCTCTCGCCGAGCCGCGCGGTCGTGCCGTCGTCCATGACGAAGCCGTCCTCGCGCAGCATCAGGCCGTAGCGCGCCTTGCCGACCGGCAGGCTCTTCCACGAATTGACATAGACCCGCTCCAGGAACTCGGCCGCGTCCTCGCCCTCGATGTCGATCTTGCCGAGCGTCGAGACGTCGCAGACGCCGACCGCGGTGCGGACCGTCGTCACCTCGCGGTCGACCGTCTCCTGCCAGTCGGTCTCGCCGGGGCGCGGAAAATATTGCGCGCGCAGCCACAGCCCCGCCTCGACGAAGACGGCGCCCTCGCCTTCCGCCCAGGCATGCGAGGGCGCAAGCCGCGTCGGCCGAAAGTCCCTGCCGCGATGGTGGCCGGCGAGCGCGCCGATCGCGACCGGCGTGTAGGGCGGGCGGTAGGTGGTCGTCCCGGTCGCCGGGATGGACCGCCCGGTGAGCGCGGCCATCACGGCGAGGCCCGGCACGTTGGCGGTCTTGCCCTGGTCGGTCGCCATGCCGAGCGTGGTGTAGCGCTTCAGGTGCTCCACCGAACGGAAGCCCTCGGCATGGGCGATCGCGATATCGGCCTCCGTCACGTCGTTCTGGAAGTCGACGAAGCCTCTCCCCTTGCCGGGCACGCGCCAGACCGGCGCGGCCGCGACGCTTTCGGGGTCGGTCGATGGCGCGGCTTCCGCCGCCGCTTCGAAGCCGCAGGCGCGGGCCGCCTCCGCGCCGAGGCGCGCCCCGTCCGCGAGGCAGTCGGCGAGCGCCGGCCG
>NZ_SPKJ01000203.1 GCF_009866965.1 Propylenella binzhouense | reverse complement strand
CCGGCGCGGGCCCGCGCGGGACGCGGACGCGGCGGAGCGGCCCCGGCAGGCCGGCGGAACTCGCGACCAGGACGCCCGGCGGCGGCCCGGCAAGCGGCACGACCGGCCCCATCCGCGCAAAGGCGTCCAGGAGGATCGGCGCCGCGGCGTCGATCCCGATCAGTCCCGGCACCGGGGCCCCGTCCGCCCGCCCAACCCAGACGCCGATCACCCGGCGCCCGTCATAGCCGATCGACCAGGCGTCGCGGTATCCGTAGGAGGTCCCGGTCTTGTAGGCGATCGTTCCCCCCGCTCGGCCCGGCTGCGGCATGCCGGCGAGGATGGAGGAGACGTACCAGGCCGCGCGGGCGTCGAGGACGCGCCCGGCCGGCGGCGGCGGGGCCGCTTTCCGACGGACATGGAGGGCGGCGGGCGTGCCGCCGCGGGCGATGGCGGCGTGGATGGCGACGAGATCGGCGAGCGTCACGCCGACCCCGCCGAGCCCGATGGCGAGCCCCGGCGGCGAGAGGTCGGAAAGCACCGGGCGGGCGCCCGCGCGGCGCATGCGGGCGACGAGCCGGGCCGGACCGACGGCGTCGAGAAGCTGCACGGCGGGAACGTTGAGCGAGAGCTGCAGGGCCCGCCGGACCGTCACCGTGCCCTGGAAGTTGCGGTCGAAATTGGCCGGAACGTAGCCGGCAAAGGCGGTCGGACGATCCTCGACGAGGCTTTCCGGGTGGGCGATGCCCTGCTCGAAGGCGAGTCCGTAGATGAGCGGCTTCAGGGCCGAGCCCGGCGAGCGGACCGCGCGGGTCATGTCGACGAAGCCGGAGCGGCCGGCGTCGAAGAGATCGGAGGACCCGACCGAGGCGAGGATTTCGCCGGTGCGGTGGTCGGCCGCGAGGATGGCGACGGAGACGCGGTCGGGCAGCGCCGAGGCGCGCTCGCGTGCGAGATCTTCGAGCGCGCGCTGGAGGCCGGCATCGATGGTGAGCCGGTGCACGCGTTCGGGCGGCGCCTCCGCGGCGACCCGCTCGGCAACATGCGCCGCAAGCATCGGAAACGCGCGACGAAGCCGCGGGACCGGCTCCGCGCGGGCGGCCGCGACATCCTCCGCGTCCAGGATGCCGAGCGATGCGGCGCGCGCGAGCACGCGGTCCCGCGCCGCCCGGAGCCCGGCCGCGCCCCGATCGGGCCGCCGCGCCTCCGGCGATTGCGGGATCGCGACGAGGAGGGCGGCCTCGGCGGGCGTGAGCCGCCCCGGCTCCTTTCCGAAATAGGCGAGCGAGGCCGCCCGGATCCCCTCGATATTGCCGCCATAGGGGGCGAGCTCGAGGTAGAGCCGCAGGATCTCCGGCTTCGAGTGCCGCCGCTCGAGGGCGAGCGCGTCGAGGACCTGGCCGAGCTTGGCGCCGGCGGCCCGGGTCGGCTCGCCGTGGAGGAGCCGCGCGACCTGCATCGTCAAAGTGGACCCGCCGGAGACGATCCGCCCGTGGCGCAGGAGCTGCCACCCCGCGCGGGCGAGCGCCCGGATCTCGACGCCGCGATGGCGCTCGAAGCCGCGATCCTCGTAACCGAGCAGCATCCGCAGGAAGCGCGGGTCGACATCGGCCGGCTCGACCGGGAGCCGCCACCGTCCGTCGGCGACCGGGAAGGCACGGAGCAGCCGGTCCGAGCGGTCGAGGACGACGGCCGAGACCGGCGGCGCCGGGCCGGCCGGATCCCGCGCGGCGATCGCGGCCCTCAGCGCGAGCGGGGCGGCCACCGCGACGAGCGACGCGCATGCGAGCGCCG
>NZ_SPKJ01000202.1 GCF_009866965.1 Propylenella binzhouense | reverse complement strand
GCCGGCGCGGCGAACGGCACGTTCGCGCTCGCCGATGCGCTCGCCGAGGGGGCGCGCGCGGGCGCGGAGGCGGCCGGACGCGCCGGCTTCGAGCGGGCTGATGCCGCAATGCCGTCGGTGGCGGGCCGCGACTGGGGGCAGGGCGCGATCCGGATCCTCCCCGAGCTGCCCTCCGACCGGCCGGCGCACAAGGTTCGCGCCTGGGTCGACCTTCAGGACGACGTGACGACCAAGGACCTCCGCCTCGCGGTGCAGGAGGGCTATCGCGCCGTCGAGCATGCCAAGCGCTACACCACGGCCGGCATGGGCACCGACCAGGGCAAGGTCGCCAATCTCAACGCCTTCGCGGTGCTTTCGGCCGCGCGCGGCGAGCCGCTCCCGGCGGTCGGCGTCACCACCTTCCGCCAGCCCTGGAAACCGGTCGCGTTCGGCGCGCTCGCCGGCCGGCACGTGGGTGATCATTTCGCGCCCCGGCGGACGACGCCGATGCATGCCTGGCACCGGGGCCGCAGCGCCGTCTTCGAGCCGGTCGGAGACTGGCTCCGCCCGCGCGCCTATCCGCGCCCGGGCGAAAGCTTCCGGGATGCCGTCTGGCGCGAGGCGCGCGCCGCCCGCCAGGCCGTCGGCCTTCTCGACGCCTCGACCCTCGGCAAGATCGACGTGCGGGGGCGCGATGCGCGCGTCTTCCTCGACCGCGTCTACACGAATTCCTGGCGGAAGCTCGCGCCCGGCCGCTGCCGCTACGGGCTGATGCTCGGCGAGGACGGCATGGTCGCGGACGACGGCGTGACCGCGTGCCTCGCCGACGACCATTTCCACATGACGACGACCACCGGCGGCGCCGCCAATGTCCTGGCGAGGCTCGAGGACTATCTCCAGACCGAATGGCCGGACCTCGAGGTCTATCTCGCCTCGGTCACCGAGCAATGGGCGGTCGCCTCCCTCTGCGGGCCGGAATGCCACAGGCTGGTGAGCGAGCTCTGCGACGATCTCGACGCCGATCCCGCGGGCTTCCCCTTCATGTCCTGGCGCGCGGCGCATGTCGGCGGCGTGCCGGTCCGCGTCTTCCGCATCTCGTTCACGGGCGAGCTCTCCTACGAGATCAACATTCCGGCGAGCTACGGCCTCTGGCTCTGGGAGCTCCTGATCGAGAAGGGCGCCGCCTTCGGGATCACGCCCTACGGCACCGAGGCGATGCACCTCCTGCGCGCCGAGAAGGGCTTCATCCTCGTCGGCCAGGAGACGGATGGGACGGTGACGCCCCATGATCTGCGGATGGACTGGATCGTGAAGAAGGACGGCGATTTCATCGGCCGGCGTTCGCTCGCGCGCGCCGATACGGCGCGGGAGGGCCGCCGCCAGCTTGTCGGGCTCCTGACTGAGGATCCGGACCACGTCCTCATGGAAGGGGCGCAGGTGATCGGAACGGCGGCCGAGCCGGAGCCGCCGGTGCCGATGCTCGGGCACGTCACGTCGAGCTATTTCAGCCCCAATCTCGGCCGCTCGATCGCGCTCGCGCTGGTGAAGGATGGCGGCCGGCGGATCGGCGAGCGGCTCTGGGTCGCCCGCGCGGCGGCGGCGCCGGTCCCGGTGATTGTGAGCGAGACCGATTTCCTGGCGCGAGGGGAGGCCGGGCCGTGACGAAGCCGAGCAAGGCCATCCCGGTGCGGCGCTCCCCGCTCGATCATCGCCGGCCGGTCGAGGCGACGGCCTCGGCGGTGCGGATGGCGGAGCGCCGCTTCGTGGCGAAGCACGTGCTGCGCGCCGATGCGGAGGCGGCCGCCCCGGCGGTCGCGGCGGCGCTCGGGATCGGCCTGCCGCGCG
>NZ_SPKJ01000201.1 GCF_009866965.1 Propylenella binzhouense | reverse complement strand
AGCCTGCGCGGCGGCGGCGGACGCATCTCGGGAAGCGGCACGGCCGGCGCCTCGGCCGGCGCGGTCTCGGCCGTCTCGGGGGGCGGCGGCTCGTCGGATGCGGCGGGCTCCGTCGCAGGCTCGGGCACCGCCTCGGGCATGGCTTCCTCGACCGGCGCCGGCGGCGGCTCCGGCACCTCTTCGGGAACCGGCTGCTCGGGAAGGGGATCGGGCTCGACCGGCTTCTCGGGCGCCTCGACCGGCTCTCCCTGCGCGTCCTGCAGGTCGGGGGCGATCTCCGGCTCGGTATCCTCGGGCGCCGCCGGCGCAGGGGCGAGGTCGATCATGATCGCGGCCGGCGGGGGCGTGTCCGCCGGCTCGGCCGGCGGCTCCCGCATCACCAGGAAGGCGGCGGCGAGGTGTCCGGTGAGCGCGGCCAGAGCGGCGAGCGCCCAGAGCAGGCTGCGCAGCCAGAGGTGGCGGTCGGCGCCCGGGCCGGAGGCGGACGGGTGGGCGATCATGGCGCGCCGGCGGATCCGGCCGGCGCCGGCGTCCCGCCCGGCGCGTCCGGGTCGGGGAGCGGCGCCTCGAGGCCGACAAGGGCGATCTTCAGATAGCCCGCGGCCCGCAGCAGGTTCATCACCGCCATCAGTTCGCCATAGGGGACCGCGCGGTCGGCGCGCAGGAAGATGCGGGCCTCGTGGTCGCCCTCGGTGGCGCGCTCGAGCGCCGGGGCGAGCGCCTCGCGCGCGACATCGTCCTCGCCGAGCGCGAGGCTCAGGTCCTCCTTCACGGTGAGGTAGAGCGGCTCGTCCGGGCGCGGCTGCGGCGCGGCGCTCGAGGAGGGCAGGTCGACCTCGACGTCGACGGTGGCGAGCGGGGCGGCGACCATGAAGATGATGAGAAGCACCAGCATCACGTCGATGAACGGCGTGACGTTGATCTCGTGGTTCTCCCGGAGATCGTCCTCGGCGTCGTGCGGCGTCAGGCTGCCGGCCATCGCTCATTCCGCCGCGCGCGCGAGGGCGGGGAGCGACCTTCGCCGGTCGAGGTCGCGGCTCGCCAGCCGCTCGGTCGCGGCCGCCGCGTCTGCGAGCAGATGCCGGTAGCCCGCGATCGACCGCGCGAAGACGTTGTAGATGACGACCGCGGGGATCGCCGCGACGAGGCCGAGCGCGGTGGCGAGCAGCGCCTCCGCAATGCCGGGCGCGACCACGGCGAGATTGGTCGTATGCGCCTCCGATATGCCGATGAAGGCGTTCATGATGCCCCAGACCGTGCCGAACAGGCCGACGAAGGGCGCCGTGGAGCCGATCGTCGCGAGGATGCCGGTTCCGCGCGTCATCCGGCGCGCCGCCTGCGCCTCGATGCGCGACAGCACCGAGGCGATGCGCTGCAGCGTGCCGGATGCGCCGGCCTGGTCGATGTGGGCGGCGGAAAGCGCCATTTCGCGCTCGGCGGAGCGGACGAGGAGGGCGGCCGTCCCGCCGCGGGCGGCGAGCGCGCGGCTCGCGTCGCCGAGCGTGCCGGAGGCCGCGATCACGGCGAGGGCGCGGCGGGTCCGGAGCTTGGCGGCGAGCAGTTCGAGGCTCTTGGCGAGCCACACCGTCCAGGTGACGAGCGAGGCGAAGGCGAGGCCGAGCATGACCCCCTTCACCACGATGTCCGCGGCGAGGAACATGCCCCAGGGCGACAGGTCGTGCGGCAGCGTGGCGTCGGCGGGCGCGAATTCGGCCGGCGGTGCCGTGTCGGAATCCGCATCCGGAGCCATGTCGGGGCCGGGTTCAGCGGCCGGCGAAGGCGGGACGGCCGGTCCTTCGGCGGCGGGCGAAGGCGGGACGGCGGGCGTCTCCGCCGCAGCGGGAGCGGCCGTCGCCGGCGGCTCGGCCGGCGATGCGGATTGCGGCGCGGCG
>NZ_SPKJ01000200.1 GCF_009866965.1 Propylenella binzhouense | reverse complement strand
CTCGCCGCGGCGCCCGACGCCGCCGCCGCGCTCGCCGGCTACGAGCCGCCGCAGCCGCAATACCAGGCGCTCAAGGCCGCGCTCGCGCGCCTCAGGAATTCCGCGGAGCAGCCGGAGGTGGTCGCCATCCCCGACGGCCCCGCGCTCAAGACCGGCAGCCGCGGCGAGCGCGTCGCGCTCCTGCGGACGCGGCTCGCGGTGCCGGCCGATGCCGCCTCCGACGCGACGCTCTACGACGCGGCGCTCGCCCGCGCGGTCGAGGCCTTCCAGGCGGCGCACCGGCTCCACGTGGACGGCATTGCCGGGCCGGCCACGATCGCGAAGCTCAACCCGACGACGCGCGCCGAGGAGATCGCCGGCATCATCGTCAACATGGAGCGCTGGCGCTGGATGCCGCGCGACATGGGGACCTTTCACGTCTTCGTGAACGTGCCGGAGTTCAAGCTCCGCATCGTGAAGGCGGGCGAGACCACGTTCGAGACGCGCGTCGTGGTCGGCAAGCCGACCAACCAGACGCCGCTCTTCTCGAACGCGATCGACCATCTGGTCGTCAATCCGTACTGGAACGTACCGACATCCATCGTCTCGAAGGAGATGCTGCCGGAAATCCAGTCCGACCCGTCCGGATATTTCGCCCGCCGGGGCTACCAGGTGCTCGCCCGGGCCGGCGGCCAGATGCGCGTCGTCCGCCCCGACACGATCGACTGGACCGCCATCGACGTGCGCAGCCTGCGGATCCGCCAGCCACCCGGCGAGGAGAATGCGCTCGGACGGATCAAGTTCATGTTTCCGAACCAGTTCTCCGTCTATCTGCACGACACGCCGCTGAAGAGCCTGTTCAAGCGGGACATCCGCGCCTTCAGCCATGGCTGCGTGCGGGTGGACGATCCGCTCGCCTTCGCCGACGCCGTGCTGGCCTTCGAGCCGGAATGGAACGCCGCGAGGCTGCAGAAGCTCTATGGCGGACCGGAGCGGCGCATCAACCTGACCAAGTCGATCCCTGTCCATCTCGCCTATTTCACGATGGAAGCGGACGGGGACGGCGTGGTACATCGTTTCTCCGATCTGTACGGAATCGATGCCAAGATGCAGGCGGCGCTCGGAATTCTGGCGAAATAGCGATCTTCGTCCAAATTCTGCCACGCGACGCAATTTAGGGTGTGGACCAGGGTGCGTAGGGGCTAGGCAGGGGCGATCCCGGACCGGGGGGAACGGGGCGATCCCACAGCAAGGACATTCCGCGGTTGGAACACATGGCCTTCAGACCAGCACCGGGCGTGCGTGCCTGGATCGCGGTCGGCGCCCTTACGGCGCTGATCCTCGCCGCCATCACCGGCGGAGCCCTTGCCCGCGAGGGGGACCGGACCCTCAAGCTCTATTATACGCATACCGGCGAGCGCGGCGAATTCACGTTCAAGCGAAACGGCCGTTACGACCGCGCCGTCCTCGACAAGCTCAACTACTTCCTGCGCGACTGGCGCCGCAACGAGCCGACCCGCATGGATCCGCAGCTGTTCGACCTGATCTGGTCGGTCTACCAGCGGCTCGGCACCAACCAATACATCCACATCGTATCGGCCTACCGCGCGCCGGCCACGAACAACATGCTGCGCTCGCGCAGCCGCGGCGTCGCCAAGAACAGCCAGCACACGCATGGCCGCGCGATGGACTTCTTCATCCCGGGCGTGCCCTCCTCCAAGATCCGCGAGACCGCGATGCGGCTGCAGGTCGGCGGCGTCGGCTACTACCCGACCTCGGCCTCGCGCTTCGTCCATCTCGACACCGGCAGCGTGCGGCACTGGCCGCGCATGACCCGCAACCAGCTCCTCGCCCTCTTCCCGAGCGGCGAGACCATGTACATCCCCTCCGACGGCAAGCCGCTGCCGGGCTTCGAGCGCGCGCTCGCCAAATACGGCAAGTCGAAGACGACGGCGCTCGCCTATTACGACGCGAAGACCAGGGACAGCGGCGGGTCGGGCTCGACGCTCGTGGGCTGGCTGCGGAACGTCTTCAACGGCGGCGCCGACGAGGAGGAGGATACGACGATCGAGAACCGCGCGCCCGCCCGGCTCGCGCCGGCACGCCCGGCGCCGGCGGACCGGGAGGGCGAGGTCCTCGTCGCCTCCGCCCCGGCCCGGCCCG
>NZ_SPKJ01000020.1 GCF_009866965.1 Propylenella binzhouense | reverse complement strand
CCGCCGCCGGAGGCGGGCTTGCGACGGCGCCTGCGGGCGCCGGGACGGTTGCCCGCCGCCTCGCGGTCCCCCGGACGGGGGGCCGCCGCCGGCGCCGGCACAGTCGTACGCCGGTCTTCGGCCGGAATCGAGAGGCGGGTGAGCTTCTCGATCGCCTTCAGAAGGGGCGTCTCGTCGGTCGTGCAGAGCGTGATGGCGATCCCCGCGGCACCCGCGCGGGCGGTGCGGCCGATCCGGTGGACGTAGGTCTCCGCGACCTCGGGCAGATCGTAGTTCACGACGTGGCTGACGCCGGCGACATCGATCCCGCGCGCGGCGATGTCGGTGGCGACGAGCGTGGTGACCTCGCCCCGCCGGAACGCCGAGAGCACGCGCTCGCGCTGCGGCTGCGACTTGTTGCCGTGGATCGCGGCAGCCGAGATCTCGGAATGCTCGAGGGCTCGGACGAGCTTGTCGGCGCCGTGCTTGGTCCGGGTGAAGACGAGGACGCGGCCCGGCCGCTCGGCCCTGAGGACCTCTGCGAGCACGTTCGGCTTCGCCGCCCGGTCGAGATGGATGACGCGCTGCTCGACGCGGTCGGCCGTCTTGGCGACGGGCGTGACGCTCACCCTTGCCGGGTCCGTCAGCATCTGCTCGGCGAGCTCAGCGATCGCGGGCGGCATGGTCGCCGAGAAGAACAGCGTCAGCCGGCTCTTCGGCAGCTCCGCGACGATCCTCCGGATATCCCGGAAGAAGCCGAGGTCGAGCATCTGGTCGGCCTCGTCGAGGACGAGCGTCTCGACGCGGTCGAGCCGGAGCGCACGCTCGCCGAAGAGGTCGAGCAGGCGCCCGGGCGTGGCGACGAGGACGTCGACGCCGCCGGCAAGCGCCCGCTTCTGCCGCCCGATCGGCACGCCGCCGATCGCGAGCGCCGTTGTGAGGCGCACATGCTTGCCGTAGCGGCGGAAGCTCTGCTCGATCTGGCCTGCGAGCTCGCGGGTCGGGCTGAGCACGAGCACGCGGCAGGCCGTCCGCTCGGGGCGCTTCGGCTCGGTCGCGAGCCGGTTGAGGATCGGCAGCGCGAAGGCCGCCGTCTTGCCGGTGCCCGTCTGCGCGATGCCGATCAGGTCGCGCCCGGAGAGGACGACCGGGATCGCCTGCGTCTGGATGGGCGTGGGGACCGCGTACTGCGCGTCCGACAGGGCGCGCTGAATGGGCTCGACGAGCCCGAAATCGCTAAAGGAGGTCAATGAGAGAATCCTATGGCGCCGGTACGGATGCGCAGAGCGCAGCCGGCGGACGCGGGAATGAGACATCCCGCGTGGCCAGGACTGTCCGAAATTCGAAGATGGATCGGACCGAGCTGCTGTGAAGCACCGTACACGCCGTCCGAGAGCTGCCCGAAACGGCGGCTCGATGGCGCCTAGTTAGGCTCGTTCGAAGCCGTTTTCAAGCCGCAGTGTAGTTCGGGGAGAGCGGAAGAAGCGCGTTGCCGGCGGGGGGAGCGCGCGCATAATCGCGCATATGTGGGGATTCGGCGAAGACGGACGGGACGCGGCACGCCCGTTCCTGGGGGTGACGCGCTCGGCGGCCGGGCGAGCATGGCGCTCGCGCCTCGACGGCAGGGCCGAGGGGCTCGCCTCGGCGATGGTGCAGCGCCACGGGCTTTCCGAGATCGTGGCCCGCGTGCTCGCCGGCCGCGGGGTGGAATGCGACCGGGCATCGGATTTCCTGGAGCCGTCCCTCCGGCGCGATTTGCCGGATCCCTCCTCGCTCGCCGACATGGACGCTGCCGCGTGCCGGCTCGCCGATGCGGTCCACCGCGCCGAGCCGGTCGCCATCTTCGGCGATTACGACGTCGACGGCGCAACCTCCTCCGCGCTCCTCGCCTCCCTGCTCGAGGGGCTGGGCTGCCCGGTGCGCATCTACGTTCCGGACCGCATCTTCGAGGGATACGGACCCAATCCGGCGGCGATCGAGACCCTGGTCTCGGAGGGGGCGGGCCTCATCGTCTGCGTCGACTGCGGATCGACGAGCACCGAATCGCTTGCCGTCGCGCGCCGGCTCGGGGCCGACGTCGTCGTGATCGATCATCACCAGGTCGGCGTCGAACTTCCGCCGGCGGTCGCGATCGTCAATCCCAACCGCCAGGACGACGTTTCGGGGCAGGGCCATCTCGCCGCCGTCGGCGTGACGTTCCTCGCCGCGGTCGCCACCGTCCGCGAGCTGCGGCGCCGCGGATTCTTCGCGGCGCGCCGCGAGCCGGACCTGCTGACCTTCCTCGACCTCGTCGCGCTCGGCACCGTCTGCGACATCGTCCCGCTCGTCGGCGTCAACCGCGCGCTCGTATCGAAGGGGCTGATCACGCTCCGCCACAATCTGCGGCCGGGCATCCGCGCGCTCGCCGAGGCGGCGCGTCTCAAGCGTCCGTCGGAAACCGGCCATCTCGGCTTCCTGCTCGGCCCCCGGATCAATGCCGGCGGGCGGATCGGCGATGCCGGCCTCGGGGCGCGGCTCCTGACCTGCCTCGACCCGGGCGAGGCGGCGGCGATCGCTGCGACGCTCGACCGCCTCAACGCCGAGCGCCAGGCGATCGAGGCGGAAGCGGTGGCAGAGGCCGTGGCGGAGGCCGAGGCGGAGATCGGAGCCGGCCCGGGCCCCGCGGTCCTGCTCGCGAGTTCGGAAAGCTGGCACCCGGGCGTCGTCGGCCTCGTGGCGGCGCGGCTCAAGGAGCGTTTCGAGCGACCGGCGGTCGCCGTCACCTTCGAGGGCGGGTCGGACCTCGGCACCGCTTCCGGGCGCTCGATCACCGGCGTCGATCTCGGGGCGGCGGTCCGTGCCGCGGTGGAAGCCGGGATCCTGGTGAAGGGCGGCGGCCATGCAATGGCGGCGGGCCTCACGGTCGCGCGGGAGCGGATGGCGGAACTGCGATCCTTTCTCGATGAGCGGCTCGGGGAGGCAACGACGGCGGCCCGCGCGGACCGGACCATGCTTCTCGACGGGGCTCTCACGGAGAGCGCCGCCACCGCGGCGCTCATCGACGCGCTCGAGCGGGCCGGCCCCTACGGCCCGGGCCATCCGGCGCCGGTCTTCGCCTTCCCGTCGCACCGGGTCGTCTATGCCGAGCGCGCCGGCGGCAACCATGTCCGCGCGCGGCTCTCGGCGGGCACCGGCGGCACGCTGAAGGCGATCGCCTTCCGATGCGCGGACGGGCCGGTCGGCCGGGCGCTGCTGGAGGGCCGCGGCAGGCCGCTCCACGTCGCCGGAACGCTCTGCCTCGACACCTGGCAGGGCGCGGCGACGCCGCAGCTCAGGATTCTCGACGCGGCCGTGCCGGGCGACCGGGTCTGACGGCGCGGGGAGGCGGCGCGGCAAACGCCGCCGGAATTCCGTCCGGCGCCCGCTCGACCGACCACCAGCGCTCGAGCTGGAGCCGGAAGCGCGGCCGCCTCGCGAACGAGCGGGCAAGCGCGAGGCACATGGCGAGCGGACGGCCCTCGTTGCGCGCCGCGGAGGCGATTTCGAGATCGACATAGGCGCGCAGCCGCCGGAGGACCTTGCTTCGGAGCGCCCGGGGGCACGCCGCCGCAGCCTTGGCGAGGATGATGGCCCCGGCCGCCTTCGTCGTCCCGACCCGGCTCCGACGTCCCGCGCTGACGACGGCGACCATTTCGCGGGCGACCACGAGGCGGCCGCCGAGGAGAGCGAAGCGCAGGAACCAGTCGCTGTCCTCGAGCCGCCGGAGCCGGGGATCGAACGGACCGACGATCTCGAACGCGAAACGCGGGAGGACCACCGTGGAGCCCGGCGAGAACCAGCATCCGCTCGCGAAGGCGAGCGGATCGGCGCTCTCCACCGGGACCAGGCGCTGCCCGGGTTCGCCATGCTCCGACTGCCGCTCCCAGCCGCCGGCGACGGCGAGCAGCCGTCTGCTCGCGACCGCATCGCCAAGGAGGGGGAGCTGTGCGGCGAGCTTGCCCGGCAGCCAGACATCGTCCGAATCGAGGAAGGCGACGATCTCGCCCCGCGCGAGCGCAACGCCGGCCTGGCGCGCGGCCGAGGCGCCGGAATTGACGCCGAGCCGGACGATGCGGAGCCGCGGATCCGCGACCCCGAGCCGCTCCTCGGTGAGCGGTTCGTCAGACGCGTCGTCGACGACGATCACCTCGAGCGGCGGCAGGCTCTGGGCGAGCGCGGAGCGAACCGCCTGCGCCGCGCCTTCGGGCCGGTTGTGAACCGGAACGACCACGCTGACGCCATGACCCGGCATGTCACCGCGCCTGCCGGGCGAGACGCGAGGCGCGGGCCGGCCGGTCGTCAGGCATGCGCGACCGACGCCATGTAGGCACCGAGCACATCCTGGGTCGGGCCGAGCATCCTGACGCAGCCCTTTTCGAGCCACAGCACCTTGTTCGCGATCTGGGAGAGGATCGCAAGGTTGTGCGACGCGAGGACGACGACCCTGGTCGTTCCCAGGAGTTCCTCGATCCGCTTCTGCGCCTTCTCGACGAAGCTCGCATCGCCGGCCCCGATCATCTCGTCCATGATGATCACGTCGGCATTGACCGACGTCGAGATGGCGAAGGCTAGGCGGAGGAACATGCCGGCCGAATAGGTCCGGATCGGAAGGTTCAGAAAGTCGCCGAGTTCCGTGAAGGCGCCGATCTCCGGCGCCTTGCGCCGAGCCTCGCGGAAGGTCAGCCCGAGAAAGACGGACCGGAAGACGATGTTGTCCCAGCCGTTCGCCTCGAGATCCATGCCGAGCGTGATGTCGGTCAGCGAGGAGACCGCTCCGTCGACGCGGGCGCTCCCGGAAGTCGGCGTGTAGACGCCCGACAGGACGCGCAGCAGCGAGGTCTTGCCCGCGCCGTTGTGGCCGACGATCCCGAGCCGGTCGCCGTCCTCAAGCTCGAGCGTGACGTCCCGGAGGGCCTCCACCACCAGCTTGTGGTCGTGCACGGCGATGTGGCCGCCGAGCGCCTTGTAGAGATGGATCTGGAGCGAGCGGGAGCCGCTGTTGAAGATCGGATATTCGAGGCTGACATTGGCCAGCGAGACGACGCTCATCGGCTCAGACCCAGAAGATGATGCGGTGGCGCAGCCTGCCGACCAGCAGGAAGGCGGCCGCGGCGGAGAGGAGCACCAAGGCGAGGAAGGCGGCGAGGTCGGCCGCCGTGATGGGCTGGCCCATCAGCGGCGCACGCAGGACCTGGATCACGATCGCGAACGGATTGATGCGCACGATCCACTGCAGCTCCGCCGGAAGCAGCTGCTGCTTCCAGAAGATCGGCGTGAAGAAGAACAGCGCCGTCATGAGCGTCGCCACGATCTGGATGACGTCGCGGAAGCGCACGCAGATGATCGCCACGATGAAGCAGGACGCGGACAGGAACACGCAGGTGAGCAGGAAGAGCAGCAGGAACGTCAGCACGCCGCTCATCGAGAACAGGCCGAAGAAGGCGATGATCGCGACGATGACCGTGGAATTGTAGATGAAGGACAGGATGTTCCGGTAGACGACGGAGGAGATGACGACGCCGTTGGGCGTGTACTGGTTCTGGAGCACCCAGGAATAGCTCTGGAAGGCCGAGGTCGATTCGAGCACCGAGGTGCTGAGGAACGTCCAGAGGATCTGCCCGATCGCGAGATGGGGGATCATCGTCTCGAGCGGCAGCTTGACGACCTGGGCCCAGAACGTGCCGAGGGCGAGGACGAAGACGGCGGTGGAGAGGGTCAGCCAGAACTGCCCGAGCCGCGAGCGCGCGTAGCGGCGCCGGAGTTCCGCCGAGCCCATCAGGTGGATCATGCGCCACCGCTCGGCCGTCGCGCGCAGTTCGCTGGTCGCGTTCCGCGAGATTTCGGAAAATTTCATGCAGTCCCATTCGGTACCCGGGCCGCCGAGGCGCCGCGAGGCCGTGCGTTCCGGACGCGGACCGGGCAAGCGGCACGTTCGATCCGCCCGGAGATCCCGTTCGCGCCGGGTCATATACCGGCGGCTCCCGCCACATCAAGCGCGGGCAAGCGGAGCGTGATCGTTGCCCGGCAAATCAAAGCGGCGCAGAGCGAAGCAAGAGAAGGCACTTGATCGGTTGATGGGCACCCGGTACCAAGGCCCGTCCTCGCCGGGAGCGGCACGTGGTTGGCAAATTCAGGAAGTTTCTGACCGGCGACATGCAGTCTTCAAGTCAACAATCCAGTGCCGAAGTGGAAGAGCTGACTTACCGGGGTGTCCGCTTCGAGTTTCCGGCGTCCGTGCTGACCGACCGGATGCGGCAAGCATTCAGCCACAATTTCTACGAGGTCGAGGAATCGGAAGAACTCCCCTACCTCCTGCAGGACGGCGAGGTGGTGCTCGAGCTCGGCGCCGGCGTGGGATTCATCTCCACGCTCTGCGCGAAGGATCCCCGCGTCTCGAAGGTGTTCGCGATCGAGGCCAATCCCGCGCTCATCCCGATCTGCCGGCGGACCTACGAACTGAACGACGTCTCGGTGACGATCTTCAACGAGATGGTGGGGCCGCAATCCGGCCACGCGACCTTCCACGTGCACAAGGACTTCTGGGCATCCTCGACGATGCCGGGCGAGGGGGCGACGCCGGTCGAGATCCCGGTCACCTCGTTCCAGCAGCGGCTGGACGAGATCCAGCCGACCATGCTGATCGTCGACATCGAGGGCGGCGAGGTCGACCTTTTCGACGGGGTGAACCTCGCCTGCGTCAGGAAGATCATGCTCGAGATCCATCAGTACGCGATCGGACGGCTCGGCGTGAAGAAGCTCTTCGACACGCTGAGCGCGCAGAACTTCCACTATGAACAATGGCATTCGCGGCGCGGCATCGTGACGTTCAGCGCCGTGGATCGCGATGTCCGCTGAATGGGGAGGCAGGGGACCGCGCCGCCTGACGGTCGCCGGCCCCGCCGCTTCCCGCAGCCGGTCCTGCCCGTGAGGTCACCATGAATCGCCTTGTGTTCGATGTCGGCATGTTCGACGGCGGCGACACGGCCCAGTATCTGAGGGATGGCTACGACGTCGTGGCCGTGGAGGCCAATCCGGAGATGGTCGGCGACGCCCGTGTCCTCTTCGCGAACGAGATCGCCAACGGACGGCTCAAGATCGTCAACGCAGCGATCGCCGAGGAGGGCGGAGAGCGCGAGTTCTGGATCTGCGACAGCCTGGGGGAATGGAGCTCGTTCGATCGCTCGATCGCCTCGCGCGGCGGCGCGGAGCATCACGCCATCACCGTCCCGTGCCGCACGTTCGGCTCGCTGATCGCGGAGTTCGGCGTGCCCTATTACGCGAAGATCGACATCGAGGGGCACGACCGCATCTGTCTTCAGCAGCTCACGCCGGCGACCGCTCCTCAGTTCATCTCGGTGGAGATGGAGCACGGCTCGGGCGACGTCGATCTGAGGCTGATGAAGGCGCTCGGCTACACGAAGTTCAAGATCGTGTGCCAGGCGCTCGACTGGATCGACTACAATCCGGCGACCGGCATTCTCTTCGAGCGCTATTTCGGCGGCAGGACCGGCCGCGCGGTCCGGAAGCTCCGCAGGATCATGAAGCATGCCGGGCTGAATCCCAGGGCGGACAAATACGGGCAGGGGACCTCGGGTCCTCCGGGGCCCGACACCGCAGGCACCTGGCGCAGCTTCGAGACCGTGCTGAAGCAATGGACGCGCCTCCACGAGACCGACAAGCGGAAAGGCGCCGAAGGGCTCGGCTGGTGGTTCGACATCCACGCGACCAAGTGACCGGCCGGACGGCGAAAGATGCGCATCCGGATGCGCTCGACCGCGGCCGCGGGCCGGGACCTGCGGCCATGACGGGCGCCCCGGCAAATGAACAACATGCCCTCAATGCGGCGGGAAGGTAGGATATGGCCGTCGTAGATGTGCTTCTTCCGGCGTACAACGCTGCCGGGACGATCCGGAGCGCGCTGCTCAGCCTCCAGCGGCAGAGCTTCGAATACTTCCGGGTCCTGATGATCGATGACGGCTCGACCGACGGCACGGCGGAGATCTTCCGCGAGACCGTCGGCGACGACCCGCGCTTCGTCCTCCTGTCGAAGGAGAACGGCGGGATCGTCGACGCCCTGAACTACGGTCTCGCGCACGTGACCGCGCCGCTGGTCGCCCGCATGGACGGCGACGACATTTCGACCCGCGATCGCTTCGCCCGCCAGGTCCGGTACCTGAACGACCACCCGCACGCGGTGGCGGTCGGCGGGGCGATCGGCTTCATCAAGGAAGACAACATCCGCTACGGCATCTGGGTCGTCGATCCGATCGACAAGGCGAACGCCTACCTGACGCCGGCAGTCGAGCCGTTCCTCCCGCATCCCTTCCTGATGGTCCGCACCGAGGCGCTGCGCGCCGTCGGCGGCTACCGGTACGTCTTCCATGCCGAGGACGCCGACCTCTATTGGCGGCTGGCGCGCCTCGGATGGATGGAGAACCTGCGCGAACCCGTCGTCGGCTGGTACCGGGTCCACCCGAACAGCATCTCCGGGAAGTCCCTCCGCGAGGGCCGGATCCAGGCCTTCTTCGGCTCGCTTTCCGGCGTCTCCGCGCAGCGGATCGAGCATGGCATGCCCGATCTCATCTTCGAGAAGGAGATGCTCGCCGAGGCGCGCAAGAAGGAGAGCATCGCGGAGCTGCTCGATCTCTTCCCCGCGCTCACCGCGGAGGAGCGGGACTACGTGAAGGCCGCCACCGTCTTCAAGCTCATCGAGTTCACCGGCTTCCGGCCCTACGAGGCGCAGCCCGAGGACATCCGCCTCGCGCTCGAAATGTTCTCGCGGCACACCTTCGAGAACGACGGCAACATGTACTACATCGTCTATCTCCTCAGGCGGGTCGCCTATTTCAGCCTGCGGCGGGGACGATGGAGCAACCTCGCCGAATATGTCCGGCGCCCGGAGCTGAGCGCCCGCCTGGCGCTCAAGCGCACCCGCGCAAAGGTGAAGCCGAAGGACCAGCAGCGGAAATGGGGCCCGTCGGAGCGGCTGCACCAGTCGCAATACCGGCGCTGGCGCGAGACGCTCTACTAGGGTCGGACCCGTTTCAGCCGGAAGGCCGCGTCCGGCGGCGGTCCGGCCGTCCGCCTGCGGGCGGTCCTTCCGTCAGCGCCCGGTAGAGCGCGAGCGTACGCTCCGTCACGATCTCGCTTGAGAACGCCGCGCGCGCCCGGCACGCGCTCGCCGCGCCCATGCTTATCCTGAGCTCGCCGTCTCGGATCAGGCGTTCGAGCGCAGCGGCGAGGGCCGCGGGCTCCCGCGGCGGCACGAGAAGGCCGTTCCGGCCGTCCTCCACGATGTCGCGGCAGCCCGGTACGAGCGTCGCCACGAGGGGCCGTCCCGAGGCCGCCGCCTCGACGAGGGAGAGCGGGACGCCTTCGCCACCGCGCGACGCGAGGACGGCGATGTCGGCCCGTTTCCAGAGCACACGGACATCGTCGAGATCGCCGAGCCATTCCACGCCGTCGTTCTTCATCCAGTCTCTGAGCCGGCGTTCGGAAATCGCTGTCGGATTTGAAGGATCGATACCGCCGGCGAGAACGAGGTCGTGCTCCACGCCGCGCGCGAGGAGAATGCGGCGGGCCTCGACGAGCTCTGGGATTCCCTTCATGGCGAGCATGCGGGCCGCGCAGGCTACCACCGGCCGGGGATTGTGTGGCGGCGGAAGCGCCGCGAAGCGGGCCATGTCCACGCCGGAGCCGGGATTGACGGCGGTCCGCTCCGGCGGAACCGCGAAGGCGCGGACGACGAAATTCCGGTCGTCCTCGTTCTCGAGGAGAACGACCGAGCGCTCGCGCCGGAGGGTCAGGCGGAAGATCGCAGCGAGAAGGCGGGCGAGCAGGCGCGCGCGGCGGCTTTCTGCCGCCGCGAAGGTATAGCCGAGGCCGGTGAAGGCGTTCACCATCGGCAGGTCCGGCGTGGCGAGCGCGGCGAGCGAGGCGGCAAGGACCGCCCGCATCGAGACGGCGTGCACGACGTCCGGTCCGGCCCGGCGGAAAATGCGGCGGAGCGCGAGCACCTCGGCGAGGAGTGCGCGCGGGTCGAGGCTCGCGCGCTTCCAGGCGATCGGTTCGATCCGGAATCCTTCCGCGCGAATGCTTTCGGTCAGTCCTGCGGGCGCGGTCGCAACGGTGACCGCCCAGCCGGCGTCGCGCGCCGCGCGCGCGAGCGCGAGGCGGTGTCCCCAGAAGTAGCGTTCGTCGGTGACGACGAGGAGAAGGTGCTTTCCGCTCACGCGTCCCCGCAGGGTGGGGCGGCCGTGCCTGAGCGCCCGCCGGCGCGTCGGGAGGTCCAGACGATCGCGCCGTGCTGCAGATAGGCCGCGAGGAGCCCCGTGCGCCATTGAAGAAGATCGCGCAGGAGAGATGCCGCCGCCTCGGCGGGCCGCCCGGCGCGGGCGAGGTGGAGCTCGTGGCGCACGGCCGCGAGCGCGAGCCGGCGGCGCAGGGACGGTTCCGCGCCGTCTCCCGCGCGAGCGAGAACGGCCCGGAAATAGCGGCCGCCGCGCATGCTGGTGCTGCCGCCATTGTCGGCGAGCCGGGTGGCGACGAGCCGGCGCAGCCGCCGGGCCGCATCGGGGGAGGAAGCGAGGAAGCGCTTTCGGAGCTCGGCCGCGCTCAGTTCGGTGTCGAGGCCGGCGCCCGCGAGATCGGACGTCGCGAGGGCATAGGCGAGGGCGGCAAGACGCGCCTGGCGGAAGCGCCTCGCCGTCGAGGCCTGGCTGCCGTGCCGGCGGTAGAGGAGCAGCGTGTCGGGCAAATTGTCGATCTGCGTGGCGTCCGCGAGCCTGAGCCACAGGTCGTAGTCTTCCGCCCCGTCGAAGGCCGGCCGATAGCCGCCGGCGGCGAGCAGGAGCTGCCGTCGCATCATGACGCTCGGATGGATGAGCGCGGAGCTGATGTCGAGAGCGCGGCGCACACGGCCGGGGCCGACCGGCACGTGCATGCGCCTCGTCGGGCGGCCCGCTTCGTCGATCGCCTGCGCCTGGGTGCCGAGGACGCCCAGGTCCGGATGTGCGGCGAGATGGGCGCATTGGCGGGCAACGCGCCCGGGAAGCGCGATGTCGTCGGCATCCATGCGCGCGACGAGCGGTGCCGAGGCCGCCGCGATGCCGCGGTTCAGGGCGCGCGAAATGCCACGCCCCTCGCCGGGGATCACGTGCATGTTGCCGTGCGAGGCGGCGAAGTCCGCGAGGATGGCGGAGCTGCCGTCCGACGATCCGTCGTCGACCGCGATCAGCTCGAACTTGACGCCCGTCTGCTCGAGGATGCTCCGCAGCGCAGGCGCCAGGAACGGCGCCGCGTTCCGGACCGGCATCACCACGCTGACCTCAGGCATGGCGCGGGCCGGCGGGTGTCGGATCCGGCCGCCCCAGGGTCCCGGGTCCGGCGTTCATTCCGCGCCCTCGCTTCGGCGCAGCGCGCGACGAATGCCTTCTTCGAGCGTGCAGGGCGGCGACCAGCCGGTCGAGCGCATCCGCGCCGTATCGACCTCGAGCGAACCGAGAATGCTTCCGGCCATCTCCTTCCGGCGGAGCACCGAGAGCCCGCCGCGCAGGAGCCGCGGGGGCACCGGCAGCAGGCGAGGGGACCTGCCCAGCGCCGAAGCGATCAGGGAGGCGAGGCGCGCCGTGGAGCATTGCTCGTCGTCCGCCAGGATGAAGGTCCCCGCCGGCTCCGGCCCGCGCAGCCGGTCGACGATGAAGCCGGCGAGATTGTCGATCCCGAGATAGGCCCTGCGATTGTCGACGCGCCCGAAGGGGAGCGGCAGGCGCAGTCCGACCGCGCGGGCGAGCAACGCGAAGTTTCCGGGCGCTGCGGGTCCATGGATGAGGGGAGGCCTCAGGATGAGGGCGCGCATGCCGGACCTCTCCGCGACGCGCCGGACCGCATCCTCGGCGAGCGCCTTGCTCTGCCCGTAGACCGTGACGGGATGCGGCTCGTCGCTCTCCCGGAACGGAATGCCATCCGTCTCCGCGCCGTTGACGGCGATCGAGCTCAGGAACACGAAGGTGCCAATTCCGCGCGAGGCGGCCGCCTCGGCGAGGCGCCGCGTGCCCTCCACGTTCACTTCGGCATAGAGCTCGCGATCCGCGTCCCGGGCCCTTGCCGGCCGATGGGCGAGGCCGGCCGCGTGCACGACCGCATGCACGCCCGCCAGCGCCTCGTTCCAGTCGGTCGCGCTTCCGATGGCGGAGATCCTGACCGTCTCGTCCGCGAATCCCTCCGCTCCCGGCCGGCGCACGGCGGCGCGCACGCGGAAGCGCGCTCCGCGAAGCGCGCCGGCGACGTTCCTCCCCACGAAGCCGGTGGCACCGGTCACGAGCACCGTCGGCCCGCCGGCCCCGCCCGTCTCGGACATCCCTCTCCTCCCGCTACGGCCACGCGCCGGCCGGCTGCACACGCGGAATGGTGGTCCATTCTTGACCTTCGGTCCCGCACTGTACACACCTAGCCGCCGACCGGAGCCGCCCTTGTCTCCTGCCATCCTGATCGCATCCGCCGCGCTCGCGTTCCTGGCGACAGCCGTCGCGGTACGGGCTGCGATCGGGTTCGCGCGCTCGCGCCTCCTCGATACCCCCAACGCGCGAAGCTCGCACAGCGCGCCGGTTCCGCGCGGCGGCGGAATCGGGTTCGTCCCGGTGATCCTTCTCGGATGGCTCGCCCTCTGGAGCGTCGGCGCGGGGAGCGGCGGACCGGCCGTTCTCGCCGGCGCGGCGCTGCTCGCGGCCGTCTCCGTGCTCGACGATTTCGGCCATGTCAGGGCGGCCGTCCGGCTCGCCGTCCAGGCCGCCGCCGTGGCGCTCGGCCTGTCCGCGCTGCCGGAAGGCGCCACAATCTTCGCCGGCCTGCTGCCGGTTCCGGCCGACCGCCTCGTCGCGGGCATCGCCTGGCTCTGGTTCGTCAACCTCTTCAACTTCATGGACGGGATCGACGGGCTTGCGGCAGGCGAGGCGGCGATGGTCGCGGCGGGCATCCTCGTGCTCGCGCTCGCCGCGCCGGCGCTTTCATGGCTGAGCGCGGATGCCGCCGTCGTCCTCGGGGCGGCGCTCGGCTTCCTGGTCTTCAACTGGCCGCCGGCGCGGATCTTCATGGGCGACGTCGGAAGCGCAACGCTCGGCTTCCTGCTCGGCTGGCTTCTGATCGCCGCCGCGGCGTCCGGCGCGCTCGCCTCCGCGATCATCCTGCCGCTCTATTTCGAGCTCGACGCGACGGCGACGCTGCTCGGGCGCATCCTGCGCCGGGAGAACATCGCCGCCGCACACCGCCTGCACGCCTACCAGCGGGCGGTCGACCGCGGTCTCACGCACAAGCGCGTGGCCGGGACCGTCCTCATCCTCGATGCCGCCCTCGCGGGCCTTGCCGTATCGGCGCTCCACCGCCCGGTCATCTCCCTCGCGGCGGCCGTCCTGCTGGCGGCGGGCGTCTACGCCCATCTTCTCGGGCTGCGCGGCGCGCGGTTCCGCGCTCAGCGGCCGTAATAGTCGACGTACCAGTCCACGAACCGCTTCACGCCCTCGCGTATCGGCGTGTCGGGGCGGAAGCCGACGGCCTCCCTGAGGTCGTCGACCGAGGCAAGCGTGCTGCGGACGTCGCCGGGCTGCATCGGCTTCAGTTCGACCGCGGCCTCGCGGCCGGTCGCCGCCTCGATCGCCCGCACGAAATCCCAGAGGCCGACGGCGCTGTCATTGCCGATGTTGTAGACGCGCCAGGGCGCGGCGCTGGTGGCCGGATCCGGGTCGACGGGGTTCCAGTGCGGGTCGGGCTGCGGCGGACGCGCGAGGATGCGCACGACCCCCTCGACGACGTCGTCCACATAGGTGAAGTCGCGGCTCATCTCGCCGAAATTGTAGAGCTCGATCGGCTCGCCCGCGAGAATGGCGCGGGTGAACTTGAAGGGCGCCATGTCCGGGCGTCCCCAGGGACCGTAGACCGTGAAGAAGCGCAGGCCGGTCGTCGGCAGCGCGTAGAGGTGGCTGTAGGTGTGCGCCATCAGCTCGTTGGCGCGCTTCGTCGCGGCATAGAGCGAGATCGGGTGCACGGATGGCGCGTGCTCGTCGAAGGGCTGGCGGGCCTGCGTGCCGTAGACGGAGCTCGACGAGGCGTAGACGAGATGGCCGACGCCGTTGTGGCGGCAGGCCTCGAGGATGCTGAGAAAGCCCTCGATGTTGGCCTTGGTATAGTCGAAGGGATGCGTGAGCGAGTGGCGGACGCCCGGCTGCGCGGCGAGGTGGACCACTTGCCCGATCGCCTCGTCGCGAACGAGCCCCGCGACGCGACCCGCGTCCGTGATGTCGAGCTCGTGGAAGGCGAAGTTCGGAAGCTCGGCGAGCTCGGCGAGCCGCGCCCGCTTCAGCGCCGGGTCGTAATAGGGCGTGAGATTGTCGATCCCGACGACGCGCGCGCCGTCGCGGCAGAGCCGGCGCGCGACATGGAAGCCGATGAACCCGGCCGCCCCGGTGACGAGGACCGCGCCGATGTCCGGATTGCGCCAGGCCGGCGCAGCGTCTTCGGCCATTCTTCGCCCTTCGGATCGTCAGTGGAGGGTTGGTTCGGAGGGCACCCGGAACGGCTCTCCGTGCGGGTTGGCCTCCACGACGGGGGGAGCGGCGGCCGCGCCGGTGAATTCCGGCACGATGTCCGCGAGGGTGTTGCGCGCCTCGGCCACGTCGTCGCGCCGGGCCGCGCGCTCGAGCCGCTGCAGCGCAAGGAGGAGCAAATCCTTGTCGAAGAGCCGCGGCGAGGCGATGAGCACGCCTTCGGTGGAGGTCGGCATCGCGGCCTCCTTCGGGTCGAACAGCTCCTCGAACAGCTTCTCCCCCGGGCGCAGCCCGGTGAACTGGATCGGGATGTCGATGTCCGGCCGGTATCCCGAAAGCGCGATCAGCGTCCGCGCGAGATCGACGATGCGCACCGGCTTGCCCATGTCGAGCACGAGGATGCGGCCGCGCTCGTCGGGATGGCCGAGCCCGTGGACGGCCGCCTGGAGGACGAGCTCCGTCGCCTCGCGGATCGTCATGAAATAGCGCTGCATGTCCGGATGCGTCACCGTGACCGGCCCGCCCGTCCGGATCTGCTCCTCGAAGAGCGGCACCACGGAGCCGTTCGACCCGAGCACGTTGCCGAAGCGAACGGTGATGAAGCGGGTGCCGTCCTCCGCCACGTCGAGGGCCTGGCAATAGGCCTCGGCCGCCCGCTTGGAGGCGCCCATGGCGCTCGTCGGCCGGATCGCCTTGTCCGTCGAGATCAGGACCATCGCGCCGACCCCCGCATCGACCGCGGCATCGGCGACGTTGCAGGTCCCCATCACATTGGTGAGCACGCCCTCCGAGAGGTTCATCTCCACCAGCGGGACGTGCTTCAGCGCGGCGGCGTGGAAGATCAGCGCCGGCCGCTCGCGCGCGATGATGCGCCTGATTGTCCGGCGGTCGCGCACGGAGGCGAGGATGCTCGCCTTGCAGAGGGCGGGGTTGAGGGCGGCGATCCTGCGATCGATCGAGTAGAGGTTGAACTCGCTGTTGTCGACGAGCACGAGCCGCTCCGGGCCGTAGGCGGCCACCTGGCGCGCGATCTCGGAGCCGATGCTGCCGCCGGCACCGGTGATGAGCACCACCTGGCCCGCGATCAGCTGGTGGATCTGCTCGAGCTCAAGGCGCACCGGGGGCCGGCCGAGCAGGTCCTCGAGGGTGACCGCATGGAATTCCGGCTCCTCCTTGGAGAGGACTCCGACCGGATCGTTCAGCCGCTTGATCGCGATGCCGTGGCCGGCGGCGGCGATCGCCACCGCCTGCAGCGCCTCGCGGTTCCCCTGTGCCGCCGTGATGATCATGGCGTCGGGCCTGAGGCCCTGCCGGGCAAGGGTCGCGAGGATGCCGTCGATCTCCGCGACGTCCCCGAGGATGGGCACGCCCCGGACCGTCCGTCCCTTCGAGCGCCTGCGGAAGTCGACGACCCCGACGAGCCGGTAGTGCGGGCTCTGCTCGAGCCCGAAGCGGCGAATCACGCGGTCCGCCTGGCCGGCCGAGGCCACGATCAGGACGCGCTGGCGCGGCTGCAGCGCCTCCTGGACCTGGAGCAGCGCGCCGATGCCGCCGTCCTTCAGGAGCCGGTGGAAGATGCGCGGCGTGGCGAGCATGACGATCAGGATGAACCACGCGATGAGCGGCACCGACCGGGGCACGTAGGCGAGCCGGTTGACGAGGAACATCAGGATGAGGAAGGCGACCACCGTCACCGTGCTCGCAAGCACGATGTTGCGGAGGTCCGTGAGGGACGCGAAGCGCCAGATCCCGCGGCCGAGCCGGAAGAACCAGAACGCCACGGCCGCGATCGCCGCGAACACGGCCACGACCGTCACGATCTGGGAGGGCGGCGGAAGGTTCTGCCAGCCATAGCGCAGCAGCAGCGCGAGCGCGATCGAGAAGCCCGCCGCGATGATGTCGTGAATGCCCGCAGCCAGGCGCTTCAGTGTCGTCGACGAGGGTCGTTCGAGCCGCCAAGCCATGATCAGCCTCGATGCCGGGTCCGGACCTGCCGCCGAATCGGCCTCTTCGACCTCCCGAGAGTTGTTCTTCTGGAGCATTCCTTAGTGCGACGCGGGCATGGTCGGCAAGTCGTGCTCGGTTTCCGGCGGACGGGGCGATTTGACCCGGGGCGCCGGAGGACTAGATTGGGCCATGCCCGTGCCACGGCCGATTCCCCAGTTTCACCTCTATGGCGAGACGCCGCAGGAAACGCCGTTCGATTTCGTCTCGGTGGAGACGATCGAGGATCGCGCCCGCCGCGGCGGCTGGCGCATCGAGCCGCACAGCCATCAGAACCTCGACCAGATCCTCGTTCTGCGCGTCGGCAGCGGCTCCGTGATGATGGACGGCGCCGAAAGCGCGATCGGACCGCGCTCCGTGGTGGTCGTTCCGGCGACGAGCGTGCACGGCTTCGACTTCCACGAGGGCGCCGGCGGCGCCGTCTTCTCCTTCACGAGCGATACGCTGCGGGAGCAGCGCGACCGGGCCGGCTCGATCTACGACCGCCTGACGGCGATCTTCACGAAGCCGGTGCTGTCCTTCGCGGAGGACGATCGCTTCGACCGGGTCTGGAGCATCGCGGAGCGGCTGAAGGCCGAGATCGAGACGGACGGCACGGCGGCGCAGATCGCGGTCAGGGCATGGCTCGCGCTGCTCGTGGTCGAGATCATCAGGCGGAGCGCAGGCGCTGGGGCGAACACGGGTCCGGTCATGCGCACGGACGCCGTCATGGAGCGGCTGCGCCGGCTGATCGAGGAGCGGTTCAGGACGACGCGACGGGTCGGCGACTATGCCGATGCGCTTGCAATGACCGTGGACCGGCTGACGGAGCACACCAAGCGCGTCGCGGGGGTCACGCCGGGCCACATGGTGCGCAACCGCGTCGTCCTGGAGGCGAAGCGGCAGCTCGCCTTCACGGACTTCACGGTCGGGCAGATCGCCTTCGATCTCGGCTTCACGGACCCGGCGCACTTCTCGCGGTACTTCCGCCGCTACACGGATCTCACCCCGCAGCAGTTCCGCGAACATCAGCGGAGATCCTGAGCGCGCCGTCCAGCCGCGAAACCATCGGGGTCCGGCCCCGTTGATGCGCGGAGACAGGGAGGAAAGAGCGAATGCCTCAGCAGGTGGACACGCCCATCACGGTCGGAAGCTCCAGCATCGATCTCGGCAGCGCAATCAGAGAACATGCCGAGCAGGAGATCCGGAAGGTGGCCGACAAGTACTTCCAGCGGCTCAACACCGCTTCCGTCCACTTCACGAACGAGGGGAACGCGTTTCGCTGCAGCGTCAACATCCGCATGGGCGGTCTCGACATGATGAGCGCGGAGGCGGCGGCGAAGGATGCCTACCTCGCCTTCGATTCCGCGCTCGCGAAGGTCGAGAAGCAGCTCAGGCGGACGAAGCGGGAGATCCGCGAGGACAAGCACGGCTGAGGGCCGCTCCGGCTCCCGCTCGCCTCTCTCAGGGCGCCTCCATCGCCGCGATCGTGTTCGCCGCGATCTTGAAGGCGTGATTGGCGGCCGGCACGCCGCAATAGATCGCCGTCTGCAGGATGACTTCCTTGATGTCGTCGGCGGTGAGGCCGTTGTTGAAGGCGGCGCGGACATGCATGCCGAGCTCGTCCCAGTGGCCGAGCGCGATGAGGGCGGTGATCACCATGCAGGAGCGGGTCTTCCGGTCGAGCCCCGGCCTGGTCCAGATCTCGCCCCAGGCATAGCGCGTGATGAGCTCCTGGAACTCGCGGTTGAACGCGGTGATCCCGGCATTCGCGCGGTCGACGTGCTCCGATCCGAGAACCGCACGCCGCACCGCCATGCCGGCCTCATAGGTATCGGCCATCTCAGGCCTCCCCGGCGAGATAGGGCAGCACCGACTGCTCGAAGAGGTCGGGCCGCTCGACATTCGACAGATGGGCGGTCGGCATCCTGAGGACGCGCGCCCCGGGAATGTGGTCTGCGACGGCGAGGCCCTGCTCGGGCGTGGTCGCGAGGTCATGGTCGCCGATCACCACGAGCACCGGCGATTCGATGAGGCCGAGCTTGTCGCGGAAATCCATGTCGCGGATCGCGGCGCAGCAGCCGATATAGCCGGCCGGATCGGTGGCCACGAGCGTCGCCAGCAGGCGGTCGACCTCCTGCGGGTTCTGCTCGCGGAACCCGGCCGTGAACCAGCGGTCCGCGCTCGGCGCCTTCAGGCTCTCCATCCCGCCGCCCTCGACGGTGCGGATGCGTCCGTCCCAGATCTCCTTGGACGGATAGAACGCCGCCGTGTTGCAGAAGGCCGCATGCGTGAAGCGCCGCGGGTGGTTCGAGGCGAGCCACATGCCCGTCATGCCGCCCATCGAGATCCCGCAATAGGCGGTCCGCTCGATCTCCAGGGCGTCGAGGAGTTCGACCGCGTCCTTCCCGAGCCGCTCCATCGTATAGGCGCCCTCCGGCGCCCCCGACTTGCCGTGTCCGCGCTGGTCGTAGCGGACGACGCGGAAGCGCCTGCCGGCCGCCGCCATCTGGCTGTCCCACATATGGAGGTCCGTGCCGAGCGAATTGGAGAAGAGGAGGGGCGGCGCGTCCGGCGCCCCCTCGATCTCGTAATGGATCTCAACGCCGTCGCTCGTCGTGAATTCAGCCATCAGTCAGCCTCCAGTTCGCGTTCTGCCTCGGTGAGGGCGCGCTCGATCATCGCCGCCGCGGAGCCGAGATAATTGGAAGGGTCGAGCGCGGCGTCGATCTCGTCTTCGCCGAGCACGTCCGAAATCTGCGGATCGGACCTCGCGATCTCCGCGAGCGGCCGCCGCTTCGTCGCAGCCGTCCTGGAGGCCGCCTCGACGCGGTGATGCGCCTCCATCCGGCCGATGTCCCGCGCGAGCGCCATCATGAGGCTTTCCGCAAGGGGAAGCCCCAATGTGAGGTCGAGGTTCTCGCGCATCCGCCCCTCTTCGACCTCCAGGCCGGCGAGCATCGCGGCCGTCCGCTCGACGCTGCCGCCGGCAAGGAGGAAGAGGTCGCGCATCGTCTCCCATTCGGCCGGCCAGGCGCCCGGCGCGCGCTCCTGCTCCTGCTCGAGGGCGGAGACGATCGTCGCGACGAGGCCGGTGATCCGGCGATGGTTGGCGCGTACCGCCGCGGACCCGACGGGATTGCGCTTGTGCGGCATCGTCGACGACCCGCCCTTGCCGGGCGCCGACGGCTCCAGCGCCTCGCCGATCTCCGTCTGCATCAGGAGCTGGATGTCGAGGGCGATCTTCGCGCAGGCGCCGGAAAGGAGGCCGAGCGCCGCGGCAATCTCGAAAATCCGGCTTCGCTCGGCATGCCAGGTGACGGCCGGCTCCGGGAGGCTGAGCCGACGGGCAAGGGCCGCGCGCACCTGCAGGCCGTCGCTCCGGAGCGCGGCCAGCGTTCCCGCCGCGCCGCCGAACTGGATGGCGAGCGCCTCGCGCCGCACCCGCCTGACCGCCGCGTGGGCGGCGGCGAGCCCGGAGAGCCAGACCGCGACCTTGTAGCCGAACGGGATCGGCAAGGCGTGCTGCATCCAGGTCCTGCCGGGCATGATGGCGTCGCGGTGCCGGCGCGCGAGAGCCGCCGCCGCCTTCATGGCCGACCGCGTCTGCGCCCCGATCTCCGCGAGCGCCGTGCGCGCGAGGAGCATGAAGCCCGTGTCGATCACGTCCTGGCTGGTGGCGCCCCAGTGCACGTAGCCGCGATGGTCCGCTTCGACCTTCGCGGTCAGCGCCTTCACGAGCGGGATCGCAAGGTTGCCGCCGAGCGCCGCGCCGCGGCCGATCGCTTCGATGTCGTAGAGGCCGGGATCGCACGCGTCCCGGATCGCGGCCGCGGCCTCGCGGGGAATCACCCCGCATTCCGCCTCGGCCTCCGCAAGCGCCGCCTCGACCTCGAGCATGGCGCCGAGAATGCCCCGATCGGAGAAGACGCGGCCGAGCGCCTGCGAGGCGAACATGGGCGAGAAGAGCCGGGATCCCGCGATGTCTTCGGTCGTCATGGCGCCGTTCCTAGCGGTTCCGTCCGCCACTGTCACACCGGATCGGCCGCTTTCGCTCCGGCGGTCGAGGGGCGCCGCCCGGCTCCTCCGCGCCGCCGTCCGATGTCCCGGCGGCCGGGATTGCGGAATCCGGCGCTCTCGCCTATATCGCGCCCATCTCGCACGCGGGCTCGAAGCTGTTCCGGCTTTTCCGGTGGCGCAAGCCATTGGCCCGCGGAGGCACAACCGGAGAATTGGTAATGGCGCTTCCCGACTTCACGATGCGCCAGCTGCTCGAGGCTGGCGCACATTTCGGACATCAAACGCACCGCTGGAACCCGAAGATGGCACCCTACATCTTCGGCGAGCGGAACAACGTCCACATCATCGACCTCGCCCAGACCGTGCCGATGCTCTACCGGGCGCTGCAGGCCGTGAGCGACACCGTTGCGCAGGGCGGGCGGATCCTGTTCGTCGGCACCAAGCGGCAGGCGCAGGAAGCTCTCGCCGACGCGGCGCGCCGCTCGGCGCAGTACTACGTCAATTCGCGCTGGCTCGGCGGCATGCTGACCAACTGGAAGACGATCTCGCATTCGATCGACCGGCTGCGCAACCTCGACCAGATGCTCGCCGAGGGCGCGCAGGGCCTGACGAAGAAGGAGCGGCTCTCGCTCACCCGCGAGCGCGACAAGCTCGAGCGCGATCTCGGCGGCATCCGCGACATGGGCGGGCTTCCCGACCTCATCTTCGTGATCGACACGAACAAGGAGGCGATCGCCATCAAGGAAGCGCGCCGGCTCGGCATTCCGGTCGCCGCGATCGTCGACACCAATTGCGACCCGGGCGGCGTGAACCTGCCGGTGCCCGGCAACGACGATGCGGGCCGGGCGATCGCGCTCTATTGCGATCTCGTCTCGCGCGCCGCGCTCGACGGCATCTCGCGCAGCCAGGGCGACCTCGGCGTCGACGTGGGTGCCTCCGAGGAGGTTCCGTACGAGCCGGAGCTCGACACGAATGTCCCCGCGGGCGCGGGCGAAGCCGCTGCCGGCGCCCCCGCCTGACGACGCCAGCCTGAAAGAACGCGAGGAGCGAATATGGCCATCACCGCACAGATGGTGAAGGAGCTGCGCGAGAAGACCGGCGCAGGCATGATGGACTGCAAGACGGCCCTGCAGGAATCGGGCGGCGACATGGAAGCCGCCGTCGACTGGCTGCGCACGAAGGGCCTCGCCAAGGCGGCGAAGAAGGCCGGGCGCGTGGCCGCGGAGGGTCTCGTCGGGATCGCCGAGGCCGGCCGCAAGGCGGCGATCGTCGAGCTCAACTCGGAGACGGACTTCGTCGCCCGGAACGATCGGTTCCAGGCGCTGGTGACCGAGGTGGCCGAGGCGGCGCTGACGACGGACGGGTCGCTCGAGGCCGTGATGGCCGCGAAGCTGCCGAAATCCGGCAAGACGGTCGAGGCGGCGGTCACCGACGCGGTGGCGACGATCGGCGAGAACATGACGCTCCGCCGTTCCGCCGCCCTCGAAGTCGACGAGGGCGTGGTCGCCGGCTACATCCATGCGGCGGCGGCGCCCGGGCTCGGCAAGATCGGCGTGATCGTCGGCGTCCGCTCCGCCGGCGACAGCGGCAAGCTCTATGCGCTCGGCCGCCAGATCGCGATGCATGTCGCCGCGGCGAGCCCGCTTGCGCTCGACGTGAGCGACCTCGACCCGGCGGTCGTCGCCCGCGAGCGGGCGGTCTATGCCGAGCAGGCGCGCGGATCCGGCAAGCCGGAGGCGATCATCGACAAGATGGTCGAGGGCCGGCTGCGGAAGTTCTACGAGGAGGCCGTGCTCCTGAAGCAGGTCTTCGTCATCGACGGCGAGCGGTCGGTGGAGACCGTGCTGCGCGACGCGCAGAAGGATGTCGGGGCGCCGGTGGCGCTCACCGGCTTCGTCTGCTTCCGCCTCGGCGAGGGCGTGGAGCGCGAGGAGGCGGACTTCGCAGCCGAGGTGGCCGCGGCCGTCGGCCAGCGCTGACAGCAAAGCTTCGGTGGAAGTCGAGGGCGCCGACGTGACTTGTCGGCGCCCTTGGCGTATGCGAGCTCGCGCCGGCGGCGCAACAGGACGGGGATGGGCCACTTGGGAACGATGGGTCGGCCGAAGCCGAAGCGGATCCTCCTGAAGCTCTCGGGCGAGGCCCTGGTCGGCGAGCAGTCGTTCGGGATCGACGACAATGCCGTCCGCCGGTTCGCGAGCGAGATCGCCCAGGTGTCGAAGTCCGGCACGGAAGTCGCGATCGTCATCGGCGGCGGCAACATCTTCCGCGGCATGGCGATCGCCGCCCGCGGCGGCGACCGGGTCACCGGCGACCACATGGGCATGCTCGCGACCGTCATGAACGCGCTAGCGCTCGAGGCGGCGCTCGTCCACGAGGGCGTCGACGCGCGGGCGATGTCGGCGATCGAGATGCCCTCGATCTGCGAGACCTACATCCACCGGCGCGCCGCCTGGCACATGAACAAGGGGCTCGTCGTGGTCCTCGCCGGCGGCACCGGCAATCCCTTCTTCACGACCGACAGCGGCGCGGCGCTGCGGGCGCTCGAACTCGAATGCGATGCGCTCCTCAAGGGCACGCAGGTCGACGGCGTCTACACCGCCGATCCGCGCCTCGACGCCGGCGCCCGCAAGTACGACCGCGTCAGCTACGAGGAGGCGATCGCGAAGGGGCTCGCCGTCATGGACACGGCGGCCTTCGCGCTTGCCCGCGACAACCGTCTGCCGATAATCGTCTTCAACATCCACGAGGCGGGCGCGCTTGCGCGCATCGTCGCCGGCGAGGCCGTCGGGACGCTGGTCTCGGCGAATTGACCTCCGTGCCTCGCACAGGACAACAGGGGAAGAAACATGAGTGAGGGGTTCGACAGCGGCGATCTCAATCGGCGCATGCACGGTGCGGTCTCCGTGCTGAAGACGGAGCTCTCGGGCCTGCGCACCGGCCGCGCCTCGGCCAATCTCCTCGATCCGATCGTCGTGCCCGCCTACGGCACCAACATGCCGATCAGCCAGGTCGGCACGGTGAGCGTGCCCGAGCCGCGCATGATCACGGTCCAGGTCTGGGACCAGACGCTGGTCGGCAAGGTCGACCGCGCGATCAGGGACGCCAATCTAGGCCTCAACCCGGTGGTCGAGGGCACGCTTTTGCGCATCCCGATCCCCGAGCTCAACGCCCAGCGCCGGCAGGAGCTCGTCAAGGTGGCCCACAAATATGCCGAGCAGGCGCGCGTGGCCGTCCGGCACGTCCGCCGCGACGGCATGGAGACCCTGAAACGCCTGGAGAAGAACAGCGAGATCAGCCAGGATGAGAGCCGGGCTCACTCCGACGAGATTCAGAAGATGACCGACTCCTTCATTAAGGAGATCGATGACATGCTCTCGTCGAAGGAGAAAGAGATCACGCACGTCTGATCGCCTGGTACGGGCGAGGAGGCCCTGGATTGGCGATGGCAAGCGCTCCCGCGAAGCAGATCGAACCGGCTGTGCTCCCGGAGCGGATCCCGCGGCACGTCGCGATCATCATGGACGGCAACGGGCGCTGGGCGAATGCGCGCGGGCTCCCGCGTGCGGAGGGCCATCGCCGGGGCGTGGAGGTCGTGCGGCGCGCGGTCCGCTATGCCGGCGAGCGGGGCATCCGGTACCTCACGCTCTTCAGCTTCTCGTCCGAGAACTGGTCGCGGCCGCAATCGGAGATCCAGGACCTCCTGAACCTGCTCCGCCTGTTCATCCGGCGCGACCTTTCGGAGCTGAAGGCGAACAACGTCCGCATCCATGTCATCGGCGCGCGCACGGGCCTGCCCGGCGACATCCGCGAGCTGATCGAGGCGGCCGAGCGGGAGACGGCCGCGAATACCGGACTCGTGCTCCAAGTGGCGTTCAATTACGGCGCGCGCGACGAGATCGTCCGGGCAGCGCGGCGGCTCGCGGAGAAGGCGGCGCGCGGGGAGGTGAAGGCGGAGGAGATCGGCGCGGACCTGTTCCAGTCCTGCCTCGACACCGCCGGCACGCCGGATCCGGACCTCGTGATCCGGACCTCGGGCGAGAAGCGGATCAGCAATTTCCTGCTCTGGCAGGCGGCCTATGCCGAGTTCGTCTTCATGCCGGTGCTCTGGCCCGATTTCGACGACGCGCATTTCGACGCGGCGCTCCGGGAGTTCGCCGGCCGCGAGCGGCGCTTCGGGGGAATCCGGAGTGAATGAGCCCAAGACGGGCGCGCGCTCGGCCGGCAATCTCGCACCCAGGATCCTGTCGTCGCTCGTTCTCGTGCCGCTCGTCCTCGCGCTCACTTGGTATGGCGGCGTGGCCTACGTGCTCCTGATGATCTCCATCGCGGCCGTCGCCTTCGGGGAATGGATGACGGTCACCGCGCGGACCGTTGGCGGGGCGCGGGCGGCCTGGATCGCGCTGGGGCTCCTCTATGTCGGAATTCCGACTGCCGGGCTCGTGCTCCTGCGCATCGGCGGGCCGGAAGCCTGGATCGGAATCGTGTTCATCTTCGCCATCGTCTGGGCGACCGATACGGCCGCCTATTTCGGCGGCCGCACCATCGGCGGGCCGAAGCTCTGGCCGCGCATCTCGCCGAACAAGACTTGGTCGGGCGCCGTCGCCGGCCTCCTCGCCGGCATCGTGGCGGGCGCGCTCGTCGCTGCGGCGTCCGGGGCGCCGCTTGTGGCCGCGGCAGTTCTCGCCGCGGTGCTGTCCGTGGCATCGCAGGCGGGAGACCTCCTCGAATCCGCCTTCAAGCGGCGCTTCTCCGTGAAGGACTCCGGCTCGCTCATCCCGGGGCATGGCGGCGTCCTCGACCGGATCGACGGCCTCTACGGCGCTGCCGCCGCGGCCTGGATCCTCTCGCTCGCCGGCTTCTCCGGGCCGCTCTTCGGCTGGTCGGGAGCGGCCGCCTGATGCGCCGCGTCAGCCTTCTCGGAGCGACCGGTTCGGTCGGCACGAGCGCCGCCGAGGTCCTCGCGGCCGATCCGGGCCGCTTCGCCGTCCATCTTGTCACGGCCCGGAACGATGCGGCCGGGCTCGCGGCCGCCGCCAGGCGGCTCCGCGCGGAGCGTGCCGTAATCGCCGATCCCGCCGCCCTGCCGGCGCTCCGGGAGGCGCTCGCCGGGACATCGACCGAGGCGGCGGGCGGACCGGACGCGCTCGAGGAGGCTGCCGGCGAACGGGTCGACATCGTGCTCTCGGCCATCGTCGGCGCCGCCGGGCTCAGGCCAACGGCGGCGGCCGTGCGGGCCGGCAACGCGATCGCGCTCGCCAACAAGGAATGCCTCGTCTGCGCCGGTTCGGCCTTCATGGCGCTCGCCAGGCGTCACGGCGCGACCGTGCTGCCGGTCGATTCCGAGCACAACGCCTTGTTCCAGCTGCTCGAGGGGCGCGATCCGGCCGACATCGCCTCCTTCACGATCACGGCTTCGGGCGGGCCGTTCCGCGGCTGGGATGCCGGCCGTCTCGCCGCGGCGACGCCGGCGGAGGCGCTGGCGCATCCGACCTGGTCGATGGGCCCGAAGATCTCGATCGATTCCGCGACCCTCATGAACAAGGGGCTCGAGCTGATCGAAGCCCACCATCTCTTCGCGATCCCGCCCGAGCGGCTCGACGTGATCGTCCATCCGCAGTCGGTGGTCCACGGGCTCGTCACCTTCCGCGACGGCTCGGTGCATGCGGAGATCGGCGCGCCCGACATGAAGCGGCCCATCGCGTTCTGCCTCTACTGGCCGCAGCGCGCCCGCACGACCGCGAGCAGGCTCGACCTCGTCAAGGTCGGGCGGCTGGCCTTCGAGGATCCCGACGAGGGCCGCTTTCCGGCACTGAGGCTCGCGCGCGAGGCGCTCCGGACCGGGCAGGGGGCGCCGACCGTGCTCAACGCGGCCAACGAGATTGCCGTCGCGTCGTTCCTCGCCGGCGGGATCGGATTTCCCGGCATTGCCGAGCTCGTGGAGCGGACGCTGGCGGATGCGGACCGTTCCGGGCTCCTCGTCGATCCGGGCTCGATCGACGATGCCATTGCCCTCGACCGCGAAGCGCGCGAACGTGCGGAGCGGACGCTTGATAAAGTCCTGGCCGTCGCCAGCTAAGGAGCTGGTGCGCGAGAGGTGGAGATGACCGACCTTCTGATGCAGCCCGTGGGAATCATCACGGGCTATGTGATCCCGGCCCTGATCGTGCTGACGGTCGTCGTCTTCATCCACGAACTCGGACATTTCCTCGTCGCGCGCTGGTGCGGGATCCGCGTCGCCGCCTTCTCGATCGGCTTCGGGCGGGAGCTCTTCGGCTTCAACGATCGCAGGGGCACGCGCTGGAAGGTGAGCCTCATTCCGCTCGGCGGCTACGTCCGGTTCGAGGGCGACGAGAACGCCGCATCGATTCCGGACCAGGCGGAACTCGACCAGGTCCCGCCGGAGCGTCGCGCCGGGCTGTTCCACTTTGCCGCGCTCTGGCGGCGGGCGGCGGTCGTCGCCGCCGGTCCGATCGCGAACTTCATTCTCGCGATCGTGGTGTTCGCCGTCCTGTTCGGGACGGTCGGCAAGCCGATGACCACGCCGCGGGCCGATTCCGTCGTGGCCGGCAGCCCGGCGGAGCAGGCGGGCATCCGCCCGGGCGACCGCATCGTGGCGATCGACGGCCAGGCGATCGAATCCTTCTCCGAGATCCAGCGCATCGTCACCCTTTCGGCCGGCTCCCCGCTCACGATCACGGTGGAGCGCGGAGGGGAGCGGATGGACCTGACCGCGACGCCGCGCCGCGAGCAGGTGCCGGACGGCTTCGGCGGAACGCAGCGGGTGGGCATCCTCGGGATCTCGCGGACGATGAATGCCGGCGATGTCGTCTTCGAGACGTTCGGCCCCGTCGGCGCCGTGCGCGAGGGCGTGCGCGAGACCTGGGAGATCATCGACCGGACGCTCACCTATGTGGGCCGGCTCTTCCGCGGCCGGGAAACCGCGGACCAGCTCAGCGGTCCGCTGCGCGTCGTGCAGGTCTCGGGGACGGTCGCCTCGTCGGGCGGAGCGGTGGGCCTCGTGCACCTGATGGCGATCCTCTCGGTCAGCATCGGCCTTCTCAATCTCTTCCCGATCCCGATGCTCGACGGCGGCCATCTCGTGTTCTACGCGATCGAGGCGATCCGCGGCCGGCCGCTTAGCGCGCGGGCCCAGGAGCTCGGCTTCCGGATCGGCTTCGCGCTCGTCCTGATGCTCTTCATGTTCGTGACCTTCAACGACATCGTTAAGATCTCCGGAATATGAGTCGGGGCCGAAGTGGGACGGTGCGTTCGTTGCCGAAAGGCCACTTGCGGGCAAAATGCTGTCGGTGGCGTTCGGCAGCTTGTTGAAAGCGTTCCGAAAGGCTGCGATAGGAAGCCTTCGCTGAGTCCGTCGAAGACGCCGTTCGCAGTTCGTCGCATCAGAGACCGGGTACAAAACGGCCAATGACAGCAAAGTTGATCCGGGCCACGTTCTCGGCCCTCCTCGTCGCCGCGCCAGCGTTCTCGGCAGGCGGTGCGATCCCCTTCGGCAGCTTCGTCTCCTCGGCGGAGGCGGCTGTCGTCAACCGGATCGTCGTGAGGGGCAACGAACGCGTCGATGCGGAGACGATCCGCGCGTACATGATGGCCCAGCCCGGCCAGAGCTTCTCGTCCGAGCAGCTCGATGAATCCCTGAAGGCGCTCTACGAGACCGGGCTCTTCGCCGACGTGAAGGTGACGCAGAGCGGCGGCGCGCTGGTCGTCACGGTGGTGGAGAACCCGCTCATCAACCGCGTCGCCTTCGAAGGCAACAAGCGCTACAAGGACGAGCAGCTCAAGGGCGTCGTGCAGTCCGAGGCGAACGGGGTCCTGACCAGCTCGCGCGTGCAGAGCGACGTCCAGCGCATCCTGGAGCTCTATCGCCGGGGCGGGCGGTTCCAGGCCTCGGTCGAGGCCAAGACGATCCAGCTCCCGCAGAACCGCGTGAACCTCGTCTACGAGGTCACCGAGGGGCCGAAGACCGGCGTCTCGCGCATCAACTTCATCGGCAACCAGGCGTTCAGCGACAGCCGGCTCCGCAACGTCATCGAGACGCGCGAGAGCGGCCTGCTGAGCTTCCTGCGCCGGAGCGACGTCTACGATCCGGACAGGCTCTCCGCCGACGAGGAGAAGATCCGGCAGTATTATCTCAACCGCGGCTACGCCGACTTCCAGATCGTCTCCTCGGTCGCGGACCTCGACCGCGAGCGGAACGTCTTCTTCATCACCTTCACGGTGGACGAGGGCCAGAAGTACCAGTTCGGCGCGATCGACGTGGAATCCGTCGTGCCCGGGATCGATCCGGAGCGCCTGCGCCGGCTGGTCACCGCCCGCGAGGGGAACACCTTCTCCAGCCGCGACGTGCAGGATTCGATCGAGGCGATGACCATCGACCTCGCGGGCTCCGGCTACGCATTCGCGCAGATCCGCCCGCGCCTCGACCGCAATCCGGAGACGAAGACGATCGGCATCACCTTCGTCATCGACGAGGGACCGCGGGCCTATGTGGAGCGGATCGAGATCCGCGGGAATTCCCGCACCCGGGACTACGTGATCCGTCGCGAGTTCGACATCGCGGAAGGCGACGCCTTCAACCGCGTCCTGATCGACCGCGCCGAGCGCCGGCTGAAGAACCTGAACTATTTCAAGTCGGTGAAGATCTCGACGGAGCCGGGCGCCGAGCCCGACCGCGTGGTCGTGGTCGTGAACATCGAGGAGCAGCCGACCGGCGAGCTCTCGTTCGGCGCCGGCTACTCGACGGCGGACGGCGTCATCGGCGACATCTCGCTCACCGAGCGGAACTTCCTGGGCCGCGGCTATGTGGTGCGGGTGGCGGTCGGCGGCGGCGAGAGTGCGCGCACCTACGAATTCGGCTTCACCGACCCGTACTTCCTCGGACGGCGCATTTCGGCCGGATTCAACGTGTTCCGGCGGGAGTACGAGGATAACGACTACCGCTCGTACAATTTCGACAGCACCGGCGGCGGGCTGACCTTCGGCTTCCCGATCACGGAGGAGTTCACCGTCCAGCTCGGCTACCAGATCGAAAGCCAGGACATCAACGTCCCGGACTACGACTACTCGACCGACATCTCCGACGGGACGTTCGACTGCACGAGCGGGGTCTCCAAGGCGGTGTGCCAGGCGGAGGGCAACTCGCTCGTGTCTTCGGTCAGCTATTCGCTGATCTACGACTCGCTCGACAACCGCATCAATCCGACTGACGGCATCTACGCCAAGTTCACGCAGGAATTCGCCGGCGTCGGCGGCGACGTGAGCTTCATGCGGACCACGGCGCAGGCGAGCTATTATCACGAGGTCCTGCCCGATGCCGGCGTGCTCGGCCTGCTGAAGGTCCAGGGCGGCCACATCATGGGTCTCGGCGAGGACGTCCGGCTGCTCGACGCCTTCTTCAAGGGCGGCGAGACGATCCGCGGCTTCGAGAGCTCGGGCATCGGTCCGCGCGACGCGCTGACCGGCGATGCCCTCGGCGCCAAGATCTATGTCGCGGGCACCGCAGAGCTTCAGTTCCCGCTGCCCGGCATCCCCAAGGAGATCGGGCTGCGGGGCGCCGTGTTCGCGGATGCCGGAACGGCCTACGACACCGATTTCGACAGCGCGCAGTACCAGGCGCTCGGGATCTTCGTGGACGACAGCGCGTCGATCCGCTCCTCGATCGGCGCCTCGATCCTCTGGGCCTCTCCGCTCGGGCCGCTGCGCGCCGACTTCGCCTATGTCCTGACCTCCGAAGAGTACGACCGGAAGCAGTTCTTCCGGATCGGCGGCGGGACCCGGTTCTGAGAGCCGGCGCCGGCGCCCTGGGGCGCCGGCCGTCGGAAGGGTGCCATCCTTATCATGCGTGACGAGCGCTTCTTCCCGGCGCCGGCGCCGATGTCGATCGGCGAGGTGGCGAAGCTCGTCGGAGCGGCGGTGGCGCGCGGCGACGCCGCCCTCGCGATCGACGGGGCGGCACCGCTCGAGACGGCGGGCCCCGGCGACCTGAGCTTCCTCGACAATCCGAAATATGTGCGGCTCCTGGCAGCGACCACGGCGGCGGCCGTGCTCTGCGCGCCGCGCTACGAGGCGCGCGTCCCCGCGCATGTGGCCGTCCTCCTGACGAGCGAGCCCTACCGCGCCTATGCGCGCTATCTCGCCGCGGCCTATCCCTCCGCGCTCCGTCCCGCGGGAATGTACGGCGACCCCTCGGCGCGCGGCACGGTGCATCCTTCGGCGGTCCTCGAGGAGGGCGTGGTCGTCGAGCCGGGTGCGGTCGTCGGGGCGCACGCGGAGATCGGGCGGGGCACGGTGATCGCGTCCGGCGCCGTGATCGGCCTCGGGGTCGCGATTGGCCGCGACTGCTCGATCGGCGCGAACGCCTCCGTCCAGCACGCCTTCATCGGGAACCGCGTGATCGTGCATCCCGGGGTGCGGATCGGCCAGGACGGCTTCGGCTTTGCGATGAGCCCCGGGGGGCACGCGAAGGTCGCGCAGATCGGCCGCGTGATCATCCAGGACGACGTGGAGATCGGAGCGAACACGACGATCGACCGCGGCGCGAACCGCGATACCGTGATCGGCGAGGGCACCAAGATCGACAACCAGGTCCAGATTGGGCACAACGTCGAGATCGGCCGCCACTGCGTGCTGGTCGCCCAGGTCGGGATTTCCGGGAGCGCCAAGCTCGGGGACTATGTCGCGATCGGAGGCCAGAGCGGCGTGAACGGCCACGTCACGATCGGAACCGGGGCACAGATCGCCGCGGTGAGCGTCGTCCACGGCGACGTGCCGGCGGGCGCCCGCTGGGGCGGCGTGCCGGCACGCCCGGTCACGGAGTGGTTCAGGGAAATGACCGCGCTGAGGGCCCTTGGCAAGAAGCAGCGGACTGGGTCAGAACAGCAACAATAACAGTCCATTGGGGGCCGGGATCATGGAACAGAACGCGGACTCGCTGGAAGCGGCCGACATCGCCAGGATCATGGCGGCGCTTCCCCATCGCTATCCGTTCCTGATGGTCGATCGCATCCGCGACATCCGCGGCGACGAGTACTGCGTCGGGATCAAGAACGTCACGATCAACGAACCCCATTTCCTGGGCCACTTCCCCAACTTCCCGGTGATGCCGGGCGTTCTTTTGATCGAGGGGATGGCGCAGACGGCGGGCGCGCTCTGCGTGCTCGCCCGCCAGGAGGCCGGAAAGCCGAAGCTCGTCTACTTCATGACCATCGACAAGGCGAAGTTCCGGAAGCCGGTCGTTCCGGGCGACCGGGTCGAATACCATGTCCAGAAGGTGAAGCGGCGGGGCAGCATCTGGCGTTTCGCCTGCGAGGCGCGGGTGGACAACGCCAAGGTCGCAGAGGCGGAAGTGAGCGCCATGCTGGTGGACGAGTGACGTGGCCGATGTTCATCCGACAGCGATCGTTGAACCCGGCGCCAGGCTCGGCGACGGCGTCCGGATCGGGCCGTTCTCGATCATCGGTGCGGAAGTCAGCCTCGGCGACGGCTGCGATCTCGTCAGCCACGTCGTCGTCGCCGGCCGGACCGAGATCGGAGCGCGGACCCGGATCTACCCGTTCGCCTCGATCGGGCATCCGCCGCAGGACCTGAAATATCGCGGCGAGGAATCGCGCCTCGTCCTCGGCAGCGACTGCCTCATCCGCGAGGGCGTCACCATGAATCCGGGCACGGAGGGCGGCGGCATGCTGACCTCCATCGCGGACCGCTGCGTCTTCCTGGCGAACTCCCATGTCGGCCACGACTGCCATCTCGGCACGAACGTCATCCTGTCGAACAACGTGATGCTCGCCGGCCACGTCTCCCTCGGGGACTACGTGATCGTCGGCGGCGGCGCGGCAGTGATCCAGCACGCGCGCGTCGGGGCGCATGCCTTTGTCGGCGGCATGGCCGGCGTCGAGAACGACGTCATCCCGTTCGGCTCCGTGCTCGGCAACCGCGCCCATCTCGGCGGGCTCAACCTCGTCGGGCTGAAGCGGCGCGGCTTCCCCCGCGAGACCATGCAGAACCTCCGCCGCGCCTACCGGCGCATCTTTTCGGGCGAGGGCACGTTCCGGGAACGGGTCGAGGCAGTCGGCGCGGAATTCCCCGACGACCCGAACGTGCAGATGGTCGTGGACTTCATCCGCCAGGGCGGCGAGCGGTCGTTCTGCATGCCGCGCGGCGAGCTCGCCGACTGAGGAAGCGATGACCGGACCGGCTTCGGCCGAGGCGATCGCCATTCTCGCCGGCGCCGGGACGCTCCCTTCCGTCGTGGCCGCGGCCGCGGAAGCGGCGGGGCACCGGCCGGTGCCGATCGCCATCGAGGGCGAGGCGGACCTCGCCTCCCTCGCGCGCTGGCCGGCGCACCGTCTGCGCTGGGGCGAGATCGGACGCCTGTTCCGGATCCTCGCGAGCGAGGGCTGCGGCCGCGCCGTCTTTGTCGGCGGCATCTCGCGCCGGCCCGATCTCGGCCAGCTCGCGCCCGATCTCGGTGCCCTGAGGCTGCTTCCGCGCGTGTTCTCCCTGATGCGGGGCGGCGACGACCGTCTCCTCGCCGGGGTGGCCGCCATCTTCGAGGAGCGGAACGTGCGCATCGTCAGTCCGCTCGAGGTGGCGCCCGGCCTCGCGCTCGGGACCGGGGTTCCGACCAGGCGGGCGCCGTCCTCGGACGATCTCAGGGACGTCGCGCTCGCGACGGCTGCCGCCCGCGCCATCGGCGCGCTCGATATCGGACAGGCCGCCGTGGCCGTGCAGGGGCGCGTGGTGGGCCTGGAGGCCGCCGAAGGGACGGATGCGCTCCTCGCCCGGATCGCCGACCTCCGGCGCGAGCGCCGGATCGCCGCTTCGGGAGGCGTGCTGGTCAAGTGCATGAAGCCGCGCCAGGACCCGCGGCTCGATCTCCCGACGATCGGGCCGACGACCGCGGAGAACGTCGCCCGCGCCGGTCTGTCCGGCGTCGCGGGCGAGGCCGGACGGGCGCTCGTCGCCGGTCGTGCCGAAACGATCCGCGCCCTCGATGCGCGCGGACTGTTTCTCCTCGGCGTGGAGGCCTGACGGATGCCGAACCCGCTCCGGATCGCGATCGTGGTCGGAGAGGAATCCGGGGACCAGCTCGCCGCCGGCCTCATGGATGCGCTCCGGCAGAGGCGGCCTGAGGCGGAATTCTTCGGGGTCGCGGGCGAACGCATGATCGGGCGCGGCGCCCGGACGGCGTTTCCCGTGGCCGACGTGGCGGTGATCGGCATCGGGGCCATCGTGCTCCACGTGCCGCGGATCGTCAGGCGCGTTCATCAGGCGGTGGACGCAGTGGTCGCCGGTGCTCCCGACATCCTGGTCGTCGTGGATAGCCCCGGCTTCACGCACTCGGTCGCCGAGCGGGTGAAGCGCCGGCTGCCGGACCTTCCGATGGTGGACTTCGTCTCGCCGTCGGTGTGGGCCTGGAAGTCCTGGCGTGCGCCGCGCATGGCGAAATACTTCGACCACGTTCTGGCGCTGCTGCCCTTCGAGCCGGCCGTGCACCGCCGCCTCGGCGGCCCGCCCTGCACCTATGTCGGCCATCCGCTGATCGAGCGCCTGGGCGAGCTCCGGCCGGCGGAGGGCGAGCGCGTGCCGGTCGGGGAGGGGGCGGTCCTGCTCGTGCTTCCCGGTAGCCGGCGGAGCGAGATCAACCGCCTGATGCAGCCGTTCGGCGAGGCGGTCGCGCGCGTCGCGGCCGAGGTTCCGGGGCTCGAGGTGATCCTGCCTGCGGTCGGGCACCTGAGGCGGGAGATCGAGAGCCGTCTGGAGACCTGGCCGGTGAAGCCGAGGCTGGTCGCCGGCGAGGCCGAAAAGTTCGCGGCGTTCCGGCGGGCGCATGCGGCGCTTGCGGCATCCGGCACGGTGACCCTGGAGCTCGGCCTTGCCGGCGTTCCGATGGTGGTCGCCTACCGGGTCGACCCGATCGCCCGGCTGCTGAAGCCGCTCCTCAAGGTCCCCTCGATCGTGCTGGCCAATCTCGTGCTCGGCGAGAACGCGATTCCCGAGTTCCTCGACGACTCCGGCTCCCCCGAAACTCTTGCGGCGGAGGTGACGCCGCTCCTGAAGGACGGCCCGGAGCGGCGCAGGCAGCTCGCCGCGCTCGCACGGCTCGACCGCCTGATGGCCCTGCCGGGCGGCGGCCGCCCGAGCGACAGGGCGGCGGAGATCGTGCTCGAAACGCTCGCGGCGGCGCCCGCGAGGACCGCCGCCGCGAAGATCAGCCGCTAGCGCGGTCGCAGATCAGGCGCGCTCTTCGAGCGGCACGTAGTTGCGCTCGGTGGCCCCGATGAAGAGCTGACGGGGGCGGCCGATCCGCTGCTTCGGATCCTCGACCATCTCCTTCCACTGCGCGATCCAGCCGACGGTCCGCGCGAGCGCGAAGAGGACCGTGAACATCGTCGTCGGAAAGCCCATCGCCTTCAGCGTGATGCCGGAATAGAAGTCGATGTTCGGGTAGAGCTTCTTCTCGATGAAGTATTCGTCGGTCAATGCCATCCGCTCGAGCTCCATGGCGACGTCGAGAAGCGGATCGTCCATGCCGAGCTCCTTCAGCACCTCGTGGCAGGTCCGCTGCATGATCTTGGCGCGTGGATCGTAGTTCTTGTAGACGCGGTGGCCGAAGCCCATCAGCCGGAACGGGTCGTTCTTGTCCTTGGCGCGTTCGACGAATTCCGGGATGCGGTCGGGGGTGCCGATCTCGGACAGCATGTTGAGCGCCGCCTCGTTGGCGCCGCCATGGGCCGGGCCCCAGAGACAGGCGATGCCGGCCGCGATGCAGGCGAAGGGATTGGCTCCCGAGGAGCCGGCGAGCCGGACGGTGGAGGTCGAGGCGTTCTGCTCGTGGTCCGCGTGCAGGATGAAGATTCTGTCCATCGCGCGCGCGAGCACCGGGCTCACGACATAGGGCTCGCACGGGACGGCGAAGCACATGTTCAGAAAGTTGGACGCATAGTCCAGGCTGTTCTGGGGATAAACGAAGGGCTGGCCGATCGAGTACTTGTATGCCATTGCCGCGATGGTCGGCATCTTGGCGATCATGCGGATCGAGGCGACCATCCGCTGGTACGGGTCGGCGATATCCGTGGAGTCGTGATAAAAGGCCGAGAGCGCGCCGACGACGCCGGTCATGACCGCCATCGGATGCGCGTCGCGCCGGAACCCGGTGAAGAAGCGCGCCATCTGCTCGTGGAGCATGGTGTGGCGCGTGACGCGGTCGTCGAAATCGCGCTTCTGGGCCGGGGTCGGCAGCTCCCCGTAGAGGAGCAGGTAGCAGGTCTCGAGGAAGTCGCCGTGCTCGGCGAGCTGCTCGATCGGATAGCCGCGATAGAGCAGGACGCCTTCGTCACCGTCGATATAGGTGATCGAGGATTCGCAAGACGCCGTCGAGGTGAAACCGGGGTCCAGCGTGAACATTCCGGTCTTGGCGTAGAGGCTCGAAATATCGATCACCGAGGGGCCGATCGTGCCGTGCTCGATGCCGAATTCCCAGCTCTCATTGCCGACCATAAGCCTGGCAGTCTGATCGCCCATGCCGTTCCCCTCATGTCGGAAGGACACGGGCGGGAGGCAGTCTCCGGGTCTTACTTTCCCGGGGCGCTTGGCCAGGCCCGTGTCGGGTGGAATTCCTGAGTTTGCTAGACCTTTTTGCAGTGCACCGCAAGCTGCCGGGCGAGCCCGTCAGACTGACTGATCGGCGATCCTTGCGAGCGATTCCTCGCGGCCGAGCGCGACCATGACGTCAAAGATCGGAGGCGAGGAGGAGGCGCCGGTGAGCGCGGCGCGGAGCGGCTGAGCCACCTTCCCGAGCTTGAGCCCCTCAGCCTCCGCGAACGAGCGGACCGTCTCCTCGAGGCTGGGAACCTCCCAGGCTGCGTCCCGGAGAAGGGGAGCGAGCCTGCCGAGCGCGGTCCGCGCCTCCGGCGAAAGGATGTCGGCGGCCTTCTGCTCGAGGTCGAGCGGGCGCCGGGCGATCAGGAAGCGCAGCCCGTCGGCGAGCTCGACGAGCGTCTTTGCCCGCTCCTTGAGCGTCGGCATCAGCGCGAGGACGCGCCGCCGAAGCTCGGGGTCGAGGCGCTCCGCGAGGGTGGCGCCGCCCGGGATCTCGGGCAGGATCGCCTCGAGACGCTCGAGCAGGTAGCCGTCCTCCGCGTGCCGCATGTAATGGCCGTTGAGGTTCTGGAGCTTCGCGAAATCGAAGCGGGCGGGAGAGCGCCCGATGCCGTCGAAATCGAACCAGGCGGCCGCCTGCTCGGAGGAGAAGATCTCGTCGTCGCCGTGGGCCCATCCGAGCCGCGCGAGATAGTTCCTGAGCGCCTCGGGAAGATAGCCCATGGCGCGATACGCCTCGACCCCGAGCGCGCCGTGGCGCTTCGAGAGCTTGTGGCCGTCGGGGCCGTGGATGAGCGGGATGTGCGCCCAGACCGGCACGCCCCATCCGAGCGCCTCGTAGAGGACCGTCTGGCGCGCCGCGTTCGTGAAATGGTCGTCGCCGCGGATGACGTGGGTGATGCCCATGTCGTGGTCGTCCACAACGACGGCGTGCATGTAGGTCGGGGTCCCGTCGGAGCGCAGGATGACGAAGTCGTCGAGGTCCTTGTTCGGGAAGGCGACGCGCCCCTGCACCTTGTCGTCGACGACCGTCTCGCCCGCCTGCGGAGCCTTGATGCGCACCACCGGCGCCACCCCGGCGGGCGCCTCGGCAGGGTCGCGGTCGCGCCAGCGGCCGTCATAGCGCGGCGGAAGCCCCTTGGCGCGGGCCTCCTCGCGCATCGCCGCGAGCTCCTCGGGCGAGGCGTAGCAATAATAGGCGCGTCCGGACTCCACCAGCTGCCGGGCGACCTCCGCATGGCGGTCGCGGCGGGCGAACTGCGAGATCGGCTCGCCTTCCCAGTCGAGCCCCAGCCAGGTCAGCCCCTCGATGATCGCGTGGATCGCGGCGTCGGTCGAGCGCTCCCGGTCGGTATCCTCGATCCGCAGCAGCATCGTGCCGCCATGCCCGCGCGCGTAGAGCCAGTTGAAGAGGGCCGTCCGGGCCCCGCCGATATGGAGGAAGCCGGTCGGCGAGGGCGCGAATCGGGTGACGACGTCGGACATGGAGAGATGCTGCTATGTGGTGGAGCGCGCGCCTCATGTAACATAGGGCCTTCAGCGCACAAGGGCCGGGCCATGGCCGAGACGGACCGCGGGGAGTTCGAGCCGGGATTCGGTCCGACCGACATCGGGGCGCTCCGCGCGCCCCTCCGTATCCGGTCCGGCTGGTTCCTGCTCCTGCCGGCCTGCCTCGCCGCCATGCGCAGAAGCATCGACGCCGAGCTCGACGAGCGGCGCGGATTCCAGTGGCTCGCGGTCGCCTTCGGGACCGGCGCGCTCATCTATTTCGGACTGCCGCGCGAGCCGGTTGCCGCCGCCGTCGCGGCTGCGGCCGGGCTTGCCGCGGCGGCCGCCGCCACCGCCTATCACACCGGGCGCCGGCACAGGCTCCTCGTGCTCCTCGCCGTCCTTCTGCTCGGCCTCGCCGCCGCGAAGGCGCGCGTGGAGATGCTCGACGGGCCGTCGCCCGGGGGGCGCTCCGTCGTCACGCTCACGGGCCGCGTGATCGCGCTGGAGGAGCGGACCGGCCGCCGGCCGCGGATGGTCCTCGACCGGATCGAGGCCGCGGGCACGGCGGAGGGCCCACTCCCGCGCTCGGTGCGCGTCTCGCTTCGCCCCGGCGCAGAGCTTCCGCCGCTCGGAACCAGGATCGAGGCGCGCCTGCTGCTGATGCCGGTGCCCGGCCCCTCTGTTCCCGGCGGCTACGATCCGCGCCGCGCGGCCTTCTTCGACGGGATCGGGGCGAGCGGATTCGCGCTCGGGGACTGGCGCGGGGCCGGCGAGGCCGGCTGGCCGGGTCCGCGCCTCCTCGTCGCCGAGATCCGGCGGCGGGCGGTCGATCGGATCCTCGGGATCGCGCCGGGCGAGGCGGGCGCTGTCGCCGCGGCGCTCCTCGTCGGCGAACGCGGCGGGCTCTCGGACGCCACCAAGGAGAGCCTGCAGCGCTCGGGCCTCGCCCACATCATCTCGATCTCCGGGCTCCACATGATGCTGGTGGCGGGGACCGCCTTCTTCCTCGTCCGCGCCTTCCTCGCCCTCTCGCCTGCGCTTGCTCTCGGCCGGCCGATCCGGGGCTGGGCGGCAGTCGCCGCGCTCGTCGTCGCGACGGCCTACCTCGCGATCTCGGGCGGAAGCGTCGCGACGGTCCGGGCCTATGTGATGGCCGCCATCATCTTCCTCGCCGTGATCGCGGGGCGCCCGGCGCTCTCGATGCGCAATATCGCGCTCGCGGCCTTCGTGGTGATCGCGCTCGAGCCGGAAAGCGTGCTGGAGCCGGGATTCCAGATGTCGTTCGCCGCGGTCGTCGCACTCATCGCCGGCTGGGAAGCCTGGCGCGACCGGGAGACGGACCTCGCGGGCGACCCGCTCTTTCCCGGCCACGGGCTCCTGCGGCAGGCTTGGCGCGGCGTCTCCGGCATCGCGCTCACGACGATCATCGCGAGCCTCGCGACCGCGCCCTACGCCGCCTACCATTTCGAGCGCGTCACGAGCTACGCGCTCGTCGCCAACATGCTCGCGATGCCGGTGGTCTCGACCCTCGTCATGCCCGTCGGCCTCGTCGCCCTCGTGCTGATGCCGTTCGGCCTCGACGCCGCGCCTCTCGCCCTGATGACGGCAGGGATCAGGATCGTGCTCGGCGTCTCGGACTGGGTGGCGTCGCTCCCGGGCGCCTCGTTCGGCGCCCCGCCGGTCTCCGCCCTCCCGCTCGGGCTCGTCACGTTCGGATTCCTGTGGCTCTGCCTGTGGCGGCTGCGCTGGCGCCTCCTCGGCATACCGGTCGTCGCGCTCGGCCTCGCGCTCGTTCCGCTCATGGGAGCGCGGCCCGACATCGTCGTCTCTGCCGAGGGCGCCGTCGCGGTGCGCGACGGAACCGGCGTGCTCCGCATCGCTGGCGCCCGCGCGGGCTCCTTCACGGCCGGGCAGTTCCTGGAAGGCGAGAGCGCCCCGCCGGATCCGAGTGAACTCGCACGCGGCACGGCCTGCGACGCCGCGGCGTGCCTTCTCCCTGCCGGGCAGGGCCGGCTCGTTTCGCGGGTGACGGCGCCGGCCGCCTTCGCCGAAGATTGCGCGCGGGCGGACGTCGTCGTGACGCCGCTCGCCGCGCCGTCCTTCTGCGCCGCCGCGATCCTGATCGACGCGGCGCGGCTGGCGCGGTCGGGCGCCCATGCGATCCGCTTCGCGGGGGAGGGCGGGCCGGCTATCGTCACCACGGCGAGAGGGGAGAATCCCCGGCCCTGGCAGTGAGTTTCCGCGCCTGCCTCAGTAGCGGCGGAGGAGCGCTGCCAGGCGGCCCTGGATCCGCACCCGGTCCGGTCCGAAGATGCGGGTTTCATAGGCCGGATTCGCGGCTTCGAGCGCGATCGACGCGCCCTTCTTGCGGAGCCGCTTCAACGTCGCCTCCTCGTCGTCGATGAGGGCGACGACGATGTCGCCCGATTCGGCGCTGTCCTGGCGCCGGATGACGACGAGATCGCCGTCGTGGATGCCGGCCTCGATCATCGAATCGCCGCGCACCTCGAGCGCGAAATGCTCGCCGCCCGGCAGCATGTCGGGCGGAAGGCCGATCGTCGACGTATGATTCTGGATGGCGGAGATCGGCACGCCGGCCGCGATCCGGCCCATCACCGGGATCGACGCGACCTCGCCCGGCTGGGCTTCCGCGCGCGGGGGCTCCTCAGGACGCTTCGCCGGCGCCGCGACGGGCGCCTTGCCGAGCCGTCCCTCGATCACGCTCGGCCGGAAGCCGCGTTCCCGCGCCGGCGCGCCGCCGGCGACCGCCTCCGGGATCTTCAGCACCTCGAGCGCACGGGCGCGGTTCGGCAGGCGCCGGATGAAGCCGCGCTCCTCGAGCGCGGTGATCAGGCGGTGGATGCCCGACTTGGACTTCAGGTCGAGCGCATCCTTCATCTCGTCGAAGGAAGGCGGAACGCCCGATTCCTTCAGGCGCTCGTTGATGAAGAGCAAGAGCTCGAGCTGCTTGCGCGTGAGCATCGCTTTCCCCCGGCGGCGTCGAATCCCGCGTACAAATCACGAACGAAACTTACTCGTTCATGCACTGTTCCGCAACTGGCCGCCCGGGCCGATGTTACGCGCCGATGTTACGAGCCGAGAAGGAGGACCGGGACGTCGGATCCGGCCTCGATCGCGGGAGCGAAGGGCGGCCGCACGATCAGTCCGTTCGCGGCCGCGAGCGTGGCGAGCATCGAGGAATCCTGGCGGGAATAGGGCGTGGCGACGTGCTTGCCGTCCCGGCGCTCCACGCGGGCGCGGACATAGTCCTGGCGCCGGTCGTTCGCCTTCATGTCCGCACCGAGCACGGCCGTCTCCGGTTCGGTGTCGAATGCGGTGCCGAGCATCGCGGCGATTAGGGGCTTCAGGAAGATGTGCCCGCAGACGAGCGTGGAGACCGGATTGCCGGGCAGTCCGAGCACGCGCATCCCCTGCAGCCGGCCGACCATCAGCGGCTTGCCCGGCCGCATCGCGATCTTCCAGAAGTCGAGGGCCATGCCGCGCCCGACGAGCGCCGGCTGCACGAGGTCGTGCTCGCCGACGGAGGCGCCCCCGGTGATGACGAGGATGTCGGCGCCGGTGGCGCGGTCGACCGCGTCCGCGATCGACTCGATCGTGTCGGCCGCGATCCCGAGATCAACCGGCTCGCCGCCGGCCTCGCGGACCAGGGCAGCGAGCCCCAAATTGTTCGACGAGACGATCTGGTCCGGCCCGGGCGCTGAGCCGAGCGGCACGAGTTCGTCGCCGGTACCGAGGATCGCGACCACCGGACGGCGCCGGACCGCGACGGTCGGCCGGTTCATGGCCGCCGCGAGCGCGATTGCCCGCGGGTCGAGGAGCCGCCCGGCGTGGAGGAGCACCTGTCCCTCCGTGAAGTCGAGCCCGGCCGGGCGCACGAACTGGCCCGGCGAGACGGTCTCCTTGGGCAGGATGCGGTCGCCATCGGCCACCGCGTCTTCCTGGATCAGGATCGCGTCGGCGCCCGGCGGCACCGGCGCCCCGGTGAAGATGCGCACCGCCTCGCCCGGTCCGAGCGTGCCGCGGAAGCGCTCGCCGGCGCGGGATGCGCCGACGACCGCGAGCGGGACGTCGATTGCGACGTCGGCCGCCCGGACCGCATAGCCGTCCATGGCGGAAGCGGGGAAGGGCGGCTGCGTCCTCGCCGCGGCCACGTCGGATGCGAGCACGCGGCCGGCGGCGGCGGCGAGCGGGAGCATCTCCGCCGCGAGCGGGTCGACGCCCGAAAGCAGCCGCGCAAGCGCGTCCTTGACCGGAACGAGGCTCATCGGTCCGCTTCCTCCGGCCGGCGCCAGTCGCCCGAGCGCCCGCCGCTCTTCTCCTCGACCCGGATCGCTTCGATGACCATGCCGCGGTCGACGGCCTTCGCCATGTCGTAGATCGTCAGGCAGGCGACGCTGACCGCGGTCAGCGCCTCCATCTCGACGCCGGTCTTGCCATCGACGCGGGCCGTCGCGGCGACGCGGAGACCGGGCAGGTCCTCGTCCGGCGCGATCTCGACGCTCACCTGCGTGAGCGGCAGCGGATGGCAGAGCGGCACGAGGTCCGACGTACGCTTTGCAGCCATGATTCCGGCGAGCCGTGCGACGCCGATCACGTCCCCCTTCTTGGCGTCGCCCGCCAGGATGAGATCGAGCGTCGCGCGCGCCATCCTGACGGCGCCGGTCGCCCGCGCCGCCCGGCGCGTCACCGGCTTCTCCCCGACATCGACCATCCGGGCCTCGCCGTCGCGGGAGAGGTGCGTGAGATCGCCCGTCATTCGGCCGCCGCGTGCGAATCGGCGGGGGCGAGCAGCCGTCGCGTCGCTTCGGCGACGTCGGCGGCGCGCATCAGGCTCTCGCCCACGAGGAACACGGAAATGCCGGCCGCCTGCAGGCGGCGGATGTCGTCCGGCGTGAAGATGCCGCTCTCGCCGACGAGCAGACGGTCGCCGGGGACGGAGGGCGCCAGCCGCTCGGAGGTTGCGAGCGTCGTCTCGAAGGTCTTGAGGTTCCGGTTGTTGATTCCGAGGAGCGTCGAGGAGAGGCGGAGCGCCCGCTCGAGCTCCGGCTCGTCATGGACCTCGACGAGGACGTCCATGCCGAACTCCAGCGCCGCGTCCTCGAGCGCGCGCGCCTCGTCGTCGGTGACCGCCGCCATGATGACGAGGATGCAGTCGGCGCCCCACGCGCGCGCCTCGGCGACCTGGTAGGGCTCGAACAGGAAGTCCTTGCGCAGCACCGGCAGCGCGACGGCGGCCCGGGCGGCGACGAGCGCTTCCGGCGAGCCCTGGAAGGACGGCCCGTCGGTCAGCACCGAGAGGCAGCTCGCGCCGCCCGCCTCGTAGGCGCGCGCGAGCGCGGGCGGGTCGAAGTCCGGCCGGATCAGGCCCTTGGACGGGCTCGCCTTCTTGATCTCGGCGATGAGCCCGGTTCCGCGCCTGCCGACATCGGCCCTCAGCGCGCGTTCGAAGCCGCGCGGCGCGTCCTGGTCGCGCGCGCGGGCGCGAAGCTCGGCCATCGGGCGGGCGGCCTTCGCGGCGGCGATCTCGGCGCGCTTGTAGGCCTCGATGCGTTTCAGGACGTCCGCCATCGTGCTCACCCGTTCGAGACGGCGACGAGCCGGTCGAGCGCGGCCTTCGCGCGTCCGTTCTCGATGCTCTCGCGCGCGATCGTCACCGCGTCTTCGATGAGCGCGGCGCGGCCGGCCACCATCAGCGCGGAGGCGGCGTTCATGATCGTCACGTCGCGATAGGGCCCGAGCTCGCCCTCGAGCACGCCGAGAAGGGCCTTCGCGTTCTCGTCCGCCGTGCCGCCGATCAGGGCCTCCGGCGCGACCGGATCGACCCCGAACTCGAGCGGGCTCACCTCGAAGACGCGGACCTGGCCGGCCTTCAGCTCCGCGACATAGGTCGTCCCGGTCGCCGTCACCTCGTCGAGCCCGCCGCGCTCGCCGAAGGTGCCGTGCACGATCCAGGCCGATTCCGCGCCGAGCGCGGCGAGCACGTTCGCGACCGGCTCGATCCACTCGCGCGCGAAGACACCGAGCATGTAGCGGCGGACATTGGCCGGATTGCAGAGCGGGCCGAGCAGGTTGAAGATCGTGCGCGTGCCGAGCTCGACGCGCGAGGGGCCGACATGGCGCATCGCCGCGTGATGGTTCGGCGCGAACATGAAGCCGATTCCGGCGTCGCGGATGCAGGCCGCGATCCGCTCGGGACCGAGCTCGATGTTGACGCCGAGCGCGGCCAGCACGTCGGCGGCCCCGGACCGCGAGGAGAGGGCGCGATTGCCGTGCTTGGCGACCGGCACGCCGGCGCCGGCGACCACGAAGGCCGCGGCGGTGGAGATATTGTAGGTGCCCGAGGCATCGCCACCGGTGCCGACGATGTCGATCGCCTCCGGCGGCGCCTCGACCGTCGTCATGCGGCCCCGCATCGAGGCGACCGCGCCGGCGATCTCGTCGACCGTCTCGCCGCGCGTCCTGAGCGCCATCAGGAAGCCGCCGATCTGGCTCGGCGTCGCCTCGCCGGACATCATGATGTCGAAGGCCTGGCGAGCCTCCTCGCGCGTGAGCGGCGTCCCGGAGGCGACCTTTGCGAGGAAGCTCTTCATTCCCGCCCCGTCATGCCGCGCTGAGGCGGCCGCTCGCGCCGTTGAAGGCCGCCGCGATCTCCAGGAAGTTCCGGATGATGCGGTGGCCGTGCTCGGAGGCGATGCTTTCGGGATGGAACTGCACGCCGAAGACCGGATCGGTGCGATGGCGGACGCCCATGATCACGCCGTCATCGCTCTCCGCCGTCACCTTCAGCGCGGGCGGCATGCTTTCCGGCGCGATCGTCAGCGAATGGTAGCGCGTCGCCGAAAAGGGGCCGTTGATGCCGCGGAACACGCCTTCGCCCTCGTGCTCGATCCGGGACACCTTGCCGTGCATGAGGGTCGGCGCCCGGACGACGGAGCCGCCATAGGCCTGCCCGATCGCCTGGTGGCCGAGACAGACGCCGAAGAGGGGCACGCTCCCGGCCGCCTTGCCGATGAGGTCGAGGCAGATGCCGGCCTCGTTCGGGGTGCACGGGCCGGGGGAGAGCAGGATCGCCTCGGGTCGCAGCGCGAGCGCCTCCTCGGCGGTCACCTCGTCGTTGCGCATCACCTTCGGCACCGCGCCGAGCTCGCCCAGATAGTGGACGAGATTCCACGTGAAGCTGTCGTAATTGTCGATGACGAGAAGCATGGCGCCTGGACCCTTCGCTGCGGAATTAGGCCCTTCGCGCATCGCGGGTCAAGGAATCTGCGATTGGTGCCCGGGCCTGCGCAACTGCGCGCCGCGCAGGCGGCGCGGATCGCGGTTCACACAGGCCGGACTCCCTGCCATAGCGCATTGCAGATGCGGAGGGCATGAAGCGTGAGGCGGGCGGCCGCCCTGATGATCCAGGGCACCGGATCGAATGTCGGGAAGTCGCTGATCGTGGCGGGGCTCTGCCGCGCCTTGGCCGATCGCGGACTTCGCACGCTCCCGTTCAAGCCGCAGAACATGTCGAACAATGCCGGCGTGGCCGCGGAGGGCGGCGAGATCGGCCGCGCGCAGATGCTGCAGGCCAAAGCGGCCCGCGTCGCGCCCTCGGTCCACATGAACCCGGTGCTCCTGAAGCCGGAATCGGAGACCGGCGCGCAGGTGGTCGTGCAGGGGCGGCGCTGGGGAACGCTGAGGGCCCGGGACTACGGCAAGCGCAAGTCGGAGCTTCTCGTGCCCGTGCTCGAGAGCTTCCGGAAGCTCGAAGCCGATGCGGACCTCATCCTGGTCGAAGGCGCCGGCTCGCCGGCCGAGACGAACCTCCGCGCCGGCGACATTGCCAATATGGGCTTCGCCGAGGCGGCCGACGTGGCCGTCGCGATCGTCGGCGACATCGAACGCGGCGGCGTCATCGCATCGCTCGTGGGAACGCATGCGGTGCTGGATCCGGCCGATCGCGGGCGCATAAAGGCATTCGTCATCAACCGGTTCAGGGGCGATCCTGCACTCTTCGATGAAGGCGTTGCCGAGATCGCGCGCCGGACGGGCTGGGCGCCGCTCGGAACCATCCCGCATTTCGAGGCCGCCGATCGTCTGCCGGCCGAGGATGTGCTCGGACTGGAGGACCGTACGGCGCGGCCGCGGCAGGGCCGGATCCGGATCGCCGTCCCGCGCCTGCCGCGAATCGCGAATTTCGACGATCTCGATCCGCTCCGGGCGGAGCCCGAGGTGGAGGTGGCGATCGTGGAGCCGGGCTCACCGGTGCCGGCCGATTGCGCGCTCGTCCTGCTGCCGGGCTCGAAGTCCACCATCGCGGACCTCGCCGCTTTGCGGCGCGAGGGATGGGACATCGACATTGCCGCGCACCGGCGCCGGGGCGGCGCCGTGCTCGGCCTCTGCGGGGGATACCAGATGCTGGGCCGGTCGATCGCCGACCCGGAAGGCCTGGAGGGGCCGCCGCAGACGGTGCCCGGGCTGGGGCTGCTCGAGATCGACACGGTGATGCAGGGCGAGAAAACGACGCGGGCGACGGCGGCGCGACACCTCGCGAGCGGCGCCCCGGTCACGGGCTACGAGATCCACATGGGCCTGACCGCGGGCCCCGACTGCCGCCGCCCGTTCCTCGCCGTCGGCGCAGAGAGCGAGGGGGCGGTGTCGGCGGACGGCCTGGTGGCCGGCTGCTACCTGCACGGCCTCTTCGCGTCGGATGCCTTCCGCCGGGCCTTCCTCGCCGGGCTCGGCGCGACGGGCGCCATCCGGTACGAAGCGGGCGTCGAGGCTGCCCTCGACGCCCTGGCGGCACATCTCGCCCGCCACCTTTCGCTCGACGCGATCCTCGCGCTTGCCGCGGAAAGGCGCCGGGGCGGCTGACAGCTACTGGTTGGCGGCAGCCTTCTTCGGCAGTTCGACGCGGGTCGCGGTCACGCGGCGGTCCTTGCGGACGATGCCGTAGATGACGCCGGGATCGGAATGGTCCCACGCAATGCCCTGGCCGGCGATGTCAGCCGGCGCCGTCGCCGCCCACTTCAGGATCGAGCCGACCTCCGGGAACTCCATCCGGTAGATCTCGGCCGGGTCGTGTCCGGAAAGCCAGAGCTTGCCGTCGGGGCCCCAGGAGCCGCCGGAATTGCTCATGTCCTCGAACTTCTCGAGGAGCGCGTCGGGCAGGATCCATGCCTCGGCGACCGTCCAGCCGGGGTCGAACCGGACCACCTGCGTCGTGTACTTGTTGCCGTAGGCGTTGGGGCTGCGGTCGAAGACGCGGTTGTAGTTGGCGAACGCGCCGTACCAGACGCCGTCATGCTGGTCGAGCCAGGTCAGCGAGCCGCGATCGATGCCGAGGCTGTGCGTCTCGAGATGCTTGAGCGTCGCCGCGTCCCAGACTTCGACCGAGCTCGTCATCGGCCATTCCGGATAGTTGGAATGGGCCGTGTAGATCTTGCCGTCGACGACGGCCGCGCTGTCGAGATGCTTGAGCGGGCCGCCCTTCTCGCCGGATTGCACGGCGACGCGCTTGCCGGTCGCCTTCTCGTACTTGGCGATGGTGCGGTTGTCGATCGCGTAGAAATACGTGTCGTCGACGCCGACCGCCTGGTTGGCCTCGGGGACCTCGTAGGAGCGCAGCGTCTCGGACTTCAGGGTATCGGTCGGTTCTTTCGTGCCTTCCTGCGCGAATGCGGGCGCGGCGCAGATGAGGGCGGCGAACAGGATGCCGGCAGTGGTCTTGCCCATGGGATCTCCTCGGAGCGAAGCGGACGGACCGCGACGTCTTCGCCGCTTCCTGCGTCGGCAGAATTGCAGTCCGGTGACGCTTGGAAGACGGCCGGGGAGGCCGCTATCCGGCGAGGATTGCGAGGGACGCGACCAGCGCGAGGCCGAGGGACCAGGCGAGATCGGTCACCCGCAGCGCGGCCCGGACGTCCTGCGGCCCCGCCTCGGTCCGGCCGCCTTCGCCGAGCCACGCCCCGTCGACGATCTCGGTGCCGTAGCGGCGGGGTCCGCCGAGCGCGAGCCCGAGCGCCCCGGCCATGGCGGCCTCGGGCCAGCCGGCATTCGGCGATCGGTGCCGGGGCGCATCCCGCCAGGCAGCGCGAATCGCCGCGGCGAGACCGTTTCCGCCCAGGGCTGCGGCAAGCGCGATCAGCGCCGCCGTGAGCCGCGCCGGAACGAGGTTGAGAAGGTCGTCCAGGCGCGCCGCCGCCCAGCCGAACGCCGCGTGACGCTCCGAACGGTGGCCGATCATCGAATCGGCGGTGTTCGCCGCCTTGAAGAGGAAGAGGCCTGGAAGCCCCAAGAGACCGTACCAGAAGGCGGGCGCCACCACGCCGTCGCTGAAGTTCTCCGCGAGTGACTCGATTGCAGCGCGCGCGACGCCTGCCGCGTCGAGGCGCGCGACGTCGCGGCCGACGATCATCGACACGGCCTGCCGTGCGGCCGCAAGCCCGCCGTCCCGGAGGGCCCGGGCGACCGCGCGGACATGGTCGAGGAGGCTCTTCTGGGCGAGGAAGATCGCGACGACCAGGGCCTCGACGACCGCGCCTCCGGAGACCGCCGAGAGGATGCGGTCGAGGATAAGGCCGGCGGCGACCGACAATCCGGCGAGGACCGCCAGCGCGGCCACGCCCGCGACCCGCCGCGTCCGGAACGAATGCGTCGGACGATTCAGCGCGGCGTCGAGGCGGCCGATCAGGCGGCCGGCAAGGACGACGGGATGCGGCAGCCGGTTCCAGAGCCAACCGGGATCACCGACAAGGCGGTCGAGAACCAGTGCGGCGGCGAGGACCGCGAGGTGCTCCGGGACCGTCATAAGGATGCGAGCGCCGCCTCCAGGCGGGCGAATCCGCGGTCGTCCGGCGGCAGCCCGATCCGGATCAGCCCGGGCCGGTCATCGAAGATCCGCGTCCATATGCCCCGGGCGGCGAGACGCGCGTGCACGCTTGGCGCGTCGGGCGCCGCTGCGAGCACGAAAAGCCGGCATCCGCCGGCGACGGCGAGGCCCGCCCCCTCGACCAGGGACCGCAGGCGCTCCGAGGCCGTCGCAAGCGCCCGCCGCGTCTCGCCGTGCCACGCGGTATCGAGAAGAGCCGCCGTGCCGATGGCGAGCGCCGGCGCCGAGACGGGCCAGTCGCCGAGGCGCAGGCGGAGCGGCGCGAGAAGCCGGTCCGGGCCGATCGCGAAGCCGAGCCGGATCCCGGGCAGGCCGAAGAACTTTCCGAACGACTTGAAGACGAGGACGGGACATTCGAGGTCGAGATGCGGCGCGAGACCCGGTTCGTCCTCCACATCGGCGAAGGCCTCGTCGACCACGACGAGCGCCTTGCCCGTGCGCCGGCCGGCGAGGGCGCGGAGATCGATCGGCGATACGGCATGTCCGTCCGGATTGTTGGGATTGACCAGGACGATGCTGTGCCCGGACGGAAGCGCGGAAAGCGCCGCACCATCGTGCGCGACGCGCGCCGGATGCGCGCCTCGCCACGCTTCGCCGTAGCTGCGGTAGGACGTGTCGGCCAACGCGACCGGGCCCGGAACGAGATCGGGCAGGAGCCTGATCAGCGGCTCCGTGCCCGGTGCGGCGATGAGCCCCAGGTCCGGCGGGACGGCGTGGAACGCGCGCGCGGCCGAAATGAGCCTGTCGAGGTCGGCCCGGGCGGGCAGCCGGTCGATGCGCCCGAGCGCGGCGGCGCCCATCCGGTGCGCCGGCCAGGGATGCGGATTGACCCCGGTCGACAGATCGAGCCAGTCCGCTTCCGGAACCTTGTATCGGCGGATCGGATCGCCGAGATCACCACCATGGCGCATTCAGATCTTTTCCCGGGGTTCCGTCACTTCCGCGACATTGTGGCCCGCCACGCCGGAGACGGCGCGCCAGTAAAGTTTACGTGATCATTCAGCTTGTGCCGGAATTGCCTGTCTGATAACGACTGCCGGCGGCCTCGTGGCGGAGTGGTGACGCAGCGGACTGCAAATCCGCGCACCCCGGTTCGATTCCGGGCGAGGCCTCCACCCCCGATCTCCTGAGCAGGCGGGAGCGGTCAGACGCCGCTCCCCGAGATGCTGTGTCCGAGCGCCCGGAAGAAGGCCTTGGTCGCGATCCACAGCGCGCCCGATATCACGGCGACGATGCCGAAGGAGACCACCGCCGTCGCCCAGCCGATGATGGCGAAGATGCCGTCGCGCTGCATCAGCGCGAGCGCGAAGGAGGCGATCGAAAGCGCCGGAACCATGTTTGCGAACGGGATCGGAAGAAAGAGAATGATGGCGAGAAGCAGACATGTCAGTCCGATCAGCCTGTCCCCGAGCGGGCCGAACATGAAGGTCAGCCGCGGCATCATCAGGCGTTCGGTCCTGCGCAGATAGGGCAGGCCGTAGGCGAGGGCGCGCTCGTAATCGGCCTTCCGTATCGTGCGGCGGCCGACGAAGTCGGGAAGCCAGAGCACGCGCCTGCCGAGCGCGAGCTGGCCGGCGATCAGGATGAGCGGTGCCCCGAGAACGGCCGAGCTTCCCGGCGGCAGCGGCACGAGATTGGGCGCGGCGAGCAGGAAGAGCAGCGCGCCGAACGCCCTGTCTCCGAAGATCATGGCGATATCGGCGACCCTTATGTTGTCGCCGGCATCCTGGAGAACCTGGCGCAGCAGAGCGGAAAGCCGTGTGCGGGGGGGACCGTTTCGCCTGCTGAAGCGGGGCCTGGGAAGCTGCATGGCCCGGTTCTAGCGCATTCCTGCCCGTCCGGCAGCAGCGGCGATGCTGCGCAGGGCGCGTCCAATCGCCTTGTGCGGGCGCGCCCGCGCCAGTAGAACCACCCGGTCCCGAGACCGCAGGCAGCACGATGACCGACTTCGCCCTTCTCCGGCAACGGATGGTGGAAAACCAGATCCGTCCCAGCGAAATCACCGATCGTCGCCTCATCGCCGCCTTCCTCGCCACGCCGCGCGAGATCTTCGTCCCGCCTTCGCAGAAGCCCTTCGCCTATGCCGACAAGGACCTGCCGGTTGCGAGCGGCCCGGAAGGCGACCGCGCCATGATGGCGCCCGTGCAGCTCGCCCGGCTCGTGCAGGCGCTCGATGCCGGGGAGTCCGACGTGGCGCTCGTGGTGGGCTGCATGACGGGCTACTCGGCCGCCATCCTCGCGCGCCTCGCCGCCTCGGTGGTCGCGGTGGACGAGGACGAGGTGCTGGTCCGGACGGCCGAGGAGCGGCTGCGGGACCTCGCGATCGACAATGCCGCCGTGCTGCGGGGCAAGCTCACGGAAGGCTATCCGGACGAGGGACCCTACGACGTGATCCTGATGGATGGGGCGGTCGAGGTCAGGCCGGAGGGCATCCTCGCCCAGCTCGGCAAGGGCGGCAGGCTTGCCGTGGTCGAGCGCGCGGACCGGATCAGCCGGGCCGTCCTCTACGAGCGGACGCGGCACGACGAGATCGGCCGGCGGCCGCTCTTCGAGGCATGGGTGCCGATGCTTCCGGGCTTCCGGCGGAAGCCGAGCTTCGTCTTCTGAAGCGCTCTCCTGGCGTGGGCGCACTGTTGCAATTCGGCCGCGGTCGGAGCCGAAAAGCCCCGCCGAGGGCGCAGCGGGTACGGTTCCCGATGGCCCACGTGCTAAGACACGCTTACGGTCCCGGCACTGTACAGGTCCCGCGGGCCCGAGGCTCCGGTCAGTAATATGTCGTCGAGGTCCTCGTGTACAAGAAAGCCAGACTCCTTGCATGCGCAGGCGCGTGCAGCCTCCTGCTCGCGCCGGGCTTGGCGCGCTCGGAGACCGTGATCGAGGCGCTTGCCGCCGCTTATTCGTTCAATCCGCAGATCAACGCGGCGCGCGGCAACACGCGGGCGGCGGACGAATACGTTCCCCTGGCGAAGTCCGGCCGCCGGCCCACCGCGGCCCTGACGGGCGACGTCACGATGGAGAGCTTCAACCAGAGGCGCAGCGGGCTCGAGACCTCGCAGACCCGCACCGATGGCACCGTCGGCCTGCAGGTGAACCAGACGCTCTTCAAGGGCTTCCAGACGAAGAACGCCATCCGGCAGGCCGATGCGAGCGTGCTCGCAAGCCGGCAGCAGCTCGAGAACACGGTCCAGTCGGTGCTGTTCCAGGCGGCCCAGGCCTATATGGACGTGATCCGCGACACCGCCATCCTCGAGGCGCGCCGTCAGACGGTCGGGTTCCTGGAAGAGCAGGTGAGGGGCGCTGAGGATCGGTTCGAAGTCGGCGAGACGACGCGGACGGATGTCGCGCAGACGCGCGCCCGCCTGAGCGCCGCCGTCTCCGACGTCAGCCTGGCTGAAGCCAATCTCAGGGTGAGCGAGGCGACCTACCGTCAGGTGATCGGCCACGATCCGCGCAATCTGCAGGCGAACTTTCCGTTTACGCGCCATCTGCCGAAATCGCTCCCCCGTGCTGTCGATCTGGGCCTCACCGAACATCCCGCCGTGCTCTCCACCATCTACAGTGCGGAGGCCGCGGCCTTCGCGGTGAAGCAGCTCGAAGGCCAGCTGCTGCCGACGGTGAGCATCCAGGGCACGGCCTCGTCCCAGTTCGGCATCGGCAACGACGACAGCGTCGATTCGGTCGCGATTTCCGGCCGCGTGAGCATTCCCATCTACCAGGGCGGCGCGGTCTCGGCGCAGATCCGCCAGGCCAAGGAGCAGCTCGGCGTCGCCAAGATCCAGAGCGACGTCACGCGGGACCAGGTCCGCGCGACCGTCGTGTCGAACTGGAGCCAGCTCGATTCGGCGAAGGCCTCGATCATTTCGGCGAGCGCCCAGGTCGAGGCCGCCCGCATCGCTCTCGCCGGCGTCCAGGAGGAGAGGGCGGTCGGGCAGCGGACGACCCTCGACGTGCTGGACGCGGAGCAGGAGCTCCTCGACGCCCGCGTGAACCTCATCAATACCCAGCACGACCGCCTGGTGGCTTCGTTCGGCCTCCTCTATGCGACCGGCCGGCTCGCCCCGACCACGCTCGGCATTCCCGTCGCCGTCTACCGGCCCGAGGCCCACTACGAGGCGGTCAAGGACAAGTGGTTCGGCCTCCGCACGCCTGATGGCCGCTGAGCGTGGCCGCGGGCGCGCCGGCCTCTGACTTCCTGACTCCGCTCCTGTAGAATCGTGGAGACTGCAGGCGATTCGGCGGCGGCCGACACCGGAGGGGGAGATATGGCCAATCCAAGCGCGGCGCACGAGCCGTCGATGGAAGAGATACTCGCGTCGATCAGGCAGATCATCTCGGACGACGAGGAGGGCGCCCGCCGCAGCCAGGCCGATGCCTCGGCATTCGGAGCGGAAAGAGCGGGCGGGCTCCGCGCGGTGGAGACCCGACGGAGCGATCCGGCCCCGGCTGCCCGGCCAAGCGCCGACGGCGAAAGCGACAGCGAGCCGGCCCCGCATGCGGCGCCTCCGTCCGCGGCCTCGCCGGCGGTGCGGCCGGAGACGGCCGGGGAGCCGGCGGCTTCGGCACACCGGCC
>NZ_SPKJ01000002.1 GCF_009866965.1 Propylenella binzhouense | reverse complement strand
AGCCTCGGCCGCCTCCGCCGCGGCGAGAAGCGCCGGCGTCGGGCGGGGCTCCGGCAGCGGGGCGAAGGCGGCCGCCACCACCGGCTCGGCTGCGGGCGCCGTGTCCCGCGCGACCGCGAACTCGCTTGCGCCCGACGTGGCGAGGATCCGCTTCAGGTCGGCGCAATATTCCCGGGATGCGGCGGTCATCCGGGTGGCGCGGTGGCCGCCCTGGTACCTCAGCGCCATGCCGCAGACGTCGCGGCCGCCGAGCTGATAGGCCCGGGCCAGGTATTTCATGCCCCAGGTGAGGTTCGTTTCCGGGTCGTAGAGCCCCTTCGTCGTCCCGGTATAGCCGATGCCGCGCGCGGTGGCGGGCTTGATCTGCATGAGCCCGACCGTGCCGAGCCCGGTGGCGTTCGCGTTGTAGCCGCTCTCCTTCTTGATCACGGCATGCGCGATCGGGAGCGGCACGTCATAGGCGGCGGCGTAGCGGGCGATGAGCGCGTCGTAGGGGCTCCGCCCGGCCGAGGGTGCCGGGCGCCAGTCCGAGCGCGCCGCGGCCGTCTGCGCCTTCGGCTCGGCCTCGGCGGCGGGCGCCGGCTGCTGCTGCGTCTCCTTCACCTCTCTTGCGACGGGAAGGAGCGGCTCGCGCTCCTCGGCGGTGGCGGCGGCGATCGACAGGCCGAGGCACAGGACGGCCAGTCCCGGTGCGGCGCCTAAGCGTCCGGCGGTTTGCCGGGCGCAGGGCGCGTTCGACGGGGCGCGAGGCATGGTCGGGCGTTCCTCCAGGGAGCGAAGCGTTCGGCCGCTAGTGGAAGGCTGTGGCCGAATTGTGCCCGCAATGCGGCAAGGGCCTGCGGCTGACGCTGGCGCTTCACCGGAAGATGGGCCACCATCCGCGCGCGGATGCGTGCGGGCGGGGGGCGCATGCCGGCATTCGGGACGGGATCTTCCGGCCTCTCCACCGTCGCGCGGCGGCCTCGGACAGACATGGAACCGCAACAGAAGCGCGCTATCGACGCTGGTCCGGGCCGCGGGATCGGGAGCGATCGCGTCGCATGCCTTTCAGGGAGAATGTCATGAAGAGATGGAGTTCAATGCTGTCGGTGTCGCTCGCCGCGATCGTCGCGGCGACGAGCGTCGCCTCCGCCCAGTCGATGGAGGAGCTGGTGGCGGCCGCCAAGAAGGAAGGCCAGCTCACCACGATCGCGCTCCCGCACGACTGGTGCAATTACGGCGAGGTGATCCAGAGCTTCAAGGACAAGTACGGGCTCAAGGTGAACGAGCTCAACCCGGACGCCGGCTCGGGCGACGAGGTCGAGGCGATCAAGGCGAACAAGGGCAATACCGGCCCGCAGGCTCCCGACGTGATCGATGTCGGCCTCTCCTTCGGCCCGTCCGCCAAGGCGGAAGGCCTGCTGCAGCCCTACAAGGTCTCCACCTGGGATACGATCCCGGACAGCGCGAAGGACGCCGAGGGTCACTGGTACGGCGACTATTACGGCGTGCTCGCCTTCGAGGTGAACAAGGACATCGTGACGGAATCCCCGCAGGACTGGGATGACCTCCTGAAGGGCGACTATGCCAATGCGGTTGCGCTCGCCGGCGATCCGCGCGCCTCGAACCAGGCGATCCAGGGCGTCTACGCGGCCGGGCTCTCGCGTGCGGGCGGCGACGCGGCGAAGGCGGCGCAGGCAGGCCTCGATTATTTCGCCGAGCTGAACAAGGCCGGCAATTTCGTTCCCATCATCGGCAAGGCCGCTTCGGTCGCGCAGGGCTCCACGCCGATCCTGATCCGCTGGGACTACAACGCGCTCGCCGACCGCGACACGCTGAAGGGCAATCCGCCGCTCGACGTCGTGGTGCCGAAGACCGGCGTCGTCGCCGGCGTCTACGTCCAGGCGATCAGCGCCTTCGCGCCGCATCCGAACGCCGCCAAGCTCTGGATGGAGCATCTCTATTCAGACGAGGGCCAGCTCCTCTGGCTGAAGGGCTACTGCCATCCCATCCGGTTCAACGACCTCGCCGAGAAGGGCAAGATCCCGCAGGAGATGCTCGACAAGCTGCCGCCGGCGGAAGCCTACAAGGCGGCCGTGTTCCCGACGCTCGACGAGCAGAACGCGGCGAAGGACGTCATCACGACCAAGTGGGACAGCGTCGTCGGCGCCAACGTCCAGTAGCGGCGCACGCCGCCCGCTCCCGCCAGCCTCCGCGCGGCCGTCACCTCGGCGGCGGCCGCGCTCCCCATCCCCGGGGACCTTGCGGCCTTGCCCCTCCCCGGCCGCAAGGGCATGGTCCGACGGAGATCGCCCAGGATCCCGCATGGCTCAGACCGAGACGACTTCCCTGCCGATCGCCGCGCCGCGCGTGCGGAGCGGGGCCCGCGCCGCGACCTGGCTCGGTGTCGCCCCGTTCTTCCTCTTCGCCCTGATGTTCCTGATCGGGCCGACCTTCATGCTCCTGATCGGCGCGTTCCAGGATGCCGAGGGCCAGTTCACGCTCGCCAATATGGCGAAGCTCCTCCAGCCCAACATCGTCTCGGCCTACTGGATCTCGATCAAGGTCAGCGCCGCCTCCGCCGTGCTCGGCGCCGCCTTCGGCTTCGGCCTGGCCTACGCGGCGGTGCTCGGCGGATTGCCGCGCTTCGTGCGGCCCGTCCTCATGACCTTCTCCGGCGTCGCCTCAAACTTCGCCGGCATCCCGCTCTCCTTCGCCTTCCTGGCGACGCTCGGGCGGCTCGGGCTCGTGACCGTGCTGCTGATGGAACTGTTCGGCTTCAATCTCTACCGCACGGGCTTCAACCTCCTGAGCTTCTGGGGCCTGACGCTCACCTATCTCTACTTCCAGATCCCGCTCATGGTCCTCATCCTCGCCCCCGCGCTCGACGGGCTGAAGCCGGAATGGCGCGAGGCGTCCTCGATCCTCGGTGCGAGCGGCTGGCAGTACTGGCGCCACGTCGCCTTCCCGGTGCTCTGGCCGGCGATCCTCGGGACCACGCTCCTCCTCTTCGCGAACGCGTTCGGTGCCGTCGCCACGGCCTATGCGCTCACCGGCTCGTCGCTCAACATCGTCACAATCCTGCTCTATGCCCAGATCCGCGGCGACGTGCTGCACGACCAGAATCTCGGCTACGCGCTCGCGCTCGGGATGATCCTCATCACCGGAATCTCCAACGGCGCCTACATCCTGCTCCGTGCCCGCGCCGAGAGGTGGCTGCGATGAAGCCGAACCGCATCGGGCCCTGGATCGCCATCGCGCTCGGCGCGCTCTATTTCCTGCTCCCGCTGATCGGCACGTTCGAATTTTCGCTGCGGATGCGCCGCGGCGAATATTCCTTCGACGCCTACCAGGTCGTGCTCGCCGATCCGCGCTTCCAGTCGAGCGTCGCCTATTCGGCCCTGCTCGCCGTCGCGACGATCGTGATCGGCATCCTCCTGATCCTGCCGACCGCCTACTGGATACGCCTGAAGCTGCCCCGGCTGGCGCCGGTCGTCGAGTTCATCACGCTGATGCCGCTCATCATTCCGCCGATCGTGCTGGTCTTCGGGTATCTCCGCTTCTACAACTCGTCCTCGTTCCTGCCGATGACGGGCAATGTCCGGGCGACCGATCTCCTGCTGACCTTCGGCTATGTCGTCCTGTCGCTGCCCTACATGTATCGCGCTATCGACACCGGGCTCCGCGCGATCGACGTCCGCACCCTGACGGAGGCGGCCGAGAGCCTCGGCGCGAGCCGCGCGACGATCCTCTTCCGGGTGATCCTGCCCAACGTGCGCTCCGCCGTCCTTTCGGGCGCCTTCCTGACATTCGCGATCGTGATCGGCGAGTTCGTGCTGGGAAGCCTCCTCAACCGGCCGGTCTTCGCGAGCTACATGCAGCTCGTGGGCGCGAACCGCGCCTACGAGCCCGCCGCCCTCGCCATCATCGCCTTCGTCGTCACCTGGGGCTGCATGGGGCTGATCCAGGTCTTCGGGCGCGCCCGCTACATGGCCAGAGCCGAGAAGGGATAAGAGCGCCATGCCGTTTCTGGAGCTTCAGGGCATCACCAAGGCCTTCGGCCAGCAGCAGGTGGTGCGCCAGATGGACCTCTCCATCGCACGCGGCGAGTTCGTGTCGTTTCTCGGACCGTCCGGATGCGGCAAGACGACGACGCTGCGCATGGTCGCGGGCTTCGAGCGCCCGACCACCGGCACCGTTTCCATCGACGGGCGCGAGGTCACGGATCTGCGGCCGAACCAGCGCGACATAGGCATGGTCTTCCAGTCCTACGCGCTCTTCCCCAACATGACGGTCGCCGGGAATATCGGCTTCGGCCTGCGGGTGGCGCGGCGGCCGGCGGAGGAGATCAGGGCGCGCGTCGCCGAGATGCTCGAGATCGTCAAGCTGCCGCAGCATGCCGGCCGCTATCCCTACCAGCTCTCGGGCGGCCAGCAGCAGCGCGTCGCGCTCGCCCGCGCCCTCGCGGTCAGGCCCAAGGTCCTGCTCCTCGACGAGCCGCTCTCAGCGCTCGATGCCAAGATCAGGGTGTCGCTGCGCGAGGAGATCCGCGCGCTCCAGCGCGACCTCGGAATCACGACGATCTACGTGACGCACGACCAGGAGGAGGCCCTCTCGATGTCGGACCGGATCGTCGTCATGAGCGAAGGCCGGGTGGAGCAGATCGGCTCGCCGTTCGAGATCTACAATTATCCGCGCACGCGCTTCGTCGCCTCCTTCGTCGGCACCCTCAATTTGCTCGAGGGCCGCGTCCTCGATCCGGATTCGGGGCGGATCGCCGTCGACGGCCAGGAGATCGTCTCCGCGCGCGGCCTCGCGGGATCGCAGGCCGGCGAAACGCGCGTCGTGGCGCTCCGGCCCGAAGCGCTCTCGCTGCAGAACGGCCACCTCGATCACAACAGGCTCCGCGGCACGATCGACGAGGTGAGCTTCCTCGGCTCGGTCGTGCGCGTGCGCGTCTCGCTCGGCGGATCGGCGATCTCGCTCGACATGTTCAACCAGGCCAGCGTGCCGCCCCCGGCGCGCGGCGCGCCCGTCACCGTGAGCTTCGCGCGCGAGGATCTGGTCGTCCTCGACCGCGCCTGAACCGCGTGATGCCCGGCGGCGTCGAGCGGGCCGCCTAGGAGCTCAGATTCCGAATAGGTCGCCGGTCCCCGGTCCTCGGGCTCCGTTCCGCGCCGTCCGGCCATCTCAGACTCCGAGCGCCGCCTTCACGCGCTTGGGGCTGAGCGGCAAAGTGCGGATGCGGACCCCGGTCGCGTCGGCCACGGCATTGGCGATCGCCGCCGCGGTCGGCCCCTGGGCGCCCTCGCCGGTCCCGAGAAACGGCTGGTCGGGGCGGTTGACGATGTGAACCTCGACCGAGCCCGGCACCGATTCGAACCGCATGATCGGATAGCTCCCCCAGTCGCGGCTGGTGATCTCCTCGGTCGAGAACCGCACCTCCTCGAATCGCGTCCAGCTCGAGGCCTGAAGGATGCCGCCTTCGGTCTGGTTGCGGATGCCGTCCGGATTGACCGCGAGCCCGCTGTCGATGGCCGCCACGATCCGCGGCAGGTGGATGTAGCCGGTGCCGGCATCGACCTCCGCCTCGACCGCGATCGCGACATAGCAGGCGAGGTTCTTGTAGCGCGCGAAGGCGAAGCCCTGGCCGCGGCCGGGTCCGGGCTTCTCGCCGGGCTTCCAGCCGAACTTCTCGGCGGCCGTCTCGACGACGGCGCGCGCGCGCGGATCCTCCAGGTAGCGCATCCGGAACGCCACCGGGTCGGCCTTCGCCGCGCGCGCGAGTTCGTCCATGAAGCTCTCGACGGAGAACACGTTCATGTAGGCTCCGAGCGAGCGGAGCGCCGAGGTCCGGATCGGGATCTCGGGGATGAAATGATCCACCACCCGCACGTTCGGGATCCGGTAGAGCGGGATCGCGTTGCGGTCGCCGCCGCCCGCCGGCTGCGGGATCGGCTTCGGCCGGTCGGGCTGGAACGGGCTTTCGATCTCCCAGCCCGGGAGAAGCCATCCCGCGCCGCCGGGCCGGGTGGAATGGGGACAGCTCCAGACGTCGTAGGTCCAGCCGACGAGGTTGCCGTCCGCGTCGAGCTGCCCGCTCGCCTCCGTGATCATCGCCGAGCCGAGCGGCTCCCAGCCGTGCTCCTGCTCGCGCATCCACTGGACCCGGACCGGCCGGCCCGGCATTTCGCGGGCGACGAGCGCCGCGTCGCCGCCGACATCGTCGGCCGCGTTATGGCCGTAGCATCCGGCGCCTTCCATGTGGATCACGCGGACCTTCTCCGGCGGCATCCGGAGAAGCTCGGAGACCGCGGCGCGGAGCGGAAAGGCGCCCTGGGTGTGGCTCCAGACGGTGAGCGCGTCGTTCTCGTAAAGGGCGACGGCGCAGGAGGGGCCGATCGAGCCGTGCATCTGGTAGGGCCGGAGATAGCGCGCCTCGATCGTCTGCGCGGCGTTCGTCACGCCGCCACCCTCCGCCTTGATGACCCGCTCCTCGGACTGGAGCCGCCGCAGGACCTCGAAGATCTCGTCCTCGTTCGGCAGCGCGGCGGCGCGCTGCCAGGTCGCTCCGGCGGCGAGCGCCTGCATCGCGCGGATCGCCTGGAACTCCCGTTCCGCGACGACGGCCAGGAAGTTGCCGTTGCGGACCACCTTCAGGAACCCGGGAATGGCCTCCGCGCCGCGCGTATCGAGGCCGGTCAGCCGGGCGCCGCGGCTCGGCGGCCTGACGATCCGGGCGTGGACCATGCCCGGCAGGCGCAGGTCCTGGACGTAGGCGACGCCGCCGGTCACCTTCGCCGGAATGTCGATGCGGGCGACCGAAGTCCCGATGATCTTGTATTCGCCGACCGGCTTCAGCCGGGAGGGCGCGGCGGCCGCCACATGGAGGGAGCGCCCGGCCACGAGCTCGCCATAGCCGATGCGCCGGCCGTCGGGAGCGAGCACGGCGCCGCCCTCGGCGCGGAGCTCGCCCGCCCCGGTGCCGAGCCGTTCCGCCGCCCAGCCGGTCAGGATGTGGCGGACCTGGGAGGCCGCATGCCAGATGGCGGTCCCGCTTTCCTCCATGGAATGGCTGGCGGCGGTATAGCCCTCGTCGGCGGTGCGGGCGGTGTCTGCGGTCACGAGCGCGACCGATCCGAGCGGCACCGAGAGCTCGTCCGCTGCGAGCTGCACCAGCGCCGTCTTGATGCCCTGGCCCAGTTCGGCCTTTCCGGTGAAGACGGTCACCTTGCCCTCCGCGTCGATCCTGATCCAGGAATCGAGCATCGGATTGTCCTTGAGGCTGCCCCATTCGGGCAACGCCTCCGCCTCCGACTGCACCTCCTGCGCCGCCGCGCGCGCGAAGGGCCGAAGCGAGAAGCTCACCACCAGCGCGCCGCCGCCGCCGAGCAGCGTGCGCCGCGTCAGGTTCGGCTGGAATTGCGCGTTCACAGCCGCGCCTCCCCGCCGGCGGGCGCGGCGGATGCCGATCCCATCGCGTCGGCCGCGCGCCGCACCGCCCTCAGGATCCGCATATGCGTGCCGCAGCGGCAGAGATTCGGCTGCATCTGGCGCCGGATCTCGGCGTCGCTCGGCCGGGCGTTGCGCTCCAGCAGCGCCTGCGCGCGCATGATCATGCCCGCGATGCAATAGCCGCACTGGGCGGCCTGCTCGTCGATGAAGGCCTGCTGCAGCGGCGACGGGTTTTCCGCCGTCCCGAGCCCTTCCACCGTGGTGATCCGCCGGCCCTCCAGCAGCGAGATCGGCGTCACGCAGGAAAAGACCGCATTGCCGTCGACCATCACGGTGCAGGCCCCGCATTGGCCGAGACCGCAGCCGAACTTGGCGCCGTTCAGCGCGAGGTCGTTCCGCAGCACGTAGAGGAGCGGCGTGTCGGGATCGGCGTCGACCTGGCGGGTCGTGCCGTTCACGTCGAGAGCCATCATGACGCGTCACTCCCTCTGATGTCCCGGATCGTCGCGCCGAGCTCGCGCCAGGCCGGCGCGTTGCCGAAATGCCGCCGCACATAGATGAGGAGCGCCTCGAGCTGCTGATCCGTGAGCGCGCCGGCGAAGCCCGGCATGATGGGTCCCGGCTGCCCCTCGGGCGGATGGATGCCGTCGAGGACGATCCGGACCAGGTTGCGCGGGTCCGGACCGGTGACGCTGGAGCTGAAGGAGAGCTCGACCGGGCGCGTATAGGGAAGCGCGCCGCCTTCGTGGTGGCAGGTCGCGCAGGCGCCGACGAAGAGCCGCTCGCCGTCCTGCAATCCCTCGGCCTGGACCGCGCTGATCTTCGGCCGGTCGACCTGGGGCACGGGGCCGAAGGCGCGCTCCTCGGCGAAGGCCACGACCTGGTCCGCGCTGCGGCGGCTCGCCGTCCGGCCGCCGGAGAGCGAGGCGACATAGGTCGCGATCGCCGCGATGTCGGCCGCCGGGGCGTCCTTCATGGTCTCCACCACCGGCGCCATCGGCCCGGCCGCGAGGCCGTGATGCGGATCCCAGCCGCGCAGGTAGTTCGCGAGCGCCTCCTCCGTCCAGGGCATCGGCGCCGGCGAGCTCGCGTCGAGCGCCGGGGCGTGCCAGCCTTCGGCGACGCCGCCCGCATAGCGCCTGTCCTTCCTCTCGGCGCCGAGCGCGTTGACCGGCGTGTGGCAGGAGCCGCAATGGCCGAGGCCCTCGGCGAGATAGGCGCCGCGGTTCCAGGCCTCGCTCTGGTTCGGATCCGGCCGGAACGGGCCCTCGTCGAGGAAGAGCAGGTTCCAGCCCGCCATCAGCGGCCGGAAGTTCAGCGGGAACGGCAGCTGGTTCGCCGGCGCCTCGGCCCGCACCGGCTCCCGGGTCATCAGGAAGGCGTAGATGGCGCGGATGTCCTCGTCGGTCGCCTTGGTGAAATGCGGGTAGGGGAAGGCCGGATAGAGATGGCTGCCGTCGCGGGCGACGCCCTCGCGCATCGAGCGGCGGAACGCCGCCTCCGACCAGCGGCCGATGCCGGTCTCGGGGTCGGGCGTGATGTTGGTGGAGTAGATCGTGCCGAACGGCGTCGGGATCGGCAGTCCGCCGGCATAGGCCTCCCCGCCCGCGGCGGTGTGGCACACCGCGCAGTCGCCGATCCCGGCGAGCGCGGCGCCCCGGGCGATCGCCGCGTCGTCGAAGGCGGTGCGGCCGGGCGGGTCGATCGGATCGTAGGCGGAGCGCCAGGCGAGCGCGAAGAAGCCGATGCCGGCCGCCAGGACCAGCACGATCAGGCCGAGAAGGAGGCGCTTCCACATTGCGGTCCCTCGCGCGCGGGAGCGACCCGGCGAGCCGGGAAACGAATCGCTAATGCGCGGCGGGACCAGCCGTTCCGGACCGGGCGTGGATTGTGCGCCCGGAGACCGGCGCGCCCCGGATTGGCGGCCGCCTCAGAGCTCGGCGGGCCCCGCCAGGCGGCCCCGCTCGGCAAGGTGCCGCTTGAGCAGGCGCACGTTCTTCGTGTTGGCCTTGTGGAAGAAGTCGCCCACCCAGCCGATCACCGGCACGAGCCCGATCAGATAGTCGAGCGCGATGTTGCCGAGCATCCTCGCCTTCACCGAACCGTCGGCGCCGGCCTTGTGCGCCTCCCAGACGATGTAGGCCGAGAGCGCCGCCGTCGCGGTGTCGCCGACCACCGGCAGCAGCCCGACGATGCCGTCGACGCCGACCGGCATCCTGATGCCCGGGACGTAGAACTGACGGTCGAGCCATCTCTCGAGATTGTCGAGGCGGCGCATGCGCCGCGTGGTCTCGTCGTCGGCGACGTAACGGCCGGCGAAGCCAGTCGCCGGGCCGGATCTCGAAGGGGAGGATGCGTCGATCGCTGTCATGGCCCGGAAATGGTGATGGCGCCGGCCGGTTCCAACGCCGGCCGTCAGTCGCCGAGCCGGCCGTACCAGATCGCAAGCGAAACCAGCGCCCGCCTCATCCAGGTGCTGCTCGGCAGCGGCGGGATGTGGAGGCGGGTATAGAGGTCGAGCTCGCCGCCGCGCCCGTGCAGGCGCTCCACGAGAAGCCGCCCCACATAGGGGGCGAGGCCCACCCCCTGGCCCGAAAAGCCGGCCGCCGCCCAGACTTGGGGCGCGATCTCGCGGACGAAGGGAAGGCGCGGCTTGGTGACCGTGACGATGCCGCCCCAGGCATGCGCGATGCCGACGTCCTTGAGCTGCGGGTAGACGTCGAGGAGATGCGGCAGCACGAAGGATCGGATGTCGGACGGGATTCTGCCGGCATTGCTCTCGCCGCCGCCGAAGGTCAGTCGCCCGTCGGCGAGCTTGCGCCAGTAGCGGACGACGAAGCGGCTGTCCGAGGCGCCTTCGCCGCCGGGCAGGATCGTGTCGCCGAGCGGGCCGAGCGGCTCGGTCGCGACCATGTAGCTGTTGATCCCGAGCGTCCGGCGCCGGGTCGCCCGCTCGAGGCCGTTCGAGCGTCCGTTGGTGGCGACGATCACGTGCCGTGCCCGCACCTCGCCGCGGGCGGTGCGCACCAAAGGTCCGGCGCCGTGCCGCGAAAGCGCCGTCGCCGCGCTCTCCTCGTGGAGCGCGGCGCCGGCCGAGACCGCGGCCCGCGCAAGGCCGTGGGCGAGGCGGAGCGGGTCCAGGTGGGCGCCGCCCGGATCCCTGATCGCACCGAAATAGGCGCGCGAACCGAGCGCAGCCGCCGTCTCCTCGCGTCCGAGATACTCGACCGGGTAGGAATAGCGGTCGCCGAGCGCTTCGACATGCTCCTTCGCCTCGATCACGAGCCCCGGCTTGTGGAGGGCGTGGATGAGGCCACGCTGCAGGTTGCACTCGATCCCGAAGCGGTCGATCAGGCCGAGCACATGCGCCTTCGCGGCCTCGCCGAAGCGCCAGAGCGCGAGCGCGCGGCCATAGCCGAAATGCGTTTCGAGCCAGAGCACGTCCTGCCGCTGGCCGGAATGGAGCTGGCCGCCGTTCCGCCCCGAAGCGCCGGCGGCAAGGCGCCCGGCCTCGAGCAGCACCACGGACCGCCCCGCCTCGGCAGCGGCGAGCGCCGCCGAAAGCCCGGTGAAGCCGCCCCCCACCACCACGAGGTCGGCCTCGTGCGTCCCCTCGAGCGGGGCAAAGCGCGGCGGGTCCGCGATGCAGCGGGCGTAGAAGGGCTCAGGCAGCGCCGGGCGCATCGTCAGACGCTGAGAAGCAGGTACTCGCGCTCCCAGGCGCTGATGACGCCCATGTAGGTCTCGAACTCGGTCTCCTTGATCGTGCGATAGGTGCGCACGAAGCTCTCCCCGAAGATCTCGACCAGTTCAGGCGTGTTCTCGAGGAGCCTCACCGCGTCGAGGATCGAGCGCGGAAGCGTGAAGACCGGATCCTTGTTCGGGCCCTCCTGGGGCTTGTCCGGCTCGAGCCCGTTGACGATGCCCAGGTAGCCGCAGGCGAGCGATGCGGCGATCGCGAGATAGGGATTGGCGTCGGAGGACGGCACGCGGTTCTCGACCCGGCGATCCTCCGGATTGGAGAGCGGCACGCGCAGGCCGACCGTCCGGTTGTCGTGCCCCCAGCGCACGTTGATCGGCGCCGACGTGTTGCGCGAAAGGCGGCGGTAAGAATTCACGAAGGGCGCCATCATGCACATGACGCGCGGAATGTAGGTCTGCAGCCCGGCGATGTACCCGAGGAAGGTCTGCGACGACCCGCCGTCCGGGTTGGAGAAGACGTTCGCTCCGGTCGCGATGTCCACCACCGAATGGTGAATGTGCATGGCCGAGCCGGGCTCGTCGGCGATCGGCTTCGCCATGAAGGTCGCATACATGTTGTGGCGGAGCGCGGCCTCGCGGATCGTACGCTTGAACAGGAAGACCTGGTCGGCGAGCTCGACCGGGTCGCCGTGACGGAGATTGATCTCCATCTGGGCGGTGCCGTCCTCGTGCGCGAGCGTGTCGATTTCGAGTCCCTGCGCCTCGGAGAACTCGTAGACGTCGTCGAAGAGGGCCTCGAACTCGTTGACCGCGGTGATCGAATAGGCCTGCCGCGCGCGCTCCGGGCGCCCGGAACGGCCGACCGGCGGCTCGAGCGGATAGTCCGGGTCGATGTTCGGCTTGACGAGGTAGAACTCCATCTCCGGCGCGACGACCGGTCTCAATCCGCGCCTGGTGTAGAGTTCCACGACGCGCCGGAGCACCTGGCGCGGCGCGATCTCGAAGGGCGTCCCGTCCTTGTGGAAGGCGTCGTGGATGACCTGCGCGGTCGGGTCGCTCGCCCAGGGGACGATCGCAAGAGTTGAGAAGTCGGGCAGGAAGAGCAGGTCGCCGTCGGTGAGCCCTTCCAGGAAGGCCTCCTCCTCTTCGGGATATTCGCCGGTGATCGTCTGGGTGAAGATCGACCCCGGCAGCGTCATCGGACGGCCGCCGAAGAACTTCTCGGTGGGCATCAGCTTGCCGCGTGCAACGCCGGCCTGGTCGGGAATGATGCACTCGACGTCTTCGATCCGCCGGCTGCGGCACCATTGCCGCGCTTCGGACAGGTCGGCTACGCCGCGGGCGGCCGGGGCTTCCGATGGGGTCGCTTCTCGCTCGATGACTGTCATGATCTCCCTCGCCCCTTTCTAGCCGGTCCGTTCGTGGGAGGAAAAGCAATTCCGACGGGTGGTCCGCCGTCGGCCGGTCCGCTCGCCGTCGCGCGTCAGGTCTCGTCCAACGCCGGACCAAACACCCTTCGGCGCACGCGCGGCCTTGATCCAGAACAAGGCCGGGCCGCGCCGACGGCTTATTTGAAAAATGGTCTCATCCCGGTAATGTCTCCGGAAAAGGAGCGAGGATCACTCGCAGAGATGGAGGAACCCTGTGACTGAGGCGGTCACGTTCATAGTGGCAGACGATCATCCGCTCTTTCGCGGGGCGCTCCGGCAGACCGTCGGGGCCGCATTCCCGGGCGCGCGCATCATCGAGGCGGGCACCCTCGACGAGGTCGCCGCGGCGATCCGCGATCTCGACGAGCCGGATCTCGTGCTCTTCGACCTCTCCATGCCCGGCACGCGGGGCTTTTCCGGCCTCGTCTATCTGCGCGCGCAATATCCGGAGATCCCGATCTGCGTCGTCTCCGGAAGCGAGGACCCGGCGACGATCCGGCGGGCGATCGCGCTCGGCGCGTCCGGGTTCATCCCGAAATCGGCCGCGCCGGCCGTCGTCGCCCAGGCCGTCGCGACGCTGCTCTCCGGCGACATCTGGACCCCGCACGGAATCGCCCTCGATGCCGAGGCCAAGGTGGAGGCGGAGATCGCCGCCCGCCTCCGCACCCTCACGCCGCAGCAGGCGCGGGTGCTGATGATGCTCTCGGAGGGGCTCCTCAACAAGCAGATCGCCTACGAGCTCGGCGTCTCGGAGGCGACGGTCAAGGCGCATGTCTCGGCGGTGCTCCAGAAGCTCGGGGTCGAGAACAGGACCAAGGCGGTGCTCACCGCCGGCCGGTTCGACCTCGGCCAGTGGCAGCTCCACGCGGCCGAATAGTCATTCCGCCGCGGACCGGATCGTCATCGTCTGCATCATCAGCGCCCTGAGCGCGGCCGGCTTCAGCGGCTTGTTGAGGACGCGCACGCCGGCCCGGCGCGCACGCTCCTTGAGCTCCGCCGAGCGGTCGGCGGTGATGAGCACCGCGGGCACGTCCGGGCCGAACCGGCTGCGCAGCTCGCTGATGGCGCCGAGCCCGGTGGCTTCGTCGAGATGGTAGTCGACGAGCATGATGTCGGGCCGGCCGGCATGGCGTAGCGCCCGCAGCGCCGCCCGGGCGTTCTCCGCGGCGACCACGCGGCATCCCCAGCCCGCGAGCAGCGCCTCCATGCCCGACAGGATCTTCGGATCGTTGTCCATGCAGAGCACCAGCATCGCCGGCGGCAGCACGGAGGAAGCCGCTTCGGACATTTCCGCCGGCGCGGCGCGCGGCAGCCCCGGCGCGGAGGGCAGCACAACAGTGAAGCGCGTCCCGCGGCCGGGCGCGGAGACGAAGCGGATCGGCGCCTCGAGCACGCGCCCGATCCGCTCCACGATCGAAAGGCCGAGCCCGAGCCCCGGCGCCACCCTTGCGCCCGCCTCCAGCCGGCGGAATTCCTGGAAGACCAGCGCCTGCTCCGCTTCGGCGATGCCGATCCCGGTATCGACCACCTCGACCGAGACGCGACCGCGCCGGCGCCGGCACCCGACCAGCACCGCGCCGCCGGCCGGCGTGTACTTGACCGCGTTGGAGACGAGATTCTGGAGGAGGCGGCCGAGGAGATGCGGGTCGGACACGACGGTGAGCGAGGAGGGCACGACCGTCAGCGTCAGGCCCTTCGAGCGCGCCGCGAGCTCGAAGTCGACGCGGAGCCGCTCCAGGATGTCGGCGATCGCGACCGGCCGCAGGTCCAGCCTGAGCCGGCCGGTATCCAGCCGCGAGATCTCCAGCACCGCGCGGAAGATGTCCTCGACCGCGTCGAGCGCCGTCTCGACATTGTGCGCGAGCTCGGCATTCGGGGTGCCGGCGGAGCGTTCCGACAGCGCCGTGGCGTAGAGCCTTGCGGCGTTGAGCGGCTGCAGCACGTCGTGCCCGGCGGCGGCGATGAACCGGGTCTTGCCGATATTGGCCTCCTCCGCGGCCGCGTTCGCCGCCTCGAGCGCAGCGTTGAGCCGCGTCAGCTCCTCGGTGCGCTCGGCCACGCGCTGCTCGAGCGTGGCGCGCGCCTGCTCGAGCGCGGCCTGGCTTTCCGCGCGCTCCGTGATGTCCGTCACGGTGAAGAGGAGGCCGGTCTCCCCGATCTGTTGCGGCTCGATCGTGAGCAGGCGGCCCGTCGCCGGATGGCGCTCCCTCAGGCCCGCGCGCGCATCAACGAGCCGCGCGAGCGCATCGTCGGCGACCGCGTCGGTCTCGCCGGGACCGAAAAGGCCCGCGGCCGCGAGGTCCCGGATCATCTCGCGGAGCGGCGCGCCTACGCGCCCGTGCTCGAGGCCAAGCGCGAGGAGCAGTCTGAAGTTCCGGTTCCAGCAGACCAGCCGGCAGTCGGCATCGAAGACGGCGACGCCCTGCTCGATGCGGTTGAGGACGCCCTGGAGGAGGTGGCGATTGTAGTGGAGCGCCGCCTCGGCATCGTCGAGGAGGCGCTGGGCGCCGCGCTGGGAGGGATTCTCGCGCTCGAGGAGAAGCGAGAGCACGAGCCGCGACGAGGCGGCGCCGATGGCGCTCGCGAGCAGCTGCTCGGTGAAGTGAAGCACGTTGAGGTCGGCGGTCGCGCGCGGATCGAGCTCGCGGCCGGTCTCGTTGCGGAAGCGCTGGTAGGAGCGCTCCGCCCGCTCCGCGCCGAGATAGCGGGCGGCGACCTCCTGCAGCTCGCCGATCCGCACGCCGGTGCCGATCGGCCTGATCTTCGGCGAGGGTAACCGTTCGAGCGGGACGAAGAGGTTGGCCTGGAGCCGCTCCATCGGCCGGGGCTGGCGGGTGAGCGACACGGCGACATAGGCCAGGAGGTTGAGCGAAAGGCTCCAGACGACGCCGTGGGTGAGCGGGTCGAGCGAGAGGTTGAGGAGGCCCTGCGGCCTGAGGATCGCGATGCCGAACGGCCCGGACTGCAGCAGGTCGGGCCAGAGCAGGCCGGCCGCCACGAGGTCCGGGAGGAGCAGCGTGTAGGCCCAGGCCAGGATGCCCGCGGTCATGCCGGCGATCGCGCCGCGCGCCGTTGCCCGCCGCCACACGAGCCCGCCGAAGAAGGCGGGCGCGAGCTGCGCGACGGCGGCGAAGGAGAGGAGCCCGATCGAGGCGAGGACGGGCGCGCCGGCGGCCCGGTAGTAGAGATAGCCGGAAAGGAGCACGAGCACGATCGCGCCGCGCCGGACGTTGAGCACGAAGCCGCTCATGTCGGCCGGGAGCAGGCTCCGGCTGCGGCCGCGCAGGATGAGCGGCAGCACGATCTCGTTGGAGAGCATGATCGCGAGCGCCACGCTCGCCACGATCACCATGGCCGTGGCCGCCGAAAGGCCGCCGAGGAACGCGATCAGCGTCACCGCGCCGGCGCCCGCCTCCAAGGGGAGCCGCAGCACGAAGAGGTCGCCGTCGGATGCCGCGCCGAAGGCGAAGCGGCCGGCAATCGCGAGCGGCACGACGAAGAGATTGATCGCCGCAAGATAGGCCGGGAAGAGCCAGGCGGCCGAGCGCAGCTCGCCCGGGCCCCGGCTCTCCACGGCGGTGACGTGGAACTGGCGCGGCAGCAGGATGCAGGCGCAGGCGGAGAGGACGGTCATGGTGATCCATCGCCCGCCGGCGCGCTCCCCCGCGAGCGTCGCGGCGATCTCGGGATCGCGGAGGGCCCGGCCGAGGAGGTCGCCGAGACCGTCGTTCAGCACGTAGGTGACGTAGCCGCCGACCACCAGGAACGCCGCGAGCTTCACGACCGCCTCGACCGCGATGGCGAGCATCATGCCGTCCTGGTGCTCGGTCGCGTCGGCATGGCGGGTGCCGAACAGGATCGCGAAGAGCGCCAGCGCGCCGGCGAGGAGCAGCGCGAGATCGGCGAAGGCCGGGAGCGCGCCCGCGGCGAGCCCCGGCATCAGCGTCGCGACCGAGGCGGCGATCGCCTTCAGCTGGAGCGCGATATAGGGGATGACGCCCACCGCGGCGATGAGGGTGGTCACGATGGCGACCGCCTGGCTCTTGCCGTAGCGGGCGCCGACGAAATCCGCGACCGAGGTGATGCGCTCCGCCTTGGAGAGCCGGACCACCCGTTTCAGCACCGGATAGCCGAGCGTGAACACCAGGATCGGCCCGAGATAGATCGCCAGGAACTCCCAGCCGGTGCGCGAGGCGAGCCCGACCGATCCGAAGAAGGTCCAGGAGGTGCAGTAGACGGAGAGCGCCAGCGCGTAGAGGATCGGGCGGCCCGACGTGCGGCTCCGCGCGCGCGCCCGGTCGCCGTAGGCGGCCACGGCGAACAGCGCGGCGATATAGGCGATGGCCGTCAGGACGGCGACCCAGCCGAGCACGGCGAAACCCGATCCAACCTCGGCCGGATCATAGCAGCCGGCGAGGCCCGTGGCAGCTTCCCCGGCAGGGGCTCAGGACGAAGTCGCGCTTGTCCTTCGCCGGCTTCGGGGCACAATGGCAGGATGCGCATCCGAAGGGGGGCTCGGCCGTGTTCGAGGAATTCAAGAAGTTCGCGCTGCGCGGCAACGCGCTCGACCTCGCGGTCGGCATCATCATCGGCGGCGCCTTCGGTGCGATCGTCTCCTCGCTCGTGGACGACATCATCATGCCGCCGATCGGCCTGATCCTCGGCGGCATCGACTTCTCGCAGATCTTCGTCGTGCTGAAGGGCACGGGCACCTACAACACGGTGGCGCAGGCCAAGGCGGACGGCGCCGTGACCTGGAACATCGGCCTCTTCATCAATGCGATCGTGAAGTTCGTCATCGTCGCCTTCGCGGTCTTCATCCTGGTGAAGGCGATCAACCGCCTGACGCAGAAGCAGATCGAAAAGCCCGCCGAGGCGCCGCCCCCGCCGCAGGACGTCCAGCTCCTGATGGAGATCCGGGACCTCCTGAAGGCGCGCGGCGGCTGAGCGCGCGCTCTCCGCTTTCCCGGCCGCGGGAGTTGCGCTAGGGCTCTCGCCCATGAACCAGACGCTCCTCGGGGCGCTTCGCCGCGAAGCACGCGAAGCGCCGGAATCCGGCATTGTCGAAGTCATGAACTACGGCCGGGAGCGGCCGGGGATGATCCCGCTCTGGGCCGGCGAGGGCGATCTTCCGACGCCGGACTTCATCTGCCAGGCCGCCGCCCGCTCGCTCGCCGCTGGCGAGACCTTCTACACCTGGCAGCGCGGCATCCCGGAACTCCGCCGGGCGCTCGCCGCCTATCACGAGCGGCAGTTCGGCCGGAGCTTCGAGCACGAGCGCTTCTACGTGACCGGATCCGGCATGCAGGCGATCCAGATCGCCATCGCCGCGGTCGCCGGAACCGGCGACGAGGTGATCGTGCCGACGCCGGCCTGGCCGAACTTCGCCGCGGCGCTCGGCGTGGCCGGCGGAACCCCGCGCTTCGTCCCGATCACGCTCTCAGGATCGCGCTGGAGCCTCGATCTCGATGCTGTGGCCGCCGCAATCAACGAGAAGACCCGCGCGATCTTCATCAATTCGCCGTCCAATCCGACCGGCTGGACGGCGACGGAAGAGGATCTTCGGTTCCTGCTCGCGCTCGCCCGCCGCCACGGCCTCTGGATCGTCGCGGACGAGGTCTACAACCGCTTCGTCTACGGGCGCGAGCGGGCGCCGTCCTTCTACGACGTGATGTCCGAAGGCGACCGCATCCTGTTCGTCAACACGTTCTCGAAGAACTGGGCGATGACGGGCTGGCGGATCGGCTGGATCGCGGCGCCGGAATCGCTCGGGCCGGTGCTCGAGAACCTCATCCAGTATTCGACCTCCGGCGTCGCCGCCTTCATGCAGCGCGCCGCGGTGGCCGCCCTCGAGGAGGGCGAGTGGTTCGTCCGCGAGCAGGTCGCCCGCGCCGCGGAAGGACGGCAGATCGTCTGCGGCGCGCTCGAGGGGTCGAACCGGGTCCGCTTCGCCTGGCCGGACGGCGCCTTCTATCTCTTCTTCGCGATCACGGACGAGCCGGACACCTCCCGCCTCGGCCTCCGGCTCGTCGACGAGGCGAATATCGGGCTTGCGCCCGGCACGGCGTTCGGCCCCGGCGGCGAGCCCTATATGCGGATCTGCTTCGCGCGGCGCGCCGACGACATGCGGGAGGCGGCCCGGCGGCTCTCCTCCTGGCTCGCCCGCTAGGTCGTCGGCAGGCGTGGCCGCGAGCCCCGTCCGCGTCAGGGCGCTGCGCATTTCCGTGACGCTCCTGGCGGGAGCGGCCGGCGGAAGCCTCGCCTCCTATGCCGGACTCCCGGCGGGCACGCTCTCCGGCAGCCTGCTCGCCGTCGCGATCGTCTCGCTCGCCGGCTTCCCGACCGAGGTGCCCAACTGGCTGCGCCTGCCGGTCTATCTGTTTCTCGGCATCTATGCCGGGACGGGAGTGGGCCCGGAGACGATCGTGCAGATGCGGACCTGGCCGGTAAGCTTCGCGGTCGTCCTGGCGACGCTCGTCGTCGTGGTCGCCATGTCCTACCGGTGGCTCAACCGGTGGTGCGGCTGGGACCCGATCTCGGCGCTCCTCGCGGCGATGCCCGGTTCGCTCGCCATGGTCATGGCCACCGCCGAATCGGTCAATGCCGACCTCAGGAAGATCGCCGTCACCCAGACCGTCCGGCTCCTGATTCTGATCGAGATCATTCCCCTCCTGGCGCTCCTGACCGGCGTCGGCACAGGCGCACCCGATGCGCCCGTGCACGAGACGGCGACGGCAGATCTCCACCAGGTGGCGATGGTGTTCGCGCTCGGCGCGGTCGGCGGCATCCTGCTGATGCGGGCCAGGCTGCCCGGCGGGCTGATGCTCGGCGGTCTCATCGCGACGGCCGTGCTCTATCTGACAAGCGCGGTCGACGGACAGCTTCCGCCCGGCCTCGTCGCGCCGGCCACGGTCGTTCTCGGCGCGGTGGCGGGCAGCCGCTTCCGTCCGGGCGACTGGCAGCTCCTGCCGCGCCTCGGCGGGCCTGCGATCGTCGCCTTCGCGATCGGGATGGGCATCTCGCTCGCCGCGGCGACCCTCGTCACGGTCACGCTCGGGGTCGGCTTCATCCAGGCCTTCATGGCGTTCGCGCCCGGCGCCATCGAGGCGCTCATCATCGTCGCCTTCGCGCTTGACGTCGACCCGGCCTATGTGGCCGCACATCACGTGGTGCGCTTCTTCGCGATCTCCCTGACGACGCCGCTCATCGCGAAATGGGTCAGCAAGAGGCCCGGCCCGCGCGGCTGAGCGGAGGCAGGGTCACAGCAGCCGAGGATGATACCGGACGCTCGCCGAAGCCGCGCCCGGACGGCTCTCAGCCGCCGGAGGCGGCGAAGATCTCCGCACGGCGGGAGACGATCTCCACCGTCGTCGGGCCGGTGAGCGGAAGCCCGATATGGTCCCACGTCTCCACCAGGGACTCGACCAGCGCGTCGATCAGCGCGTCGGAGTGGAACGGCGTCGGCGTGATGCGGAGCCGCTCCGTGCCGCGCGGGACCGTCGGATAGTTGATCGGCTGGATGTAGATCCCGTGCCGGTCGAGAAGATGGTCGCTCGCCGCCTTGCACGCTTCCGGATCGCCGACGAGCACCGGCACGATGTGGGTCTCCGACGGCATGACCGGCAGGCCCGCGTCGATCATCCGCTCCTTGGTACGGGCCGCCTGGCGCTGCTGCGCCTCGCGCTCCGCGGAGGAGACCTTCAGGTGCCGGATGGAGGCGCAGGCCGCGGCGGCGAGGCCCGGCGGCAGCGCCGTCGTGAAGATGAAGCCCGGCGCGTAGGAGCGGACGGCGTCGACGACGGCATGGGTGCCGGTAATGTAGCCGCCGAGCACGCCGAACGCCTTGGCGAGCGTGCCCTCGATCACGTCGATCCGGTCCATCACGCCGTCGCGCTCGCAGATGCCGGCGCCGCGCGGGCCGTACATGCCGACGGCATGCACCTCGTCGATATAGGTCATCGCGCCGTAGCGCTCGGCGAGATCGGCGATCCGCCCGACCGGCGCGACATCGCCATCCATGGAATAGACCGATTCGAAGACGATCAGCTTGGCGCGCTCGCGTCCCGCCGCCTTCAGCAGGTCTTCCAGATGCGCGAGATCGTTGTGGCGCCAGATCTGCTTCTGGCTGCCGGCGCGGCGCACGCCCTCGATCATGGAGGCGTGGTTCAGCTGGTCGGACAGGATCAGGCAGTCCGGCAGGAGCCGCGAGATGGTGGAGATCGAGGCCTCGTTCGACACGAAGCCGGAGGTGAAGACGAGCGCCCCCTCCTTGCCGTGGAGGTCGGCGAGCTCCGCCTCGAGCTCGACCAGCGGATGGTTGGTGCCCGAGATGTTGCGCGTGCCGCCGGCGCCGGCGCCCATCCGGCCGGCCGCCTGCTGCATGGCCCGCACCACCTTCGGGTGCTGGCCCATCCCGAGATAGTCGTTCGAGCACCAGATGACGATGTCGCGCTCGGCATCGCCGGTCCGGTGGATGGCCTTCGGAAACGAACCGACCCGACGTTCCAGATCCGCGAAGACGCGATAGCGCCGCTCGGTGCGCAGCGCGTCCACCGCGCTCTGGAAATGGCTCTGATAGTCGAACATCCGTGGCTCCAGCCCGCTCGGATCTATTAGTAAGCGCGAATGTGTTCAAATTTCCAGCGGCACCTTGCCGCTGCCTGCTCAACGGGCGGCGGGCGATCAGCGCCTGGGCATTTCCTCGCGTAAACCTTAACGCTTCACGTCGTTTCCCGAAAGGGCGTGCGCCTTCCGTCGGCACGCGGCAGAGGAAGGATGTCGATAAAACTTTACTCAAACGCGGCCGGACGGGCCGCCTTGCGTCGACGGAGGGGTCATGTTCAACGGGCTCGCTTGGGCGCGACGGCCGGGCATCTTCTCGAACGAGAGCGGCAATGTCGGGATCATCTTCGCGTTCTCCGCGATTCCCCTGATCGGGCTGATGGGAGGCGCCGTCGATGTGACGCGCCAGCAGCGCTACAAGGCGGAGATCGCCAACGCCATGGACGCGGCCGCGATCGCGCTCGCCCGGCAGCCGGCGATGAAGAAGCCGGAGGCCGACGCCTTCGTGAACCGCTATGTCGAATCGGTGATCGGCAAGCCCGATGCGTCGGTCCACCTGCCGGGCTTCGAGACCGAGAAGACGGAGAGCGGCTACGTCGTGAGCGTCGAGGCGACGATGGACACCGCCTTCCTGCCCCTCCTCGGGTTCGCCACGCTGCCGATCGACCTGACGACGGAAGTGGCGAGCTCGGCGGGCAAGTACGAGATCGCGCTCGCGCTCGACAATACCGGGTCGATGGCCCAGAACGGCAAGATCCAGGCGCTGCGGAAATCGGCGGGGGAGCTGGTCGACACGCTCTATGCCGAGGAGGGATCGGAGGACCGGGTGAAGGTCGCCCTCGTGCCCTTCGTCACGGCCGTGAACATCCGCGGGAAGGCGTTCGACTGGTCCTGGATCGAGCGGAAGGGCGCCGACGATCCCTACGGATTCGCCTTCGAGGGCGGCAAGGCCGTGGACCGCATCGCCCTCTTCGCGAAGATGGGATCCGAATGGGACGGCTGCGTCGAAGCGCGCACAAGCGGCTATGACGAGACGGACGAGGCGCCGGTCGATGCGGCGACGCGCTGGGTGCCCTATCTCTGGCCGGACGAGCCGGACAGCTCCTACCACAGCTACCTCGCCGACGGGGTTTCCGGCGACTACTGGACGCGCCTGCGCGACCTCTCGAAATACGGGAAGAAGGTGAAGGTCAACGATCCGCGCACCGGCGGCCCGAACCTCGCCTGCCCCCGTCCGGTCGTGGAGCTCACCGACGACGTGAGCCGCATCAAGGGCGAGATCACGCAGATGCAGCCGCATCCGGCGTCGGGAACCAACATCGCCCAGGGTCTCGTCTGGGCCTGGCGCGTGCTTTCGCCGGAGGCGCCCTTCACCGAGGGCGTAGCCTATTCGGACAAGGAGACGACGAAGGTGCTCGTGCTCCTCAGCGACGGCTTCAACCAGGGCGTCGGCTCGAGCGCGCCGGTCAAGTCCGACTACACCTCCTACGGCTATCTCGCGCAGAAGCGGCTGGGCTCGGACACGATCGAGGGCGCGGAGCGCGCCACCGACAAGAAGGTCTCGCGAATCTGCGAGAGCGTGAAGGCGAAGGGGATCCGCGTCTACACGATCCTCTTCCAGGTCAACGCGGCGAGCATCCAGGACGTGTTCCGGACCTGCGCCTCGACCGGCGAGGACGGCGAGCCGCTCTATTATTACGCCCCCGACGCGGCGACGCTGCAGACCGCGTTCGAGGATATCGGCGACGACCTCACCACGCTCCGGATCACGCGCTGACGCGGCTAGCGGCTCCGCGCGGACGGCTCGCCGGGCGCGAAGAGGCCCGCCGCCGCGACGAGCCAGCCGAGGATCATGAGGGTCCCGCCCCAGGGCGCGGGGCTCGGCGCGAGGTGGATATCGAGCAGGGCGCCGAGCGCCAGCGTGCCCGAGAAGACGAGCGCGCCGGCGAGCAGCATCCATTGCGCCGCCGCGATCAGCGCGGCACGCCCCGGCGCCGCCGCCAGCGCGATCACCGCCGCCGCGTGGAAGAGCAGGAAATAGGCCGCCGTCTCGAGGTTGCCGCCGCCGGTGACGTGCGCCGCGGCCGCGGCGAGCGCGACCCCGGCTCCGCCCATGAGCGCGGCAAGGGCATGCACCAGGCGGTGCGCAAGGCGGCCCGCGGCCATGGCGATCTCCTCCGGACCGTTCCGGCCCGGAAGGCCTTTGCGCCGGTCCCGCTCCGCCTGCAAGCGCCGCGATGTCTCACCGGGTGACGAGGGCCGCCGCGCCGGCGCCGGGCTGCCGCGCCAGCGGAGCGACCGAGGCCGGCCCCGCGTTCTCCCACGGCCAGGTCGCCACGCGCACCTCCGCCGGGGTCTCGGCGTCGCGCGGCCAGAGCATGAAGAGGGCCAGCAGGGCGACGCAGGCCGACGCGGCGAAGATGCCGGCAAGGGAATTGTCGGTCATTGACGTTCCGATCGTGAAATGCCTGTCGCCCGCAAACGCAGAATTTGCCGTGCTGTTCCAGGGACATGGAGGAGACTCCGGCCGGCGCCGGCGCGGGCGGCCTGCATCCCGCGCCGAAATAAGCTAGAGGTCCCTCGTCCGGATGGCGTGCCCGGGACGGGCGCCCCGGCCGGCGGCGAGGAGGGGCGCGTGCCAACGATCCTGACCGACATCGCCACGCGGGTGTGGAACCACACCTTCAAGCTCGATCCGATCGTGCGGAGCCTGCTCGATACGGATTTCTACAAGCTCCTCATGCTGCAGATGGTGTGGGGGCTCTACCGCGACGTCGACGTCACCTTCTCGCTCATCAACCGGACGGCCGGCGTCCGCCTCGCCGACGAGATCGACGAGGCCGAGCTCAGGGCGCAGCTCGACCATGCCCGCGAGGTCCGCTTCACCAAGCAGGAGATGATCTGGCTCGCCGGCAACACCTTCTACGGGCGCAAGCAGATCTTCGGCCCGGAATTCCTCGAATGGCTCGCCGACTTTCAGCTGTCGGACTACGAGCTCCGCCGCGTCGACGGCCAGTACGAGCTCCATTTCAGGGGGCCCTGGACCCACACGATGATGTGGGAGATCCCGGCGCTCTCCATCATCAACGAGCTGCGCTCGCGCGCGGCCATGAACGATCTCGGCCGGTTCGAGCTCGACGTGCTCTATGCCCGCGCCAAGGCGAAGCTCTGGAACAAGGTCGAGCGGCTCTGCCGGCTTCCGGACCTCGTCATCTCCGATTTCGGCACCCGCCGCCGGCACGGCTTCCTCTGGCAGCGCTGGTGCGTCGAGGCTCTGAAGGAGGGGCTCGGCGACGCCTTTATCGGGTCGAGCAACGTCCTCATCGCCATGGAGGCCGGGCTCGAGGCGATCGGCACCAATGCGCACGAACTGCCCATGGTCCTCGCGGCGCTCGCCGGCGCCGACGACGAGGCGCTGCGCATGGCGCCCTACCGGGTGCTCGAGGAATGGCAGCGCTATTACGGCGGCAACCTCCTGATCGTGCTGCCGGACACGTTCGGGACGCCGGCCTTCCTGCGGGGCGCGCCGGACTGGGTCGCCGACTGGACCGGCTTCCGGCCGGACTCCGCCCCGCCGATCGAGGGCGGCGAGATGATCATGCGCTGGTGGCGCGAGCGCGGCCAGGATCCGCGCGACAAGCTGCTCGTCTTTTCCGATGCGATGGACATCGACACGATCGAGACGACCTACCGCCATTTCGACGGCCGCGTCCGGATGAGCTTCGGCTGGGGGACGAACCTCACCAACGACTTCCGCGGCGTCTCGCCGAAGCGGCTCACCGGGCTCGAGGCGATCTCGCTCGTCTGCAAGGTGACGGAGGCGGACGGCCGGCCCGCGGTGAAGCTCTCCGACAATCCCAACAAGGCGACCGGGGAGCCCTCGGAGATCGCCCGCTACAAGCGGGTGTTCGGCGAGACGAGCTTCGAGGCGCGGAGGGTGCTGGTCTGAACCACGGCCGCGTGCTGCCGCCCCGGACTCAGGCGAGCGGCACGTTCCGCGTCTCCACGCCGATCGCGGCGACCGCCCCGGCCGCGACGAGGAGGAGGGCGGCGAAGACGGCGAGCGCGGTGCCGAAGCCGGAGGCGACCACCGGCGCCATGGCGGAGGGAGCGAGCAGGCCGCCGAGCCGCGCCATCGTCCCGGCCGCGCCCATCCCGGTCGCGCGGAGCGTCGTCGGGTAGAGCTCCGGCGTGAAGGCGTAGAGCGAGCCCCAGGTGCCGAGAAGGGCGAAGCTCATGACGATCATCGAGCCTGCGACGAGCGGCGCCGACGTGGTGACGGCGTAGAGGAAGCAGCCGGCTGCGCTCAGCACCAGGAATCCGATCAGCGTCGGGCGCCGGCCCCATTGCTCCACGCCGTAGGCGGCGAGCGCGTATCCCGGAAGCTGGGCGAGGGCGAGAACGACCAGGAAGAGGTGCCCGCGCACGAATCCGAATCCCTGGCCGGCAAGGCGCGCCGGCAGCCAGACGAACACACCGTAATAGGAGACCGAGACGAGCAGCCAGGCGACGAGCACGAGCAGCGTCCGCCGCAGGAGAACGCCGGAGAAGAGCGCCGCGAGCCCGGGCTGCGCCTCCCGCGTCTCCGCCAGCTCGACGGCGGGCGCGGTCCGCCCGTTCGCGTGGGCGATGCGCTCCAGCACGGCGCGGGCCTCCCGGCCGCGCCCGGTGCGCAGCAAATAGAGCGGCGATTCCGGCACCCACAACCTCAGCAGGAGGCCGATCAGGGCCGGCGCGCCCGTCGCCAGGAAGATCGTCCGCCAGGCGTCCTCCCCGCCGCCCGCCTGCGCCGCCCATGCCGCGAGCGCGACGAGCACGGTTCCGACCGCCCAGAACCCCTCCAGGACGACGAGCCAGCGGCCTCGGCGGTCGGGCGTCAGGAACTCCGCCATCATCGCATAGTCGACCGGCAGCGTGCCGCCCACCCCGAGGCCGGTCAGGAACCGCAGCGCCAGCAGCCAGCCGAAGCCGGGCGCGACCGCCGAGAGAAGGCCGAACACCGCGTCGATCAGCACCGTCGCGATCAGCACCCGTCGCCGGCCGAAGCGGTCGGCGAGGCGGCCGAACAGGCTGGCGCCGATCAGCATTCCCAGGAAGAAGAGGGTACCGGTCTGCAGCGCCTGCGGGACGCTCAGCCCGAAGGTCGCGGCGATCGAGGGCGCGGTGAAGCCGATCGCCAGGACCTGCATCGCATCCGCGGCCCAGACGAGGCCGAAGATGCCGATGAGCCGCTTCTGGAAGGCGCCGACGCCGGCAGCCGCCAGCGCCGTCTCGAATGGGACCGCCGCCATCTCTCCCCTCCTTCGGACGCGCCGGGCAGCATGCGCACCTTCCCTTGTCTCTGCAATGTCGGCGGCGCCGCATCCTGTTGCCGGCTGCCGATCAAGAGTCCGTTCACTCCGGGCCGCTAATAGTTCTTGACTCGAGGCGAGCTCGAAAGGCTATCCGACTCATGCTCAAGGTCTATAGCTGCATTGCGACCCAGCACGACCTGCGCCTGGTGGTGCTGGCGGTGCTGATGTGCGGCCTCGCCTCGGGCACGGCCATCAACCTGCTGCATCACGGCGGGTCCAGCTCGCGATTCATGCGCCGCATCTGGATCTCGATTGCCGCCATCGCCAGCGGATTCGGCATCTGGGCGACCCACTTCATCGCGATGCTGGCCTTCGTGCCGCCGGTTCCGACCGGCTACGACCTCGACCTCACGCTCGCGTCGCTCCTGGTGGCGATCTGCGTCACGGGGATCGGGTTCGCCTGCGCGCTTTCCCGGATTCCGCATGGCCGGCTCATCGGCGGCGCGATCGCCGGCGCCGGCGTCGCGGTCATGCACTATACCGGCATGGCGGCGTTCGAGATCGCCGGCCGGATCGTCTGGGATCCGAGCCTCGTCGCCGCTTCGCTGGCCTTCGCCGTCCTGTTCGGTGCAGCGAGCCTTGCCGTCGGCCTCCGCTCCCGGGCCTTCCGCTGGAAGGCCGGAGGCGCCGCCTTGCTCACCGTGGCGATCTGCAGCCTCCATTTCACCGCGATGGGCGCCGCCTCGATCGTCCCGGACCCGGCGATCCACGTGCCCGATCCGGCGCTTCCGTCAGGCATGCTCGCCGTCGCGGTCGCGCTCGTCTCCACGCTCATCATCCTGCTCGCGCTCGGCGCGCTCTGGCTCGATCTTCGGGAGCACCGCAACGCCGCGCGCGAGGCGGACCGGATGCGCGATCTCGCCGACGCCGCGGTCGAGGGGCTGGTGGTCTGCAAGGGCCGGACGATCGCCGCCGCCAACAGCAGCTTCGCGGAGCTCGTCGGGCGCGACCGGCAGGCCCTGCTCGGGCGCAACATCGAGACGATCTTTCCCGCCCTCTCGGAGACGGAGCTCCGGGGGATCGGCACGGTCCCGGTCGAATCGACGTTGCGGCAGGCGGACGGCCGCTCGGTTCCCGTCGAGCTCATCCAGCGCGACATCGTCTATGCCGGCGAGCCGCACAGGGTTCTCGCGGTGCGCGATCTCAGCGAGCGCAAGAAGGCCGAGGAGGAGATCTATTTCCTCGCCCACCACGATCCGCTCACCAAGCTGCCGAACCGCACAAGCTTCAACAAGCGCCTGGAAGCGGAGATCGCGGCGCACCGCGGCGGCCGGCGGCTGCTGGCGGTCCTCTTCCTCGACCTCGACCGCTTCAAGGAGGTGAACGACCTCTTCGGCCATCCGGCGGGCGATTCCGTCCTGCAATATGTCGCGGAGCGGGTCCAGAGCGTGCTCAGCCCGGACGCGCTCGTCGCGCGGCTCGGCGGCGACGAGTTCGCCATCATCGCTCCGGACCTGGCAGATGCGGGCGCCGCGGCCGAAATCGCCGAGGCCGTCCTCCGCGCCTTCGACAAGGAGACGGAGCAGCTGCCGAAGGGGTTCGCGGTCCGGACGAGCATCGGCATCGCGCTCTTCCCCGGCGACGCGCCCGATCGCGCGACGCTTCTCAGCCATGCCGATGCCGCGCTCTACGCCGCGAAGGCGGAGGGCCGCGGCGTCTACTGCTTCTTCGAGCCCTCGATGGGTGCCCATCTCCGCGACCGGCGTCAGCTCGAGCACGACATACGGCACGCCGTCGCCCGCGGCGAGCTCAGCCTCGTCTACCAGCCGCAGGCCGATCTCCAGACGGGCGAGGTCGTCGGCTTCGAGGCGCTCCTGCGCTGGGAGCACGGCACGAAGGGAGCGATTTCGCCGGCGGAGTTCATACCGATCGCCGAGGATTGCGGCGCGATCGTCCAGATCGGCGAATGGGTTCTGCGCACCGCCTGCGCGGAAGCCGCCCGCTGGCAGCGGCCGCTGATGATCGCCGTCAACGTCTCGCCGGTCCAGATCCACAGCGGGAGCCTCGCCCTGATCGTCGAGGAGGTGCTGAAGGAAACCGGCCTCGCGCCGTCCCGGCTCGAGATCGAGATCACGGAATCGGCGCTCATCAAGGATGTCGGCCGGACGCTGACGGCGCTTCGCCAGTTGCGGGCGCTCGGCGTCCATATCGCCATGGACGATTTCGGCACGGGCTATTCGTCGCTCTCGAACCTGCGCGCCTTCCCCTTCGACAAGATCAAGATCGACCAGTCGTTCGTCCGCTCGGTGGACAGCAGCGCCGAGGCGGCCGCCATCGTGCGTGCCGTCGTCGGCCTGGCGCGCGGCCTCAACCTGCCGGTCCTGGCGGAGGGCGTCGAGACGGAGGACGAGCTGAAATTCCTGCGGGCGGTGGATTGCAGCGCGGTGCAGGGCTACCTGCTGGGGCGCCCGGGGCCAATGTCGGAGTTCACCGGGCATCTCGCGGAGGACGTCGTCTCGCACCCCCGGCGGCTGGCCGGCGGCCCTGCCCGGACGCGGCAGCGCGGCGCCGCCTGAGCCGGCGCCGGCAAAGCGCCCGCCGGCCGGCCGGTCACGTAAGGCCGAGGATCCGCCTGGCGTTGCCCCCGGCGAGCGCGGAGACCGTGGCCTCGTCGAATTCCTCCACCGATCGGATGTGGCCGATCGGATCCGACTCGGCCATGTCGAACGGATAGTCCGTCCCCATCACGATCCTGTCCGCGCCGAACACCTCGACGAGGTTCCTGAGCTGGTGGGGCGTGAAGACGACCGTGTCGAAATAGACCTTCCGCAGATAGCTCGTCGGCGGATTGGGCAGCTCGCCGCGCGTGTCCGAGCGGGCGCCCCAGGCATGGTCGATGCGGCCCGAATAGCTGGCGAGGTAGCCGCCGCCATGAACGGCGAGGATCTTCAGGCCGGGATGCCGCTCCAGCACGCCGTCGAAGATCAGGTAGTGGAGCGCGAGCGTGGTGTCGAACGGATTGCCGACCACGTTGTTGAAGTAGAAGCGGGTGAGGCGCTGTCCCTCGGTGAAGCCGTTCGGGTGGATGACGACGAGGATGCCGAGCGCTTCCGCCTTCGCCCAGAACGGCTCGAAGGCGGGATCCGACAGTTCGCGGCCGGCGACGTTGGTGAGGATCTGGACGCCCCGGAAGCCGTGCTCGCGCACGCAGCGCTCGAGCTCCTTCGCGGCCTCCTCGCCGTCCGGCAGCGGCACCGTGCCGAAGCCGATGAACCGGTCCGGGCGGCCCGCGACGAATTCGGCGACCCCGTCATTGACGATCTGCGCCGCCTTCACGCCGATCTCGATCGGCACCGTGTAATAGCATTGCGGCGGCGGCGGCTTCACCACCTGGACGTCGATGCCCATCGCCTCCAGGTCCGCCAGCCGCTCGTCATAGGTGACGAAGCGGGAGGCGCGGTCGGCCTCCTGCCGCTGGTTCAGCTCCTTGGTGTCGGGGGTCGCGAAATGCGCGAGCGGGACCGTCGACCAGTCGAGATAGGGCTTCACCAGCTCTGCCGCGGCCGGAACGGCGACATGGGAGTGGAGGTCGACCGTCGTCGTTTGCGGCCGGGTCTCGCGGCCGGGACGCCCGTGGGTCCGCGCGGCGGTCGGGCCGTACCGGTTCCAAAGCTCTGGCATCTTGGGGCGTTCTCCTCGGTGGGCTGGGCGGCGGATCAGAAGATCCCGAGATTCTGGGCGACGAGGGCGTGATCGGCCGCCACTTCGGCGGCGGACCCGCGGAATGCGACGCGGCCGGTATTGATGATCACGACGTCGTCGGCGAGTTCGAGCGTGAGCTTGAGGTTCTGCTCGACGAGGACGATCGAGAGGCCGTCCGCCTTGAGCCGCCCGATGATCCGGCCGACATCGGCCACGATCTGCGGCGCGAGGCCTTCCGACGGCTCGTCCATCAGGAGGACGCGGGGATTGCCCATCAGCGCGCGCCCGATCGCGAGCATCTGCTGCTCGCCGCCGGAAAGGAGGCCCGCGGTCTGGTTCCGGCGCTCGCTGAGGCGCGGAAACATCTCGAACACCCGCTCCTCGGTCCAGGGCGCCGCTCCCGTGCGCCGCGGCCTGCGGGCGGCCACCGCGAGGTTCTCGCGCACGGTGAGGGTGCGGAAGACGCGCCGGCCCTGCGGCACGAGGGAGACGCCGCAGGCCGCGATCCGCTCCGGCGGATAGCGCGTCACCGCCTCGCCGAAGAGCTCGACCTCGCCCGCGCGCGCGCCGAGCAGGCCCACCACGACGTTCATGCAGGTCGACTTGCCGGCGCCGTTCCTGCCGAGGAGGCCGAGAAGCCTGCCCTCGGCGAGCTCGAACGACACGCCGTGCAGGACGTGGCTGTCGCCGTAGCAGGCGTCCACGTTGCGCAGGCTGAGGGCGCTACGCGCCAAGATAGACCTCCCTGGTGCGCGCGTCCGCCACCACTTCGGCCCGCGTGCCCTCCACGATCACCTCGCCGAAATGGAGGACGGTGATGCGGTCGGCGAATTCGAGTGCGACGTCCATGTCGTGCTCGATCATCACCACCGTCACGTCGCGCGGTAGCGCCGCGAGAAGCGTGCTCATCTCCCGCCGCTCCTCCAGCGAAAGGCCGGCGAGCGGCTCGTCGAGCAGGAGCACCTTCGGCTCCTGCGCGAGCGCCATCGCGATCTCGACGCGGCGGCGCTCGCCGTAGGAGGTCTCGGAAAGCGCGCGCTCGGCGAGACGGTCGAGCCCCACCCGGGCGAGCGCAGCGAGCGCCCGTTCGCGAAGGTCGCGCCGCCGGTCGAGGTCGGCGAACGGGTTCCACCGCAGCGGCGAGAGCCCGAGCAGCGCGAGCATCACGTTCCGGATCAGCGTGTCGCGCGGGAAGAGCGTGATGATCTGGAAGGTGCGCGCCATGCCGAGATGCGCCCGCTGGCGCGCCGGGATCCGGGTGATGTCGCGCCCGAACAGCCGGATCGTGCCGCTGTTCGAGCGGATGTCGCCGGTGATCTGGTTGAAGAGCGTCGTCTTGCCGGCGCCGTTCGGCCCGATGATGAGCCGCCGCTCGCCGGGCGCCACCACGAGGTTCACGTTCCTAGTGACCCGCAGCCCGCCGAACGACTTGCAGAGGTCCTCGAGCACCAGCGCGCTCATCGCCCCGCCGTCCCCGGGCTGGCGGCGGCCTCCGCCGCGGCCGGCCCGCTCCCGGCGCGAAGCCCGCGATAGCCGCGCCGGACCAGCCGCGCCGCGCCCGGCACGAGCCCCTCCGGCATGAACACGATGATGAGCACGAAGATGATGCCGAGCACCATGTTCCAGCGCTCGACATAGGCGCTCGCCACGTTCTTCATCACGACCACGATGGCGGCGCCGGCGACCGGGCCGAACAGCGTCCCGACCCCGCCGGAGATCACCATCAGGAGCACCTCGGCGGAGGTCTGCAGCGCGACCACCTGCGGGCTGATGAACTGGTTGTAGTAGACGAAGAGCAGTCCCGCGACGCCGGTCCAGAACCCGGAGAACAGGAAGGCGAGGAAGCGGACGAGCCAGACATTGTAGCCGAGCGTCCGCATCCGCCGCGGCTGGTCGCGCGTGCCGCGGACGCTCGCGCCGAAGGGCGAGCGGACGAAGAGGCGCATCGAGGCGAGGCAGAGCAGGAACACGGCGAAGGTGGCGAGGTAGAACGCGTCCGGGCTCGACAGGTGCAGGCCGAGCGGCGCCGGGCGGTCGGCGAGCTTCACCCCGTTGTCGCCGTTCGTGAGGCTCGCCCAGCGATAGGCGATCCCCCACAGGATCTGGCCGAGCGCGAGCGTGATCATCAGGAAGCCGATGCCGGTCGCCCGCAGCGCCAGGAGCGCGAAGATCGCCGTCGTGGCGAGCGTGGCGAGAAGGGCCGCGACGATCGCGGCGGCGTGGCCGGCGCCGGCGGCGAGCATCAGCCCGGCCGTGTAGCCCGCCATGCCGAACAGGCCGGCATGGCCGAGCGAGGTGAGGCCCGCATAGCCGACCAGCACGTTGAGGGCGAGCGCGAAGACCGCCCAGAACAGGATCTGGCTCGCGATGTTGACATAATAGGGATTGGCCATCCACCAGGGCAGCGCGGCGAGCACAGCGAGCGCCGCCCCGAGGCAGAGAGCCCGCACGGCGCCCGGCGGCATCACCCGACCCTGCCGAAAAGGCCCTGCGGCCTGAGCACGAGGATCAGGAGCATCGGCAGGAACAGGATCACGTAGGCGAGGTCGGGAAAGAGCGCCTGGCCGAAATTGTAGAGGAAGCCGATGATGAAGCTGCCGAGCAGCGCGCCGGCCAGGCTGCCTGCGCCGCCCAGGATGACGATGATGAGCGCGAGCGGCAGCATGTCCGCGTCGAGCCCGGGATAGATCGAGAGATAGGGCGCGCCGATCACCCCGGCGAAGGCCGCGAGCCCCGCGCCGAGGCAGAAGATCAGCGTGAAGAGCTGCGACACCTTGATGCCCATCACCCGCGCGATCGCCGGATCGTCGACGCCGGCGCGGATCATCGCCCCCAGCCGCGTCCGTTCGATCATCAGCCAGAGCGCGACGGCCACGACCACGGCGATCGCCACGATCGCCAGGCGGAAGATCGGGAAGAACATGCCGAAGGCCCGGAACGCGCCGGCGAGGCCGGGCGGCGTCGGCGGCTGGATCGGGTCGCCGGTCCACACCATCAGGCAGAGATCGGCGACGACGAAGGAGAGGCCAAGGGTGAGGAGCACCTGCGCGAGGTCCTGCCCCGCCAGCCGGCGGAGCAGGAAGCGCTCGATCAGGCCGCCGATCACCACCATGGCGGCCGCGCTGAGAAGGGCGGCCGCCCAGAAGTTCATCCCGCGGGCGAGAAAGGTCGCCCCCAGATAGGCGCCGAGCATGAAGAAGGAGCCGTGCATCAGGTTCGGGATCCGCATCAATCCGAAGATCAGCGAGAACCCGGCCGACAGCAGGAACAGCAGGCCGCCCATCGTGATGCTGTTCACCGCCAGGAGCAGCCAGAAGAGCATTCCCGCCGACGTCCTTCTTCCGCCGCCCGCCGCCCGGCCGGCTATTCGAGGTTCTTCGCGGGCGGGAAGTCGCGCGAATAGACCGGGTTCTTGAGGAACTCGGCCGGATCGTAGGTCCAGAACTGGCTGACGTCGGGATAGGTCTTGATGATCGTGTTCACCAGCGCGCCGTCCTTCCGCTCGCATTTCCGGATGTAGACGTTGCCGACGATGTTGCCGTATTCGTCGAAGGCGACCGGGCCGCGCGGCGTGTCGGTGAGCTGCACGGTGCGCAGCGCCTCCATGAACGCCTCCTTGTCGCCGGCCTTGTCGCCCGCCTTCTCGAGCGCCCCCTCCACGCACTGGCCGGCGATGTACATGCCGGCGGAATAGCCGCCCGGAACGACCTGGTAGTCCTTGGCCATCGCCTCGACGAAGCGCGCATTGCTCGGCGTGTCGATGGTCGGCGAATAGAAGTGCGCGGACACCACCCCCACCGCCTCGTCGCCGAGGCTCTTGAGGAGCGCGTCGTCCATCGCGGTCCAGCCGCCGGTGAGCGGAATGCTGCCCTTCAGGCCGAGATCGGCATAAGCGCGCATGAACTTCACCGGGTTGGAGCCGGCGAAGCCGGTGAAGACGCCGTCCACGTCGCCGATCTGCGCGATGAAAGGCGTGTAGTCCGGGGTGACGAGCGGCGGCCAGAGCTTGCGGACGACCTTGCCGCCGGCGTCCTCGAACGTGCGCTGGAAGGCGGCGACCTGCTCGTGGCCGAAGGCGAAGTCCTCCGAGATCGTCGCCATGCGCTTCAGGCCCATGTCCTTGGCGGCGTAATCGCCCATGGCATGCGAGCACTGCCCGGAGGTCGCGGACGGCCGCACCACCCAGGGATTGGCGTGGCGCTGGGTGACGTCCTCGGCCGCCGCCAGGCTGATGAGGGGCGTCGTGTGCTCCCGGACGTAGTCGGTGATGGCCAGGAGCTCGAAGGCGGCGAGCGGCCCGAGGATGACGTTGACGCTGTCGCGCTCCACGAGCTCCTGCGCCTTGGTCTTGGCGCCGGCAGGGTTGCCGCCGGTATCCGCCACGATGAGCTCGACCTTGCGGCCGGCGAGCGTGCTTCCCTTCTCCTTCAGGAGGGTCTGGATGCCCTGCTCCATCTGGATTCCGCCCTGGGCGAGCGGGCCGGTCTTCACGGTCAGGAGACCGATCTTGAACGGCGCTCCCTGGGCCCGGAGCACGGCCGGCGCCGCGACCATTGCGGTCGAGGCGAGCATTCCTTTCAGGACGGTTCTGCGTCGGATCGTCATCTGCGGTTCCTCCCACGTCTGTGCGGGTCCAGCGGGCCGCTGTCCGGCCTCGTCTGTTCTTCGGTGCCGGCCGTGCCGGCGGTCGTCAGCCTCCCCTCGGTGCCGTTCCGGGCCGGTCCGCCGGGATGACGGGCAACAGCAGGCAGGGCGGGTTCGCCCCCGGGAAGTGCAGCGTGGTCCGCCCGCCGAAGACCTCGTGCGGCCGGTCCGCCGGGTCGTCGTGAAGGAACGGCCCGCAGCCGGTCAGCTCGTTCTTGAAGTTGGAGAGCCGCCCGCCGCTTCCGCCCGGATAGACGTAGTCGCGGCCGCGCACGGAAAGCCCGATCCGGTAGCCCGCCGGCACCACGATCGAGGTGGGCCAGATCTCGACGTCGAGCTCGACCGGTTCCCCGGGCGTGAGCTTCTGCACCTCGTCATGGCTGTGGTAGGGCCGCCACGGCAGCGTCAGCGCGGCATCGAGCTTCCTGTGGGAGGCGCGCAGCCATCCCTGGCCGACCGGCGTGTGCGGGTCGATCGCGCCCTGGAACGTGACCTCCCTGAGGTCCGGCGCGAAGACCCGGAGCACCAGGAAGATGTCGGCGTCCTCGGTCGAGGACGAGACGACGAGCTTCGCGGCGGCCGGGCCGGTGATCTCCGTCTCGGCCTCGAGCGGCGGCGTCAGGAAGGTGAGCCCGTCCCCGAGCGCGTCGAAGGTGACCGTGGCGGCAGCCTCGGGCGGCGCCGCCCGCAGCGCTCCTCCGGCCGGATCGAGATAGAGCTTGGTCCAGACCGTCCCCGCGAGCGGCCAGGCCGTCTCGGCGCGCTCCACGAAGCGCTCGCCGGGATGGCGCACCTGCAGCAGCACCTTCGGCTGCGCATCCCATCCGTTCGCCTCCCCTTTCAGGAAATGGTCGAAGAAGCGGAGCTGAAGGGTGCGGCCGTAATCGGTGTAGAAGTGCGTCCAGTGCTCGATGCCGTGCACCTCGAGCCATTTCTGCGTGGACGCGGCGCGCATGAACGCCTCGAAATTCCCGCGCGGATGGAGCCCCTGGCCGCCCCAGTTCGCCGCCGAGAGGATCGGCACGGTCACCTTCGACCAGTCGGGCGAGCGGGCGCGGTGATAGTCGTCGTCGAGCGGATGCGCCCGGATTTCCCCGCCGAAATCGCAGCGGTTCGCGGCGAGCTCCTCCTCAGACAGGAGCTCCGGCCCGCAGACGAGCTCGCCGGTGACACGGCTCCTCTTGCCGCGCTCGCCGGCGCCGTACTGCACCGTCTTGACCTGCATGTCGTACCAGTTGGCCCAGAAGGTCGACAGGATGCCGCCGTGATGGGTCATGTCGCGGTACCAGTCGGCCGCCCCCTCCCACACGCAGATCGCGGCGAGGTGCGGCGGCTGCAGCGAGGCGACCTGCCACTGGTTGGTGCCGAAATAGGAGATGCCGTTGAGGCCGACCCTGCCGTTCGACCAGGGCTGCACGCCCGCCCATTCGATGCAGTCGTAGAAGTCCTTCCGCTCGCGCGGCGAGAACGGGTCGACATAGCCCGGCGAGCAGCCTGCCCCGCGGGAATCCACGCGCACGCAGGCATAGCCTTCCGGAACCCACTTCTCCGGATCGACCACCTCCCAGGCCTGGTAGCGGTTGCTCGACCCGGCCGGCACGTCCGGGTGCTGCGAGATCATGCGCTCCCACGCGCTCGGATAGCCGTCCTGGAACGCCAGGCCCTTCGCGTAGGGGCCGTAGGTCAGGATGACGGGATGGCGGGCCTCGGCCAGCGGCCGGAACACGTCGGCCCTCAGCACCAGGCCGTCATCCATGGTGATCGGAACGTTCCAGTCGACCCGCATGCCGTCGCGCTCCTCCGAGCGGGACTCGATTCCGGGCCGGGACGGATCGCCGGTGCCGTGCAACTGTGCCTCCCAGAGCCGGCTTTGTTGGTTGCAGCGAGAGTAGGATTCGCGCCCCTGCTCCGCAAACCATATTCCGTGCTGGCGCATATCAGCTTTTCTGATGATCGCGCCGGCGGATCCGCAGCCCCCACGCTCGGCCATGCCGGAACCGGCGCGCGCGGCGGAATTGGACAGGGACGGCCGCAATGCTACTGATCGCCCGATCAGAAGAAATGAAGGTGAGGAAGCGGGCATGAGGACAGGAGTTGCGGGTCTCGGCCGGATGGGGTCGGCAATCGCCGAGCGGCTGCTGGAAGTCGGCTACGAGGTGGTGGTCTGGAACCGCACGCCGGAGAAGACGAAGCCGCTCGTCGGGAAGGGCGCGCTGGCGGCCGCGGATCCGGCGGAGCTCGCCGGCGAATCCGATGTGGTGATCACGATCCTGACCGATGCCGGCGCGATCGACACCGTCTATCGCGGCGAGAACGGGCTCCTTGCCGGAGACCTGAAGGGCAAGCTCGTGATCGACATGAGCACGGTGCGCCCGGAGACCGAGAAGAGGCTCGCCGAGGATGTCCGTGCCGCGGGCGCGACCTTCGTCGAGTGTCCGGTCGGCGGCACCACCGGTCCGGCCCGCACCGGCAAGCTGATCGGCTTCATGGGCGGGGAGACGGCGGACGTGGAGCGTGCCCGGCCGGTCCTGGAGCAGCTCTGCCGGCGGCTCGACCATGTCGGCCCGGTCGGGGCGGGGGCGAGCGTCAAGCTCGCGATCAACCTGCCCCTCCTCGTCTATTACCAGGCGCTCGGCGAGGCCTATTCGCTGCTCCGCCATCTCGGCAACGATCCGGAGCTCGTCATGGAGATCTTCGCCGAGTCCTCCGGCGGGCCGAACATCCTGAAGTCGCGCGGCGCCGCCATCGGGCGCGTGATCGCCGGCGACGAGCCGGGACCGGCGACCTTCGACGTCGATTCGATCCGCAAGGACCTCAGGACGATGATCGAGGAGGCGCGGTCGCGCGGGTTCGAACTGCCGCTCGTCGCATGCGCGCTCGGCGTCTATGACGAGGCGAGCGCGAGCGGTCTCGGCGGGAAGGACAGCTCCGCACTCGCCGCCTACTGGCCGGCGCGCACGAACCGGGCCTGAACCGCCCGGGCGCGCCCGCGGCCAGGCATGAGGCCGGAAAACCCCGGCCCGCCTGGACAAGGCGGATCAGGACGGTCTCGACTCGCGCTGCAATTTAAGCGAAGCTTCGCGGCGACAATCCGCCTTCGCAGGTTGCAAGCCGCATGGGGAAGGGTGCGCCGCTCGGCGGAGCGATGCGGGCAGGAGCGGCGCTCCTGCTCGCGCTCTATCTCCGCCCAGGCGAGGCGCATGCCGGCGCCTGGACGCTTGATCGCGCGGCGGGCCAGATCATTTTCTCCTTCACGGCAAAGGACGCGACGCAGGCCTTCGATGCCGGCGGCGACGTGGTCGGCCGGCCGACGCATCGCAAGCGCGAGATCGCGGCCCTCGTCGAATACGGCGCGACCGACTGGCTGACGCTGATCTTCTCGCCGACGATCGAGCGCACCACCATCGGCGCTCCGACGGACGCGCGCTACCTGGGCCCCGGCTACACCGAGTTCGGCGCCCGGACGCGGCTCCTGCGGACCGAGGCCTGGGTCGGGTCGGTCCAGGTGCTCGGGCGCGTCGCCGGCGCATCCGACGGGGGAAATCCGGCCGAGGCCGGGAAGACCGAGCACATGATCGACGCGCGGGTGCTGCTCGGCCGCTCCGTTACGCTCTGGGACAGGCCCGGCTTCCTCGACCTCCAGGCCGGCTACCGCGTCCCGCTTGCCGACGGGCCGGGCGAGTTCCGGCTCGAGGGCACGGCCGGCCTGCGGCTTCGCCCCGGCCTCCTCCTGATGGTGCAATCCTTCAATGCGCTCTCCGACGGCGGAGGCCGGCCCGGCGACCGCCCGCGCCGCCACGAGGTCGAGCTCAGCGCGGTCTGGGATTTCGGACGCCGATGGTCCGTCCAGATCGGCGGCATCGCCACCGTGGCCGGACGCGAGACGCTCAAGGAGCGTGGCCTCGTCGCGGCCGTCTGGCACAGGTTCTGACCGTCCGCTCACAATCCGGTACGGCTCCATCCGGAGCCGCTTCGTTCGGAACCGCTTCGTCCGGAACCGCCTCGCAGGCGCAGCATTCCCCTCCCGGTCGAGGCGGGACGAGACGGGAGACTGCGTGAGCGATTATGACGTCCTGATCGTGGGCGGCGGACCGGCCGGGCTGAGCGCGGCCCTGATCCTCGGCCGCGCGCTGCGGCGGGTCCTTCTGTGCGACGAAGGGAAGGGCCGGAACGCGGCCTCGCACGAGCTGCACGGCTTCCTCACCCGCGACTGCACCCATCCAAGCGAGCTCCGCCAGACCGGGCGCGACCAGCTTCGGCGCTATCCGAATGTCGAGCTGCGCGAGGTCCGGGTGGAGGATGCGCGCAAAGAGGGGGCGCGCTACGCCGTCACGCTCGCCGGCGGCGAGACGGTCGGGTGCCGCAAGCTGCTCCTTGCGACCGGAATCCGCGACGACCTGCCGCCCATCGAGGGCGCCGAACGGTTCTACGGCAGGGGCGTCTATCATTGCCCCTATTGCGACGGCTGGGAGAACAGGGGCGCGCCGCTCGCCGTCTACGGACCGGAGGCGCACGGCGCGCGCCTGGCGATCGAGCTGCGCGGCTGGAGCGACGACATCGTGGTCTTCTCCGGGGAGTCCGCCGCGATCGGTCCCGAGCTCGCCGGCCGGCTCCGGCGCCACGGCATCGCGATCGAAGGGACGCCCGTCGCCGCGCTCGAGGGCGACGAATGCCTCCGGGCGATCCGGCTCGCCGACGGACGGGTCCTGGAGCGGAAGGCGCTCTTCTTCGCGATGCCGGACCGCCAGGCCTCGGATCTCGCCGAGCGCCTCGGCTGCCGGTTCACGCGCCGCGGCGCGGTCGACACCGGCACCTACGAGACGACCAACGTGCCCGGCCTCTATGTCGCCGGCGATTCCTCGCGCCATGTCCAGCTCGCCATCGTCGCGGCGAGCGAGGGCGCGATGGCGGCGTTCGCGATCAATTCCGAGCTGCTCGCGGAAGACTTTCCCTAGCGAGCGGGCCCTAGCGAGCGGGCCCTAGCGAGCGGGCCCTAGCAAACGGGCCCTAGCCCCCGTCTCACGCGTCGGCGGGAGTGCCGGCCGTCGCGATGACGCCCTCGCGGTCGAGCCGCGCGATCTCGGCCGGCGCCAGCCCGAGATGCCGCGCGAGCACCGCGGCCGTCGCGCTGCCGAGGACGGGCGGCGGGATCGACGCCGTGGCCGGCTCGCCGACGAACTTCACCGGGTTCGCCATGACGCGCAGCGGCCCGCCCGCCCGCGCCGGCATCTCCTCGATCATCGCGCGGTGCCGGAGCTGCGGATCCGCCATCACCTTGTCGAGCGTGTTCACGACGCCGACCGGAATGCCCTCGGCCTCGAGCAGCGGCACCCATTCGTCGGCGCGGCGGCGGCGCATCGCGGCCTCGAGGAGCTCCGCCAGCGCGGCGCGGTTCTGGTGCCGCTCGCGGTTCGTCACGAAGCGGGGATCGTCGGCCAGGTGGTCGAGCCCGAGGACGCGGCAGAGGCCGCGCCACATGCGCTCGGTGTTGGCGGTGATCACGAGCTCGGTCCCTTCCGCGCAGGTGAAGCCGCGATAGGTCGGGATCGAATCGTGCGCCGTGCCCTGCCGTCCCGGCACCACGCCGGAATGGAGGAAATAGGCCGCCTGGTAGCAGAGCATCGCCGCCTGCACGTCGAGCATCGAGATGTCGCAGATGGCGCCCCTCCCGGTGATGCCCCGCCGCACCATCGCCGAGAGCGCGGCGATCGCCGCATACATGCCGGCGGAGAGGTCCCCGATCGGGATGCCGGAGCGGACCGCAGTGCCGCCCGGCTCGCCGGTGAGGCTCATGCCGCCGGAAAGCGCCTGCACGATCATGTCGTAGGCGGGCTTGTTGCGGTACGGCCCGTCCTGCCCGAAGCCCGAGATCGAGGCCCAGATCAGCCGCGGATGCTCTCTGCACAGCTCCGCCGCGGAGAGGCCGAGCCGGTCGAGCACGCCGGGGCGGAAGTTCTCCACCACGATGTCGCAGGTCGCGATCAGGTCGCGCGCGATGGCGAGGCCCCGCTCGCTCTTCAGGTTCACGACGATGCTGCTCTTGTTGCGGTTGATCGCGTGGAAATAGAGGCTCGACCCCTCGCGGAAATAAGGCGGGATGTGCCGCGCGAGGTCTCCCTCGGGGCTCTCCAGCTTGATGATCTCGGCCCCGAGATCGCCCAGGATCTGCGTGCAGTACGGGCCCGACAGGAACTGGGTGAGATCGAGAACGGTCACGCCTTCGAGCGGGCGCATGGCCGCGGCGGCGTCGTTTGGCATCGGCTCCACGTCCCGTCTGGCGCTAGCGTGTCAGGATGTGGATGGCGCAGGCGCCATGGTCGAAGCCGGAAATGCCGCCGCCGGTGGCGTGCGCCAGCCCGACCTTCGCGCCCGGCACCTGGCGCGGCCCGCATTCGCCGCGGAGCTGGCGGGTGATCTCGACCACCTGCGCCGCCCCGGTCGCGCCGATCGGATGCCCCTTCGAGATAAGGCCGCCCGACGGATTGACGGCGACCCGCCCGCCGATCTCGGTCGCCCCGCTGTCGATCAGCGCGCCCGCCTCGCCCTTCTTCGAGAAGCCGAAGGCGTCGTAATAGATGAGCTCCGCGATCGAGAACGCGTCGTGCACCTCGGCCACGTCGATGTCCTCGGGCCCGAGCCCCGCCTCCTCGTAGGCCTCCGCGGCGCCCCGGACGGTGATCTCCGGCGTCGTCATGTCGCGGAACCCGGCAGTGAAGCGACCGGAGGTCAGCTCGGAGGCGGCGACGAAGACGGGATCGCTCCGCAGCTTCCGCGCAAGCTTTTCTGAGGTGACGACGAGCGCCGCCGCCCCGTCGCCGGTCGGGCAGCACTGCAGCAGCGTGAACGGCTCCGCGATCATGCGGCTGCCGAGCACGTCCTCGACCGTCACGGCCTGGCGGTACTGGGCATCCGGATTGAGCGCCCCGTTCTTCCGGTTCTTCACCGACACCTTGGCGAGCTGCAGCTCGGTCAGGCCGTATTCGTGCATGTAGCGCTTGGCGCGCATGGCATAGAGGGCCGGCATCACGAGGCCTTGCGAGACCTCCCAGTCCTCCTTCTCGAGCGGCAGGGTGCCGCCGCCGAACTTGGTGAGCTTCTCGGCGCCGACGACCAGCACCGCCTCGTACTTGCCCGCGCGCACGGCGAGCACGGCCTGGGCGAGGGCCGAAGAGCTCGAGGAGCAGGCATTCTCGATATTCGTGACCGGGATGCCGGTCAGCCCCATCCGGCCGAGAATGCGCTGCCCGGCCATCATCCCGCCGAGGCTGGTGCCGCAATAGCAGGCCTGCAGGGCCTTCGGCTCGATCCCGGCATCGGCGATGGCCGCCTTGACGGCCGGCCAGCCGATATCGGCGAGCGACTTCTCGCGCATCTTGGCGAACGGGACCATTCCGACCCCGGCGATAGCGGCCCGGACCATCTCAGCCTTCCTTCTTCTCGAAAGCGAAGGTCTCCACCGGCCGCCCGTCCTCGTCGCGGCCGAGGACGGCGGTCGTGAGGGTCACGCGGTCGCCGATCCGGGGGCTCCCCCTCAGGTGTCCGAAGACGCGGGCGCCGTTGGGCAGGTCGACATAGCCGACGGAATAGGGGGTGAACCAGGGCGGCGGGGCGGCGTGGACGGTGGTCTCCGAATAGAGCGTGCCCGATCGCGGCATGTCCTCGGCCGCCTGGTCCGTCGAAGCGCAGCTCGGGCAGATGCCGATCGGCGGAAAGTAGACCAGCCCGCAATCGGCGCAGCGTGCGCCGCGCAGCACCGGCGCGCCGTCGGGGCCCCGGCCGACATGCAGCCGCTCCAGCCCCGACAGGGTCTCCGCGGTCACGACACTGAGCTTCTGCATCATCCACCTGTTCTGCATAAACGAACGATCGTTCTCTTATCGTTAGGCAACTCTGCGGCGGACGTCAACCCGGGTCGCGCAGCTTGACTTCCCGGTCCAAATGAGGTGAACCTCATAAGAGATCATATGTTCCTTATAATGGAACGGCATTGGCGCGGATGAGCGCCTGCCCGCAATCGGCCGAAGGGAGGAAGAGAAGATGGGCCATGCGCCGCGGATCGCGATCATCGGAGCGGGAATGGGAGGCCTCGTGGCTTATTCCGCGCTTCGGCAGCGCGGCATAGACAGCCATATCTTCGAGCAGGCGCCGCATTTCCTGCGTCTCGGCGCCGGCATCCAGATGAGCCCGAACGCCATGCGCGTCCTGCGTTCGCTCGGCCTGGAGGAGCGGGTCAAGGCCACCGCCTTCCGCCCCGGTTCCTGGAAGAACCGGACATGGGACACCGGCGCGATGCAGTTCGAACTTCCGCTCGGCGACGCCGCCTCGGCGAGATACGGAGCCGACTACCTCCTGATGCATCGCGGCGACCTGCACGAGGCCCTCGTCTCGATCGTGCCGGACGAGGCGATCAGCCTCGACAGGCGCGTGGTCGGGATCGAGACCCGTTCGGACGGCGTGGAGATCACGTTTCAGGACGGCACCCGGACCAGCGCCGATATCGTCGTCGGCGCCGACGGCGTGCACTCGCGCGTGCGCGAGACGCTGCTCGGGCCGGAAAAGCCCGATTACACCGGCCGCGTGGCCTACCGCGCCACCTTTCCGGTCGAACGCCTGTCGATGGAGATCGACGAATGCACCAAATGGTGGGGCGAGGACCGGCACATCGTGATCTATCTCACCACCGCCGCGCGGGACGAGGTCTACTTCGTCACCTCGCTGCCGGAGCCGGACTGGACGCTGGAATCCTGGTCGGCGAAGGGCGACGTGGACGTGCTGCGCAGCGCCTTCGCGTCCTTCCACCCGCAGGTGCGGGACGTGCTCCGCGCCTGCCCCGAGGTCAACAAGTGGGCGATCGTCGACCGCAAGCCGCTCCCGCACTGGCAGGACGGCCGGATGGTGATCCTCGGCGACGCGGCCCATCCGATGACGCCCTACATGGCCCAGGGTGCCGCCATGGCCATGGAGGACGGCGTCATGCTGGCGCGCTGCATCGCGGAGACGCCGGACGATGTCGCCGGCGCGCTCGCCCGCTTCGAGGCGACGCGGCAAGCGCGGGCTGCCCGCGTCCAGGCCGGGTCGCACGCCAATACCTGGATGCGCGAGCGGACAGACCCCGACTGGTGCTACGGCTATGACGTCCTGAACGCCCCGATCGCCTCCGGCGACCGCGCGCTCAACGCCGCCGCCGGCTGAGCCGTCGCGAGGCGCGATTGGCTATCGCTTGGGGCGCGCTCGGCCGAAATCGGGTCCGGCCACAGGCAGCGAACGGCTCAGGACGCCGCGCGGCTCCGCTCGGCCGACGCCCCGCCGGTGAGGCGCGTGATCTTGTCCGCGGTCGCGCGCACGGCCGCGATCAGCTTCTCCTGCAGGTCCTCGACGAAGCGCTGTTCGGGGATCGTCACGCTGACGTCGCCGATCACGGCACCCGTGCCGCTGAAGATCGGCGCCGCGATTCCGACCGCTCCGGTGATCCGCTGCCCGTGCGTGAGCGCATAGCCCTGGCGCCGGACCTGCTCCAGCACGGATCTCAGCCTGTTCGGATCGGTGATCGTCTCCGGCGTCAGCCTCTCGAGCGGCCCGGAAAGGATCGCCTCGCATTCCTGCTCCGGCAGGAACGCGAGAATGGCGAGACCGGTCGCGCCGGTATGGATCGGCGACCACTGGTTGAGGCGCACGGCATAGCGCAGCGGATGCGTGGACTCGATCGAGGCGACGAACACCATCTCCCGCCGCGTCGAATCGTAGAGGCCGAGGAGAACCGTCTCATTGTGCTCCTCGGCCAGTTCCTGCATCGCCGCCATGGCGAGCTTGCGGATCGGGATGCGGTCGGCCGAGAGATAGGCGAGGCGCAGGAAGCCCACGCCGATCCGGTAGCGCTGCGTGACCGGATCGCGGGTCACGTAGCCTTCGTCGACGAGGCCGTTCAGGATCCGGTGCGCGCTGCTCGGGGACACGTGCATCGATTCCGCCAGCTCGCGGACGCCGATCTCGGAATTTTCGGCCTCGAGGATCAGTTCGAGGCAGCGCAGGGTCTTGCTGACGGGATTTCGCTCGCGCGGCATGCTTTTCCCGGCCTTTCGCGGCGCTCCCGCCGTGCCGATTGTTTACGAAACTTCAAGGCGATGCGGAACCCGCCAGATGACGGAGCGGTCTCGTTCGGGACTGTCTCTAGGAAAGCGGTTCGAACCGATATCCCTCCTTCGACCGGCGCAGGCGTCCGAAGCCAGGAAAGGGCAGGTGCATGCCCCCGACGACGATCTCCCGCTCCGCCGTTTCCGCGAAGATGTTCCGGCGCTGCTCGGCGGCCGCCTGCGGCTCGACGTCCGCGACATAGCCCCAGTCCGGCACGGCGCATTGCAGCGCCGGCGCGTGGACGATGTCGCCCCAGATCAGGGTCTCGCCCACCCGGATGCCGGTATGCCCCGGCGTATGGCCCGGCAACGGAACCTGCCGCACGCCCGGCAGCGGCTCGACATCGGGAGCGACCGGGCGCAGCCGGTCGCCGAAGCGCTCCAAGAGCGCCGCCACCACCGGCCGCGAGCGCCCCTGGCCGACGGGCGCGCCGAGCGGGAAGCCGGGCCGCGTCCAGTAGGCGAGCTCCGCTTCGGGAACCAGGATCTCCGTCTCCGGAGGCGCCAGCCCCGCCAGCGTGACCAGCCCGCCGATATGGTCGATATGGAAATGGCTGAGGAAGATGCGGCCGGGCGCCTCGAAGCCGGCCGCGAGCCGGCGCGCCAGCGCACCCTCCACGCCCGGGATGGCGGTGCCCACCCCGGTGTCGACGAGGCAGGTGGAACCGTCCGCCGCCTCGAGCAGGAAGCAGTTCACGGTGACGGGCACGCTCTCGGAGAGTTGGCCGAGCAAAGCGGCTGCGCGCTCCGCGTCCGCGCCGGGGAAGTTCCCGACGGGGATCGGCAGCACGGCATCGCGGATCGCATGGATCCGGACGTCGCCGCAGTCCAGCACGTAGACGCGATCGGTCTCTTCCATCAGCGCGCGCCGCTCACATCGTGTTCGGCAGGAACAGCGCGATCTGCGGGAAGAGCACCAGCAGGACCACCACGATGAACTCGCAGAGCAGGAACCAGGCGACGCCGCGGAAGATTTCGGCGAGCGGCACCGCATCGCCCACGGTCGCCTTGATGACGTAGACGTTGAAGCCGACCGGCGGCGTGAGCAGCCCGATCTCGAGGAACTTGACGGTCAGGACTCCGAACCAGATGAGGTCCACGCCCTGCGCCTCGAACATCGGCAGGAGGATCGGCAGCGTGAGCAGCATCAGGCCGATCGGATCGAGGAACATGCCGAGGATGGTGAAGATCACCGAGGTCGCGACGATCAGGAGCAAAGGCGAACCGAGCTCGGAGAGAAGGGAGCCGAAATAGAACGGCATGCCCGTCATGGCCAGGAACTTGGCGAAGAGCGCGGCGGCGGCGGCGACGAAGAAGATGCGCGCGGTCGAGGCGGTGGCCTCGATCAGGCTTGAGACGAACCGCGCCACCGAGAGCCGGCGCTGCAGGAGCGCGATGAGGAGCGCCAGGGCGGCGCCGGCGGCGCCGGCTTCGGTCGGCGTGACGACGCCGGAATAGAGCCCGCCGATGATGCCGAGCATCAGCGCCAGCAGCGGCCAGATCTCGAGGAGCGCCCGGATCCGCTCCGGACGCAGGCGGCGCTGCTCCTCCGGATCGAGCCGGGGCGCGAGCGCCGGATTGAGCGTGCTGCGCACCATGATCATCACCATGTAGATGAAGGCGGTGAGCAGGCCCGGAATGATGCCGGCGATGAGCAGCTTGACGATGGAGACCTCGGCGAAGACGCCGAACAGCACGAACATGATGCTCGGCGGGATCATCGAGCCCAGCGTGCCGGCGCTCGCCACCACGCCGGTGGCGAGGCCGCGGTCGTATCCGGCCTTCAGCATCTCCGGGACCGCTATTTTGGCCATCGCCGCCGCGGTCGCGATGCTCGATCCCGAGGCGGCGGCGAATCCCGCGCAGGCATAGTTCGTCGCGACGGCGAGGCCGCCCGGAATGCCGCCGAGCCAGAGCCGCGCCGCGCGGAACAGCGACTGGCTGATGCCCGACCCGTGGGCAATGGCGCCCATCAGGAGGAACATCGGGATCGCCGAGAGGGTGTGGTGGGCGGCGAACTCGAAAGGGGTGCTGCCGAGAACCGCGTAGGCGATCCTGAAGTCTCTGATATAGGCGATTCCGAGCAGCCCGACGCCGCCGAGGGCGACGCCGATCGGGACGCGGAGCGCGATGAGGATGACGACCGCGCCGAGGCTCCAGAAGCCGACTTCGACCGAACTCATCACTCCTGCCCCTCGAACACGTCGTCCGGCTTGCGCAGCGCGGCCTCGAGGCCGTCGGCGCCGCGTGCGAGGCCCGCGATGGCGAGGCGCAGCGTGACGAGCAGCATGCCGGCCATGCCGACGACCACGATCCAACGGCTCGGCCAGACGCTGAGGAAGCCGCCGGCCGATTCCCAGACCTCGCCCTGCCGGGTCTTGGCGAGGGCGGTCACGTAGGACCGCCAGAGGAAGAGCGCGAGATAGATGGCCGTGGCGACGTAGACGACGGTGTCGAGCCGGGCCCGCGGCCGCCGCGGCATCTGCGACGTGAACAGGTCCACCAAGATCTGGCCGCCCGAGCGCGAGACATAGGCGAGCGGAAAGAAGGCGATCGTCACCATGTAGTAGGACGAGACGATCTCGAGCGTGCCGTCGAGCGGCGCGTTCAGGACGTTTCGGCAGAACACGTCGACGGCGATGTGCACCATCATCAGCGCCGAGGCGAGGCAGCCGATCCACATCAAGACGTCGACCAGCCGGTCCAGGATCTTTCCTATCGCGGTCACGTGGCCCTCAATTTCCGGCAGGGGTCAGGCAGGCAGGGTGCCGGGCGGCGTCCGGGCCGCCCGGCCGACGACGCTCAGAGGTCGTCGACGTCGATCTTGTCGTAGATCTCCCGCTTCAGGGCGGCGGTGAACTTGTCGACGTCGAGGCCGATCTCGGGGGAGAGCTTGCGCCACTTCTCGAGGTTCTTCTCGTAGGCGTCGATCACCGCGCCCGGATCGGCAAGGCCGAGCTTCTTCATGTCGGTGATTGTGATCTCCCGCAGCTTGGCCCGGAACGTCTCGAGCATCGCGTCGAAATCCTTGCCGCCCGGATACATCTTCACGTCGCTGCCCTTCAGCGACTCGAGCACCTCCTGGTCGACGCCGTAATAGGCGTCGAGCGTGCCGCGCGCGTCGAGCTCGGGCGCCCCGTCGAGGAGCGCCTGCTTCTGCTCACGGCTGAGGCCGTCCCAGGTGTCGCGGTTGATGTAGCCGGTCATCACCGGACCCATCATGCCCATCGGCACGTCGAGGATGGCGGTGACGACGTCCCGGTAGCCGTAGGAATCCATCCAGTTGATCGAGCCGAGCACGCAGTCGATGGTGCCGCGCTCCATGGCCGGGGTGCCCTCGGCCGGGTTCATGGCGACCGGCGTCGCCCCCGCCATCTCCATCATCGGCACGCCAGAGCCCGAGACGCGGACCTTCTTGCCCTTGAGGTCGGCGAGCGTGGCGACCGGCTTGCGGCACATCAGCTTGAACGGCGTGGCGCCGTAGCCGGCGATCGCCACCGCGTTGTTCTTCTTCAGCTCGGACTTGCAGGCGGGGCAGTCGAGCAGCAGCGTCTCGAGCGCCGCGCCGCCCGTCGCGACCACGTCGTCGCCGAACACCAGCGTCGAATAGATGGTGGCGATCGCCGGCAGCGCGGCCGGGTTGTAGGTCGGCACGACCAGCCCGGCATCGGCGATCCCCTCGCCCACCCCGGCCACGGTGTCGCGCCCGCTGAGGAGCTGGCCGCCCGTCACCAGCTTCCATTCGACCTCGCCGCCGGTCTTCTCCGCGACCGCCTTGAACCAGGGCGGCAGCGCCAGCTCGTTCACGGCGTGCTTCGGCCCCGCGTAGCTGCTGTAGATCAGCTCCCGCGCCGCCGCCGGGCCGGCGACAAGCGCCCCGGCGATTCCGGCCGCGGCGAGCGCCGCACAGATCTGCATCCGTCCCATCTCTTCCTCCCTGTTGTGACGAGGCGAACGTCCGTCCTCAGCGCCGACCCGCCTCGGGGATCGGGCTGGCTCAACCGGGCGCAGCGGGGCGCGTCCCGCGCCGCCGGCGCCGGGTCTCAGAGCCTCTTCACCGGCTCCGTCGGCAGGTTGAACAGGCGTGCCGCGTTGAGGCCGAGGATGTTCCGCTTCGCCTGTTCGTCGATGAAGGGGATGTCGGCGATCGTCCCCGGCGTGTCGAAGTCGAAATGCGGCCAGTCGGACGAGTAGAGCAGCTGCGTCTCGGCCTTGATCATCTCGAAGGTCGACTGCAGCGCGCGCGGATGGGTCTTCTCCATCGGCTGCGAGGTGTAGAAGCAGTGCTCCGACATGTACTCGCTCGGCAGGCGCTTCAGGAGCGGCGCCTCGGACTGGCGCATCAGGAACTGGTCGTCGAGCCGCTGCATCAGGAACGGCACCCAGGCGAGCCCGCTTTCCACCCACAGGCTCTTCAGCCCGGGAAAGCGCTCCGGAATGCCGTTCAGCACCCAGTTCGTCATGTGGATCATGTTGCACCAGACGAAGCCGAGCGCATGCATCCCGAGGAACTGGTTGACGGTGGCGAGCGACTGGTCCTGCCAGTGGTAGCCGGCATGGAACGCCACCGGCAGGCCGCGCTCCTCGGCCATCGCGTAGACCTTCATGTAGGCATTGTGGTGCACCGGCTTGTGCCGCACCGACGGCACCGTCAGCCCGATGATGCCGGGCTCGTCGGCGAAGTCCTCGATCATGCGGACGCATTCGTCCGGCTCGTTGAAGGGCAGATAGAGGAAGGTCTTGATGCGCGGATCGGCGCGCAGGAGGTTGTCGATCGTCCAGCGCGTATAGGCGCGCGCGAGGATCACCTCCATCCGGGTCTGCGGATGCAGCCCAAGGAACAGCATCGGCGTCGGAAAGACGACCATGTAGTCGACGGCGAGGCCTTCCATGGCGCGCCGCGTGAGCGTCACGTCACGATGGACAGACTTGTCCTCCACGACCTCCTTCTGGTCGTCCTGGTGCGGGATGCGGCCGCCGACGCTCTGGTAGCGCAGGCCGAGATCGCCCGAGAGCCCGTATGGCGGCGCGCCGACCCGGTTCTTGTGATAGTCGAGCGCGGCCGCCCGCTGCACCGGGTCCTCGATGTAGTGGACGATCTGGTTCCACGACACCGATTCGACGTGATGCGCGTCGATGTCGACGATCAGCCAGTCCTCGAGGCCCCGCCGCTTCGCGTCGCGGTTGGCGTGGTCCAGCAGCTCGCGCGTGTTCGTGTGGACGGAGGCTTCCTGCGTCGGCAGAAGCTCGGCCGGTTTGGTGGCGATGGCATCCATGGTCAGTATCCCTGGTCGTCGGGGCGCTGGCGGAACCAGATCGAGAGCTCCATCGGGCTGAGGCGCAGCGCGCGCAGCAGTTCCGAGCAGGCCGAAACGATCTCGGTCGCGGTCACCTCGTCGTCGTATTGTCCCATCAGCGGGCGGAAGGTCCGCTCCTCGCCGTCGGTGCGGGCGACGTAGAGGCGGATCGCCGCCGTCAGCAGCTGGCGGATCGCGGTCTCCGAGACGCGGTCCGCCTCGCCGCGCCCGAGGAGATCCTTGGCCGCCTCGAACAGGCGTTCGGCGGTCGGGTCGATCCACGCATATTCGTCGTTCGCCCCGTGGCCGGGCCTTCGGTCAGGCAGAGACATAGATGCTGCCGTCCTCGATCTCGAGCTTCGCCGCCCGCAGCCGCACCCTCGGGTTCCCCGGATGCTGCCCGGTTTCGATGTCGTATTCGTAGCCGTGCCAGGGGCAGACCAGGTGGAAGGTTTCAGCGTCGTATTCCTGGAAGCGGGTGGTGCCGTCCTCGGCGACCGGCTCCACGACGCGGTTGTAGATCCGTCCCTGGCAGACCGGGCCGTTCTGGTGGACGCAGCGATTGTGCCAGGCGAAGAGCCGGCCCTTCACCCTGAAGACGCCGATCTCCTTGCCGTCGCAGGAAACGACGCGGCGCTCGCCGTCCCCGATCTCGCTCTCTTCCGCCACGTAGTACCGCATTAGGCCGCTTCCCTCTCCGCCTCGGTCAAGAAGACGTTGATGCTCTTGCTCCGCCGGTACTTCTTGAATCCGTCAATCCCGAAGTCCTTGCCGAAGCCCGATTGCTTGAACCCGCCGAACGGGCTGCCGAGGTCGGCGCCGCGGCCGTAGCCGTTGATCCAGATCGTGCCGGCCTCGATTGCGCGCGCGCCGTGGATCGCCTTGTCGATGTCGCGGGTGTAGAGGCTGGCGGTAAGCCCGTAGACCGGGTGGTCGGCGAGCCGCATCGCCTCGTCGAACCCGCGGAAGGTCTGCACGCCGAGCACCGGTCCGAAGATCTCCTCGCGCAGCGCCGGGTTGTCGGAGCCGAGCTCGGCCATCACCGTCGGCGCGAAGTACTGGCCGCCGTCGAGGACGAAGCGCTCGCCGCCCGCAACCACCTTCGCCCCGCCGGCGCGGCCGCTCTCGACCAGCGCCTCGATCCGGTCGGCCTGCCGCTTGGAGATGATCGGCGGCAGGTCGGTCTCCTCCCGCCAGGTCGGGCCCGGCCGCACGCCGCGCAGGCGCTCCACCACCTTCCCGACGAAGCGCTCGGCGACGGCCTCCTCGACGATGAGGCGCGTGCCGGCGAAGCAGATCTGGCCGGCATTGCGCGAGACGCCGAGCGCCACCAGGTCGGCCACCTTCTCGAGGTCGGGCGCGTCGGCGAACACGACCTGCGGGCTCTTGCCGCCGAGCTCCATCGAGACCGGCTTCATGCCGTGATGGGCGGCGTCCGACATGATCGCCGCGCCGGTCGCCGTCGATCCGGTGAAGCTGACATAGCCGACGAGCGGATGGCGCACGGCGGCGCGGCCGGTGGTCGGGCCGCGCCCGACGAGAACGCTGAACAGGCCCCGCGGCAGGCCGGCCTCCACCCCGAGTTCCGCGATCCGCAGCATCGAGAGCGGCGTGAGTTCGCTCGGCTTCAGGATGACCGCGTTGCCCGCGGCGAGCGCGGGCGCGACCTTGGCGGCGGCGAGGAGCGCGGGCACGTTCCACGGCGAGATCGCCAGGACCACGCCCCAGGCCTCGTGCTCGACCATGTTGAGAGCGTCATGCGACGTGGCGAGGACCTCGCCGGGGCACTTGTCGGCGCATTCGCCGTAATAGCGCAGCAGCTCCGCGACGACGGGGATGTCGCGCTGCCGCGCCTCCGTGACCGGCCGGCTGGAGCACAGCGCCTCGAGCCGCGCCAGATATTCGCGGTCGCGCTCGACCAGCTCGGCCCAGCGCCGCAGCACCGCCCCGCGCCGGCGCGGATCGCCGGAGCCCCAGCGCTCGGCCCGGCGCGTCTCGGCGGCGCAGCGGACGGCCTCGTCGACGTCGGCCTCGCTCGCCTCGCGGAAGATGCCGAGGACGGCTCCGTCCGACGGGCGCTCGACCGGAAGCTCGTCGCCGCCGCCCCGCACGAAGCGGCCGGCGATGAACGAGCCCGACGGGCAGTCGATGGTGTCCGGAGCGAAGCTCGACATGTCCTCCCTTTCCGCGGCGGTTCCTTCGGCCGCCAAGTGTTCTTTTGTACGAAACGCTCGTTCCTTACATTGGAGTATGCATGTTGCCCTAGGCGTGTCAACACGGGCGTCCGGCCGGCGCTGCCACGGTCGGGCGCCCGGAGAGCCGCCGATTCGGGGTCCGGCGCCCGCCCGCTCCTGTTCCGGCGCCCCGCCGCTTGCTCGGTCGTCATGCCCGGGGCTCGACCATTGCTGTCCGGTTTGACCTCAGGCCCGGTACAGGACCATCTGGTCGGGCGGAGCAGCGCGCGGATCGCCGCGGATCAGCCGGTCGATGCGGCGTTCGTGCGTGGGATTGACGCGCACCGGGCGGGCGCAGGCACCCCGAGGAACTGACGGAAGGGGCGGCTCAGAGCCAGAGGATCTGCTTGCGGTATTCGAGATCCTCGAGGAGCCGGACGGCGGGCCCTTCGTGGAAGGCGGCGCCGCGCTCGAGCGCGAAGACGCGGTCGGCGAGCGCGAGCACGAGGTCGAGATTGTGCTCGACGATCACGATCGCGATCTCCCCGCGCAGCCTGTCGAAGACCCGGAAGAGGTCGAGCACCACGGCCGGCGCGAGCCCCTCGAACGGCTCGTCGAGAAGGAGGAGCTTCACGTTCCCCGAGAGCGCGCGGGCGACCGCGACCATCTGCTGCTCGCCGCCGGAGAGATAGTCCGCGGCGACGTTCATGCGCTCCTTCAGCCGCGGGAAATAGTCGAAGATGCGCTCCTCGCTCCAGACCACGCCGTCGCTGCCGTCGGTCTTCCGCGCGAGCCGGCCGAGCGCCAAATTGTCGGCGACGCTCATGCCCGCGAAGAGTCCCCTGCCCTGCGGCACGTAGCCGATCCCGAGCCGCGCTATGTCGGGCGCCGGCAGGCCCGCTATGTCCCGCCCCTCGAACATGATCGTCCCGGAGGCGGGCGGCACCAGCCCGGCGATGGTCTTGAGGAGCGTCGACTTGCCGGCGCCGTTGCGGCCGAGCAGCGCCACGATCTCGCCTTCCCGCACGTCGAGGCGGACGTCGTCGAGGATGTGGCTCTTGCCGTAATAGGTGTTGACGCCGGCGACGGCGAGGAGGCGGTCCCCGGCCGCGCGGTCCGGGCCGCGCCCGGCCGCGGGCGGCGTGCCGGTCCCGGTATAGACCTCCTGCACGCGCCGGTCGCGGCGGACCTCCTCGGGCGTGCCGGCGAGCAGCACCTCGCCCTGGTTCATCACCGTGACGCGGTCGGAGAAGCCGAGCACCCGGTCGATGTCGTGCTCCACGATCAGCACCGGGATGCTCGCCGCAACGTCCCGGACGAGGTTGGCGACGCGCTCGCGCTCGGCCGCGGCGAGCCCGGCGAGCGGCTCGTCGAGGAGGAGGAGGCGCGGCTTCGACCCGAGCGCGATGCCGAGATCGACGAGCCGCTGGCCGCCATAGGAAAGGTCGCGCCCGGCAATGCCCTCGATCCCCTCGAGGCCGAGGAAGCGCACCAGCGCCGCCGTCTCCGCATGGATCTCCGGATAGGAATCGACGTCGCGCCAGGCGTTGAAGCGGCCCGGATGGCAGGCCTGCAGCGAGAGCCGCAGGTTCTCGTAGATCGAGAGGCCCCGGAAGAGGTTGGTGATCTGGAACGAGCGCGCGAGGCCGCGCCGGCTGACCGCGTGGGGCGGCAGCCCGTGGATGCCGCGCCCGTCGAGGCGAACGGTGCCGGCATCCGGCGAAAACAGCCCGGAGACGATGTTGAAGAGCGTGGTCTTGCCGGCGCCGTTCGGCCCGATCAGCGCATGGATCTCGCCGGCCCGGATCGTGAGGCTCGCGCCGGAGACCGCCCGGATCCCGCCGAAATGCTTGGAGACCTCGGCGACCTCGAGCACGCGCCCGGCGCGGGGCTCCGGACGCAGGAAGTCCGGCAGCGGCAGGCCCGCGCGGATCCGGCGCCCGCTCATCGCGGCGGCGCCTTCGGGAGGCGGGCGCCAGGCGCGGGCGAGCCGGCCGCCTATGCCGACCAGCCCCTCCGGCGAGAACAGCACGAAGCCGACGAAGATGAGGCCGAACCAGAACAGCCAGTCGGACGTCCAGATCGAGAAGAGCTCGCGGAAGAGGATGTAGAAGAGCGAGCCCAGCGCCGGCCCGAGCATGGTGTGCATGCCGCCGATCACGACCATGGCGAGGAATTCGCCCGAGAGCCCGACCGAGGTGGCGTCGGCGGAGACGATGTAGTTGAGGAAGCCGATGAGCGCGCCGGCGAGCCCGGTCACGACGGCGGAGAGCACGAAGGCCCCGAGCTTGTAGCGCGCGACCGGATAGCCCTGGAAGGTCGCGCGGAGCTGGTTCTCGCGAATTGCCACGAGGACGTGGCCGAACGGCGAGCGGACCACCCGCAGCAGGGCGTAGAGCACGGCGAAGGCGACGAGCGCGACGAAGACGTAATAGGCCGCCGGGTCGTCGAGGTCGATCGGGCCGATCCGGCTCCGCGTGAGCCCGCCGAAGCCGTCCTCGCCGCCGGTGACGGCGGTCCAGCGGAAGGCGATCGTGTAGCAGAGGGCGGCGAGCGCAAGCGTCAGGAGCGCGAAATAGACGCCGCGCCGGCGCAGGATGAGCGCGCCGGTCGCGAGCGAGACGATCGCGACGAGGAGCATCGAGGCGAGGATCGGCAGCAGGAGCCCGCCGGGGAAGAGGTATCGCTGCGCGATCGCGGCCGCATAGGCGCCGATCCCGAACCACGCGCTGTGTCCGAACGAGGTGAGCCCGGTATAGCCGACGAGCACGTTGAGGCCCATCGCCGCGATGGCGAGCGCGACGACCATGGTCGCGGTGTTCGTCGTCAGCCCGAGCGGATGCATGGCGAAGGGCAGCGCGACGAGCGCGGCGGCGCCGATCAGGAGCGGCCGGCGCTTCGGCGCGGTGAGCGCGGCGATCATTCGAACTTCTCGATCCGCTCGCCGAGCAGACCGCGCGGGCGGAACATCAGCACGAGGAACATCAGCACGTACATCGAGGCCTCGCCGGCCGCCGGCAGGAAGTGGATCGTGATGCCGCGCACCACGCCGACCAGCATCGCCGCGAGCACCACCCCCCAGAAGCTGCCGAGGCCGCCGATGACGACGACGACGAAGGCGACGGTGACGATTTCCGCGCCCATCGCCGGATGCACGGAGGCGATCGGCGCGAAGAGCGCGCCGGCGAGCGCGGCCATGGCGACGCCGAGGACCACGATGGCGGTCATGTAGGGCTGCAGCCGGATGCCGAGCGCGGCGACCATGTCGGGCCGCTGGATGCCGGCGCGCACGACGCGGCCGAACGAGGTCCTCTGGATCGCGAACCAGAGCCCGCCCACCACCAGCGCCACGATCGCCAGGAGCAGCAGGCGGTAGCGCGAGAACAGGAAGTCGCCGACGAGGACGGAGCCCTTGAGGCTCGCCGGCATCGAGACCGGGAGCGGCGCGCTGCCCCAGACCATCCGGATCAGCTGCTCGGCCACCATCGCGAGGCCGAAGGTGACGAGCAGGCTCAGGATCGGGTCGGCGGCGTAGAAGCGGCGCAGGATGAAGCGCTCGAAGAGGATGCCGAGAATGCCGACGGCGGCCGGCGAGAGGATGACGGCGGCGCCGAAGCCGAGCCGTCGGGCGATCTCCACCGAGGCATAGGCCCCGAGCGCGTAGAACGCGCCATGCGCGAGGTTCACCACGCCGCCGACGCTGAAGATCAGGGAAAGCCCGAGCGCGATCAGCAGGTAATAGCCGCCGAGGACGAGACCGTTCACCACCTGCTCGAGCAAGAACACCAGCTGCATAGGCGGTCCGGTCGTTGGGGCGAGGCGGGCGGCGGAGCGAGGCGGGCGGTGCGGGCGCCGGCCGGGCGCCCGCACATGCCGGGCCTCAGAGCTTGCAGGGATTCTGCTCCTTGGTCGGATAGATGGTCTCGAGCGGCTCGCCGGCCGCCGGCACCGCCGGGCCGAGCGCCATCAGGTCCCACTTGTCCTTCATCTCGGCGGCGGCCTTCACCGTGAACGGATAGGCCTCCTGGACGAGCTGGTGGTCCCAGGCGCGGAAATAGGCGGGCCGGCCCTTCAGGATGTCGAACTCGGCGCCCTTCTCGAAATGGTCGGCGAGCGCCTCGCTGTCCGTCGATTTCGCCTCGTTCATCGCCTGCGCGAGCATCTTCAGCGAGACATATTCGATCCAGGCGTGGTTCTCCGGCGGCTTGCCGTGCTTCTTCTGGAAGGCGTCGACGAAGGCCTTCGAGGCGGGCACGTCGAGCGTGTGGTACCAGACCGTCGGCCAGGTGCCGCTGAGGTTGCCCTCGCCCGCGGCCCAGGCGTCGGCCGTGTTCAGGTTGAAGCCCACGATCGGGTAGGGCAGGCCGAACTCGGCATATTGCTTGACGAGGTTGGTGACCTGGTTGCCCGCCAGGTTCGAGCAGACGACGTCGGGCCGGGCCTGCCTGATCTTCAGCAGATAGGGGCTGAAATCGGTCACGTCGGTGGCGACGAGCTCGTCGCCCGCGAGCTTCGCGCCGTGCGCGTCGAAGAACGCCTTCGCCGCCCTCAGGAGATCGTGCCCGAAGACGTAGTCGGCCGTGAGCGTGTAGAAGCTCTTGCCTTCCACCATGCCGTCCCGCATGAGCGCGCTGCCGACGGCGTTCACCATCACGGTGTTCGGGATGTCGATGCAGAAGAGGTAGCGGTTGCAGCTCTCGCCGCGCAGCGTGTCGGAGCGCGGGCCGGTCGCCAGGAAGAGCTTCTTGTTGCGCGCCGCGACCTGCGAGATGGCGAGCGCCGAGGCCGAGCTGATCTCGCCCATCAGCACCAGCGCGCCGTCGCGGTCGAGCATGCGCTGGGCCTTGGTGGAGGCGGTCGCCGGATTGATGGAATCCTCCGACATGACCTCGAGCCTGCGGCCCATCACGCCCCCGGCGGCATTGATCTCCTCGGCCGCCATCGCGATGCCCATCACGGCATATTCCCCGAGCGCGCCGAGAAAGCCGGTCATCGGCGTGAGATGCCCGACCTTGATCGTGTCCGACTGCGCCCGGACGATGGCCGGCATTCCGATCGCATAGGCGCCGGCGAGCGCCGCGCCGCCCTTCAGGACGCTTCGTCTAAGCAAATCGCTCATCAGAGCTCTCCCTCCCGTCTTCCGTCCGGTCGGGACCCGCGCCGGCTGCCGCGGCCAGGCCGCGGCGCCGGTCTTTTCGTGCCGATCCGGATCAGCCCCGCTCAGGGGCCGCCCGGCATCGCCAAAGGCAACCGGATGGCAAATCCTCTCACAATGAAAGACGACTTTTCAAGTGCCGGGATGTTTGGACTCCAACCAAAGTCTCATCCTCACTCGGCCGCCTCGTAGGAGGTGGCGACCGACACCGCCTCCCAGGCGTCGAGTTCGCGGGAGACCCGCTCGAGCTTGCCGCGGATCGCGCCGACGCACACGGCCCCGAGCGGCAGCCGCAGGGGCGGCGTTTCGGCGTCGACGGCCGCGATCATCGCCTCTGCGCCGCGATAGGGATCGCCCGGCTGCTTGCCGTCGGTCTCCATGAGCGCCTCGCGGAAGCGGCCGATCGTGGCCGCATACGCCTCCATCGGCGGCGCCGATTCCATGGAGCGGTTGCGGAATTCGGTGCGGAACGGGCCGGGCTCCACGATCGTCACCCTGATCCCGAACGGAGCCACCTCCTGCGCGAGCGCCTCCGACATGCCTTCGAGCGCGAATTTCGTGGCGCTGTAGAAGCAGAAGCCCGGCGCGCCCACGAAGCCGGTCATTGAGGAGACGTTCACGATGTGGCCGCGCCCCCGCGCGCGCATATGCGGCAGAAGCGCCCGGATCATGCGGTAGGGACCGTAGATGTTGGCGTCGAAATTCCGCTTGAGGGCCTCCTCGTCGACCTCCTCGAGCGCGCCGACGAGGCCGTAGCCGGCATTGTTGACGAGCACGTCGATGCCGCCCGTCCAGTCGAGCGCCGCGGGGACGGCGGCGCCGATGCTCGCCGGCTCGGTCACGTCGAGGGGAAGCGCGAGCGCGCGGTCCGGATGGCGGTCGGCGAGGTCGGCGATCCGCGCGGTCTGCCGCGCCGTGCAGACCACGCGCTCGCCGCGCGACAGAAGCACTTCGCTCAAAGCGCGGCCGAGTCCGCTCGAGCACCCGGTGACGAGCCAGGCTCGCCGAGGCGCGGCATTCGATGCCAAGATCTGCTCCTGCTGGGCTGTCATGTCCTTGCCGCCGTTTCCGGCAGCGGCTGGGTCGAGCGTATGTTTCATATCGCTGTACGTCAATCGATCATGTGATAGAACGCTCCTCGCCGATCCGCCCTTTGGCGCGGCTCCAAGCAGGACGGGAACGCCATGGCGCGCATGAAAGGTGCCGACCTCATCACGGAATATCTGGTCGAGTGCGGGATCCCCTACGTGTTCGGGATCTGCGGGCACGGCAATGTCGGCATGCTCGATTCCCTCTATCAGGCGCGCGACCGGATCACGCTCGTCTCGCCGCGCCACGAGCAGGTCGCCGCGCACATGGCCGACGCCTATTTCCGCGTCCGGCACGAGCCGGTCGCGACGCTCACCTCCTGCGGTCCGGGCTCGTGCAACATCGTGATGCCGCTCGCCTGCGCGCTCACCGACAGCTCCGCGGTCTACGCGATCACCGCGAACGTGCCGACCTCGCAGTTCAACCGGAGCCCGTTCCAGGAGATCAACCGGCACTACCAGGCCGACTTCCCGAACATCATCCGGCCGGTGGTGAAGCGGAGCTACCAGCCGACGCGGGTCGACATGCTGCCGCTCGCGCTCCGGCAATCCATGACGACGATGCTGTCGGGGCGGCCCGGCCCGGTCAATCTCGACGTGCCGTTCAACGTGTTCCAGGAGGAGGACGAGGTCGCGCTGCCCCCGGCGGCGCCGAGGCTCGGCGCGCAGCGGAGCGGCGCCTCGCCCGACGAGGTGGCGGCCGCCCTCGACATGGTCCTTGCGGCGAAGCGGCCGGTGCTCTTCGTCGGCCACGGCGTGACGCTGGCGGAAGCGGGCGCCGAGCTCACCGCATTCGCGCGCCGGCTCGGCATCCCGGTGATCGCTTCGCCGAACGGCATGGGCACGCTCGACATGGAGGACCCGCTCTCGCTCGGCTTCATTGGGCGGAACGGCGCCTATCCGGCGAACCAAGCGGGACGCCGCGCCGACCTCGTGATCGCGATCGGCGCCCGCTTCGACGACCGCTCGGCGTCTTCCTGGCTGCCCGGCTATTCCTGGAACTTCCCGCATTCGAAGCTCATCCATGTCGACGTCGACCCGGCCGAGCTCGGCCGGAACTATCCGCCCGAACTCGGCGTGCTCGCCGACGCGCGGACCTTCCTGCGCCAGCTCCTCGCCGCGCTCGAGGCCGGCAGCGTCGCCGCCGATCCGTTCGCGGCCTGGCGGGCCGACATTGCGACCTGGCAGGCTGAGTGGGAGGCCTTCACGCGCCCGAACTTCGAGCTGCATGCCTCGCCGATCCGGCCGGAGCGGGTCGTGGCGGATTGCCAGTCGGTCCTCCCGCCGGACGCGATCCTCGCCTGCGACGTCGGCGTCAACCACAATTGGTACATGCAGTTCTGGAAGGCGCGCCGGCCGCAGACCATGCTGAATTCCTGGGGCTTCTCGGCGATGGGGTTCGGCGCCGCCGGCGCGCTCGGCGCCAAGCTCGCCGCCCCCGACCGGCCGGTCGTGGCGATCGTCGGCGACGGCTCCTTCACCATGGTGCCGCATGTGCTCTGCACGGCGGTCGAGTACCGGATCCCGGTCGTCTGGGTGATCTGGAACAATTTCGGCTGGGTTTCGATCCGCGACATCCAGCTCGGCATGTTCGGCGGCCGCGAGCTCGGCACCATGTTCAATGCGGGCGACAACAACAGGCCGTACAATCCCGATTTCGCGGCCTGGGCGCGGGCGGCCGGCGCCGACGCGCTCACCGTCACGCGCTCGGAGGACTTCAAGGGCGCGCTGGAGCACGCGATCGCGGCGGAGAAGCCCTTCCTGCTCGACGTCCATGTGGACGCCGAGGTCCGGCCGCCGGCGACGGGCGCCTGGGAGCTGCCGCCGACGCCCTACAGGGAGCCGGTCTTCGGATCGCGCTGGCTGCCGGGCGCGGTCGAGCCGGCCGGCTAGGCCGCGCGAAAGGAACCAGCAGAGAGGAGACGACCCGCCATGGCCGAGGATCCGCGCCACCCCTTCATCCGCAACATCGCCGCCGTGCCGTGGCGCGAGTTCCCCGGCCATTTCGGCGGCGCGCTGTCGAAGCCGCTCGCCATGCCCGAGACGGCGGGTACGCGGCACATCGACTACCGCATCTCGATGTACCAGCCGATGGCCCATGTCGCGCGCCACAAGCACGCGGTCCAGGAGCAGGTCTATCACGTGCTCGAGGGCGAGGGCCTGATGGAGATCGACGGCGAGGCGCATGTCGTGCGCAGGCACGACGTCATCTTCCTGCCGCCCGGCGTCGAGCATTCGCTCTCCAATACCGGCCTCGTCGACCTCGTCTTCCTCGTCGTCACGTCCCCGGTCACGGACGACGCGCCGCCGGCCTGACGCGCGTCAGCCCGGATCGTCCCCGGTCACCGCCGCGTAGGCGGCGTTCCGCCCGGCGCGGCGGCCGGAAACGAAGGCCCAGGCGAGGTGGTGCCCGTGGCCCCTGAGGAGCAGGCCGCCCTGGCCGGTCGAGCCGGCGGCGAAGAGGCCGGGGATCGGCCGCCCCTCCGCTCCGAGCACGCGGTGCTCCCGGTCGACCGCGAGCCCGCCCTCGGCATGGACGAAGACGGAGCGGACCGGGCCGAGCGCGACATAGGGCCCGCCGCCGAATCCGGGCCGGTCGCCGGCGCCGGCATTGTAGCCGCCGATGCTCGCCGCAAGCGCGGAAGCCGGCATGCCGAGCCGGTCGGCGAGCGCGGCGATCGTCGCCGCCGAGCGGAACACGTCCGGCCGGTTCCGCCGGTAGTCGGCGACATAGGCATAGGCGACGCCAGGAGCGGTCGAGACGAAATGCGGCCAGCCCGAGAAGAGCCGCGCAATGCGGTCGTCGAGCAGGATGTAGGCCACCTTGCCCGGCTGGTCCGGCACGGCGAAGGCGGGCCGGCCGGTCTCCTCCACGAAGCGCTCGCCCTTCGCGTTGACGAGGACGGCACCGGCCTCGAACAGGCCGGGCGAGGGCGCGAGCGCGGTGGTGACGAAGCTCATCACGAAGGGGCGCAGCAGCGCATTCGGCATGTTGTCGAGCGACCAGGCCATGAAATCGGCGAGGACGGGCCAGGGCGGCAGCTTCAGGAGCAGGCTCTGCCGCGCGGGCGGGACGAAGCGGAGCTCCGGGCCGAGCGCGAGGTCGCCGTTCAGGATGCGCGCGCCGAGCGGCAGCGCGAGCTTCTGGCCGTCGCCGGTGGCCGTCGCGTTCACGCCCTCCACCTTCGCCTCCTGCTCGCCCATGAAGCGGGCCTTCAGCTCCGGGTCGCTGGTGAAGTCGCCGGCGGCGAGCACGATGCCGCCGCGGGCGCGGTAGCGGCGCGGTCCCGCCGGGGTCGCGCAATCGGCGCCGACGACGCGCCCGTTTTCGGTTGCAAGCGCGACGACGCGCGCTTCCAGGCGGACGGCCACGCCGCCGCGCCGCGCGGCCTTTTCGAGATGCGTGACGAACGACCGCGCGTTCGGCACGACGTTGTGCATGCGCGGCTTCTTGTGCGGCGGCTCCGGCATCGGGCCGAAGAAGCGGACGCCGTGCCCGAGGAGCCAGCGGAACGTGTCCGGCATGCCGTCCGCCAGAATGCGGCGGAGCTCCGCATTGTCGCGCGGATCGAGCGCGCCGTTGAAGCCCGCCATGTCGGCCCAGTGATCCTCCGGCCTGTCCTTGATGCCGCGCCGGATCTGGTGCGGCGTGGCGGTCGCGCTGACCGAGCCGACGGACCAGGCGGTCGAGCCGCCGAGCGCGGGGTTCTTTTCCAGGAGAACGACCTCGCGACCGGCGGCGCGGGCCTCGATCGCGGCGGCAAGGCCCGATCCGCCGCCGCCGACCACGATTACGTCGAAGATCGCCTCCGGCGACCCGCGGCCCTCCGGCCCGCCCGCGACTGCCGGGGCGGAGCTCGGGCCGTCGAGGGATTCGCCCCCTTCCGTCACGACGGGCGAGCCTGAACGGAGCCGCCAGCACCGAGGCCGATTGCGGCGAGCCGCGCGGCGCTTTCGACGATCTCCCGATCCGGATCGGCCGAAACGATCTCCAGCACCGGACGGGCCGCGTAGCCCGCCGCAGCGAGCGCGGCGGGCACCGCGCCGAAGGGAACGGTGCCGCTCCCGACCGGCGCATGCCGATAGACGTCGGTCCCGGTGTCGGAGAGGTGGACCAGCTTCAGCCGGTCGCGCGCGCGGAGAAGACCGTCGAACACCGGCTCGCCGATGAAATGCGCGTTGGCGACATCGTAGACGATGCCGACCGCATCGCAGCCATAGGTGTCGACGGCCGCGGCGAGCGTTTCGATCTCAGGCAGGAACGCGAACGGCATGTTCTCCACCCAGAGCGCCGTGCCGGCGGCTTCCGCCTTCGGCACGAGACGGTCGAGCGCGGCGAAGAAGTGCGCCGCGAGCTCCTGCGGCGGCGGCGGGAAGAGCGGGTTCGCCTTGCCCGGCGCGATCACGAGACCCGACGCGCCGAGATCGCCGGCGAGGCCGACCGCCCGCTCGAGCATCCGCAGCGAATGCTCCCGCATCTCGGGCGCCGCGGCCGCGATGTTGATGTCGATGTTGGGCATGTTGAGCGTCACGAGCCCGAGCCGGCGGCTCGCAAGGAGGCGACCGAGATCGCGGACCGTCGCCGGTTCAGAATGCCAGAGATGGCCGGGATGGATCATCACCTCGAAGGTCTCGAAGCCGAGGTCGGCCAGCCGGGCGAGGCAGGCATCCGCAGGTTCGCGGCGCATGTAGGAATAGGTGTTGCAGCCGAAGCTGCCGGCCTTCGGGTCCATCCGTCTTGTCCGCCGCCGTCCCGCCGGGCGCGCCCGCTCCGTCGCGACACTGTGGCCGCGGCAAGCACGAGTCAACCGCATCTTACAATGTGAGCCGTGATTTGCGGATGCGGAATACAGTGGTAGCATTGCGCCGGAATCCGCGTCCCGGCGCCACCGTACCGGAGGCGGGGCCTCTGGAATGATTTCGGCAAATCACTATGAACAGGGGCTGGAAGCCGGAGAAATCGACTTGAGCTCTCAAACGAAGGCCCGGACGAGCAATGGCCGGAGCGGGCGCGCCAGACAGCTGCCGGAACTTGCCGAAATCGTCCCGAAAGGGCTTCCGGCGATGGCGGAGGACAGCGACGGCCGGCAGCCCGGCGGCGTCCAGTCGATCGGACGGGCCTTCGCGATCCTGGAGGAGGTCGCCCGCAACCGCGAGGGAATCGGCCTCGCCGACCTCAGCAAGCGGGTCGGCCTGCACAACAGCACCACGTTTCACATCGTGAAGACGATGGTCTCCCTCGGCTATCTCCGGCAGCTCAAGGACAGCAAACGCTACCGGATCGGGCGGCCGCTCTTCGCGCTCGCCGCAGGCGCGCTCGACGAGACGGAGATGGTGAGCCTCGCCACGCCGGTGCTCGAGGACCTGTCGCGGGTCTCCGGCGAAAGCAGCCATTTCGCCGTTCGCATGGGCGACGCCGTCGTCGTGATTGCACGCACGACCGGACCGAGCGCCTTCCAGCTCACCGACCGGGTGGGCGTCGTGCGTCCGGCGCATGCGACCGCGCTCGGCAAGGTGATGCTGGCGGCGCTCGCTCCCGACCAGCTCGACCGCTTCCTGGAACGCGCCGACTTGAAGCCGCTGACGCCGAAGACGGTCACCGATCCCCAGATCCTGCGCCGCGAGATCGACGAGGTCCGCCGGTCGGGAATCGCGTTCGACGACGGCGAGTTCGACCCGGAGGTGCGCTGCGCCGCCGTGCCGGTGCGGGACTTCACCGGGCAGGCAGTCGGCGCGATCGGAATTTCGGGGCCGATCTGGCGGCTCTCGATCCAGACCCTGCAGGGCCGGATCAAGGACGTGAAACGGGCCGCCGACGAACTCTCGCTGCAGTTCGGCGCGCCTGCGGACGACGCCGGATGACGGTCCGCCCCGGCCGGGCGACGACCGCCGCCCGGCGCAGATGCGCAGCGGAGCCGGGCCGATGACACATGTGGTGGTCGCGCGCTGGCGCTGCGCGCCAGGCAATGCGGCGACAGTGACGGAGATCCTGCGCGACCTCGCGGCGCAGTCGCGCCGCGAGCCGGGTGTCGTCCGCTTCGTGGTGCATCGCGCAGCCGAGGAGCCGGGCTCCTTCCTGATCTACGAGGAATATGCCGACGAGGCCGCCTTTCGCGCCCACCGCGCGACCGCGCATTTCCGCGACCTGGTGCTGGGGCGCGCCGTGCCGCTGCTCGACGCGCGGACGGTCGAGGCCTTCGCGGCGATCGACTGACGCGGCACGCCCGCAGGCGCGGGGACACCGCAGGGCGGCACGACGGATCGGGCCGCTCGGCACGGCTGCGGCGTCGAAGGGCCACAGCCGGCCTTCTTTGCAGCTTTTGCGCGCCGAACGACGGCCCGACGCCGCATAGCCGCGCCCGCGCTTGACGAGAATGCCAGCGCGGCCCCCGCGCTCCTGCAAGGACCTGCTGCCGCGGCGGGCTTGCGCGAGACGGCGAGTCCCTCGGATGGCCACCGCGATCGAGACCATTGCTCAATGGGCGGCGGGCACGCCACCGATAACGTCGCCGGCGGCCCGGCAGAAGGCGGCCCGCGGAATCGTCGATACCGTCGCGGTCATGCTGGCAGGGTCGGCGGAGCCGGCAGCGATCAAGGCGCTCACGGCGCTTCGCGCCTGCTCCGGTCCGGTCACGGCATTTCCCGATGCGCGGCTCGCCGCGCCGTTCGCGGCTCTCGTCAACGGGACGGCGGCGCATGCGATGGACTTCGACGACGGCGAGAATGTCGGCTTCACCCATGTCAGCGCCGTGCTGGTGCCTGCCCTGCTCGCGCTCGGCGAGGAGCGTCACGCCAGCGGTGCCGCGTCGATCGACGCCTATATCGTCGGCGTCGAAGCCATCGTCCGGGTCGGCGAATGGATCGGCGTCGGCCATTACGGCCGCGGCTGGCATTCGACCTCCACGGTCGCGGCGCTCGGGGCGGCGGCCGCCTGCGCCCGACTGATCGGCCTCGACGCGGTCGCAACGGGCCGCGCGATCAGCATCGCCGCCAGCATGGCCGGCGGCTTCCGCTCTCAGTTCGGCACGATGGTGAAGCCCCTGCATGCCGGATTCGGGGCAAAGTCGGGCGTGCTCGCCGCGATTCTCGCCGAGGCCGGCATCGACGGGTCAAACGAAGCGCTCGACGGCCGGTTCGGCTTCGATACGCTCATGGCCGACAAGCCGAAGCGCACCTTTGCCGAGGCGGTCCAACTTGGCGCGCCGCTCTGGCTGGAGGACTTCTGTCCCTCGGCAAAGCGCTTCGCGGCCTGCGGCTCTACCCATGGTGCGCTCGACGCGATCCTGGAACTGAAGGCGGAGCACGCCTTCTCGCTCGCCGATGTCGCGGCTTTCGAGACGATGCTGCCGGACATATCCTACAGCACGCTGATTGCCACCCCTCCGGCCAACGAGATGGAGGCGCGCTTCAGCCTCGAGCATTGCGCGGCGGTGGCCATCGACAAGGGCGCCCTGGCCCTCGCCGACTTCGCCCCCCACGTTCTCACGCGCCCGGACTACCTGGCCTTCCGCGACCGGGTCACGATCCATCCCTATGACGGCACCAACGCCTACCGGGACGGCGTCTATTGGACGCGCACCGAAATTACGTTGCGTGATGGCCGCGTGCTGGCGACGGAGGTCACCGACAAGCGCGGCTCCTCGCGCAATCCGCTCTCCGACCAGGACCTCGCCGACAAGTTCCGCATGTGCGCCGGCCACTCCTTCGACCTGCGCGGCACGGACGCGATCCTCGCGCGGCTCTTCGCGATCGATGCGGTCCCGGATATCGCCGGCCTGCTCTCCGACATCCGCAGCGCCATCGTTCTGCGGATGACGCCGCCCGTGCCATGGCATCCGAGCGCCTAAAGCAGCGGCATCCATGGACGCCGCCGCAATTCGCGGCAGGAGTCTGCCGACGGGACCGATTTTCGCGAAACGTTGCGGGCTTCGCGCCGCGAACATGCACGGAGGGCGCCGAGATCGCCGCTTTTCAGTGAATGTTCACAGGCATCTTGAATGGGTCAAGACTGCGCCAAGGCGATCCGGCAGCCAGGCGGGCCTGAGAAGGTCGACGGATCCGGGGCACAACAACGCAGAGGTTATGAGGGGCATTCGATCCAACCATCTCGCGGTCTTCATCGTGAAGCGGCTGCTTGCGACGATTCCGTTGATGACCCTGGTGATCGCCGTCAGCTTCGTGCTGATCCAGATCGCGCCCGGTGATCCCATAACGGTGCTCATCGGCGAGGGCAACCCGAGCGACGCGCAGATCGCCGAGATCCGGGCCCGGCTCGGCCTCGACCAGCCGATCTACGTCCAGCTCTGGCACTATTTCGCTTCGATCCTGCATCTCGACCTCGGCTATTCCTACGTGTCGAGCGGGCCGGTAATCGAGCTGATCGCAGCGAGGCTGCCGAACACGCTGATCCTGATGCTGCCGTCACTCCTCATCTTCACGGTGGTCGGGGTGGCAATCGGCGTCTATGCCGCGACACGCCCCTATTCAGCGCGGGACAATGCGATCTCGGTCCTGGCCGTGCTCGGCTACTCGGTGCCGGTCTTCGTGCTCGGCCAGATGGCGCTCCTCTTCTTCGCCTCCTGGCTCGGCTGGTTTCCGACCCAGGGCATGCGCAATTTCCGCGCGCCGGCGACGGGCCTCGGCGGCCTCGCCGACCTCCTGATGCATCTGGCGCTGCCGGCGGTGGTGCTCGGGACGCGCTACCTCGCCGTCAATGCCCGCTTCGCCCGCACCGCCATGATCGAGGCACTCGGCCAGGACTACATCACCTCGGCCCGCGCGCAGGGGCTCGGCGAAGGCGAGGTTCAGCGCCAGGCGCTCCGCAACGCCCTCCTGCCGCTCATCACTGTGCTCGGCATGAACTTCGCCGACATCCTCACCGGCACGGTGCTAGTCGAGATCGTGTTCGGCTGGCCCGGCCTTGGCCGGCTCATGTACGACGCGATCTTCGGTCGGGACTATCCGCTCCTCATGGGCCTTTTCGTGATAGTTGCCCTCGGCGTCGTTCTCATCAACGCCGCGACTGACATCATTTACGGCCTCGTCGATCCCCGTATCCGGAACGCCTGAGGGGCCATGCGCGACTTCTGGTACCATTTCCGCAAGAACCGCGTCGCCGTCCTCGGGGCCGAGATCCTCGTGCTGATGACGCTCCTTGCGATCATCGGTCCGTTCTTCCTGCCTTACGATCCTTTCGCCTTCGTCGGACTGCCGATGGAGCCGCCTTCGCTCCAGCACCCGCTGGGAACGGACGATCTCGGCCGCGACGTACTCGCCCGTTTCATCCTCGGCACCCGCGTCTCGATGGCGGTGGGATTCCTCGCGGCGGCGACCTCGATCTTGCTCGGCGTCTCGCTTGGCGCCGTCGCCGGTTATGCGGGCGGGCTCATCGACCAATTGCTGATGCGCACCGCCGAATTCTTCCAGGTGCTGCCGCAGTTCTTCTTGGCGATGGTGCTCGTCGCGCTGTTCGGTGCAAGCTATGCGATCATCATCCTGGTGATCGGGCTCCTGAGCTGGCCGAGCGTGGCGCGGCTGACGCGCTCGGAGTTCCTCAGCCTCCGCGAGCGAGACTATGTGACGGCGGTGCGGGCGCTCGGCCTCAGCACATGGCGGGTGATCTTCCAGGAGATCCTGCCCAACGCAGCGCCGGCCCTCATCGTCTCCGCCGCCATCCAATTCTCCCACGCGATCCTGCTCGAGGCAGCCCTCAGCTTCATCGGCCTCGGCGACGCGAGCTATCCGAGCTGGGGGCAGATGCTGAACAGCGCCCAGCAGATCCTCCGCCAGGCCTGGTGGGTCGCGTTCTTTCCGGGCCTTGGCATCTTCCTCACTGTCGCCGCCCTGAACCTTCTCGGCGACGGCCTGAACGACATGCAGAACCCGAAGCTGCGGGCGCTCTAGCCATGGCGGGCGCAATTCTCTCCATTCGGAACCTGAAGGCCGATATCGGCACCCGCCAGGGCGTCATGCGGGTCGTCGACGACGTCAGCCTGACGATCGGTCCGGGCGAAGCGGTGGCGCTCGTCGGCGAGTCCGGCTGCGGCAAGAGCATGACGGCGCTCTCGATCACCAAGCTCGCGCCGGAGCGGTCGGTCAGCATCGTCGGTGGCGAGGTGCTGCTCGACGGCCGCGACCTCGTGCCCCTCTCGCGAAGCGAGATGCAGGCGCTCCGCGGCAATGTGGTCGGCATGGTGTTCCAGGACCCCATGACCTTCTTGAACCCGGTGATGGCGGTTGGCAGCCAGATCGCCAATCCGCTGCGCCGACACATGGGACTGCGCGGCGCGCGCCTCGCTGCGCGGGTACACGAGCTGATCGACCTGGTGCGGATTCCGGAGGCGGCGCGGGTGGCGAAGAGCTATCCGCATGAATTGTCAGGCGGCATGCGCCAGCGGGTGCTGATCGCGCTCGCCTGCTCGCCGAAGCTCCTCATCGCCGACGAGCCGACCACCGCCCTCGATGTCACGATCCAAGCGCAGATCCTCGACGTGCTGAAGAGCTCGCTGAAGGAGTTCGGGACCGCGCTCCTGCTCATCACCCACAACATGGGCATCGTCGCGGACATGTGCGACCGGGTCTATGTCATGTATGCGGGCCGGATCGTCGAGGAGGCGCGGGTGGAGGACATCTTCGCCCGGCCGCAGCATCCCTATACGCGCGGTCTGCTCGCTTCCGTGCTCCGCCACGACCGGCCGCCCGAAGCGCTGAAGGTGATGACCGGCAGCGTGCCGAACCTGATCGCGCCGCCCGCCGGATGCCGGTTTCGCCCGCGCTGCCCGAACGCCATGGCGGTCTGCGCGACCGATCCGCCTTGGATGGTCGACGACCGGGGCCAGGGAGCGGCCTGCTGGCTGAACTCGCGATGACGGCCCTCCTTCAGGTCCGCGACCTTGCCAAGACCTATCATCCGAGCGGCCTCTTCGGCGGCCGGACGGTACGCGCCGTCGACGGGGTCAGCTTCGACATAGAGCGTGGCGGCACGCTCGCGCTCGTCGGCGAATCCGGAAGCGGCAAGTCGACCACGGGCCGGCTGGTCATGAATTTGATCAAGCCGAGCGCAGGCGAGGTGATCTTCGACGGCGGCTCGGTCTACGAGCCGTCGCGCGTGGTCCAGCGCACGCTCCGCCGCCGCATGCAGGTCATCTTTCAGGACCCCTATGCCTCTCTCAATCCGAGAAAGACGGTGGGGCACATCGTCGGCCAGCCGCTCGCGATCCATCGGGGCGGTGCGCCGTCCCGCTATCGGGACGATGTGATCCGCATGCTTGATCTCGTCGGCCTCAGCCCCGGTGATCGCTTCATCGGCCGCATGCCGCACGAATTCAGCGGCGGCCAGCGCCAGCGCATCGCCATCGCCCGGGCGCTGATGCTGGAGCCCGAATTCGTGGTCGCCGACGAGGCGGTCTCGGCCCTCGACGTCTCGGTCCAGGCGCAGATCCTGCAGCTCCTTCTCAAGCTGCAACGGGACTACAAGCTGACCTTCCTCTTCATCACCCACGATCTCGCGGTGGTCCGCGCGATCGCGCAGCGGGTGGCAGTGATGTACCGCGGCCGGATCGTGGAGACCGGCAGTGTCGAGGAGGTCTTCACCGCGCCGAAGCACGACTATACGCGGGCGCTCCTCGCCGCCTCGCCGATCCCCGATCCGGCGCTCGCGCGGCGGCGCGGCCGGCTCCTTCAGGCGCCGTCTGCCGGGCCGGCGCGATGAGCCGCATCGCCTCATTCTCGATCATCCGACCGCCGGCACGGCCCGCCGGCAGAGTGCATTCGCCCGGCCCTCTCCAACCAAGTGAAAGGTGACGATATGCTTCTCGAAGACGTGTTACGGCCCGCCCTGTCGGTGATCAGGAACATTGCCATCCCGATCTATTCGCTAGCGCTTGCCGGGGTGCTTGCCGCGACAGTGCCCGCGGCCGCCGAAGATGCGGCCACGCCGCTCTATGGCGGCACGATGGTGGTCGGCCTCGCCACCGAGCCCTCGACGCTCAACATCGCGCTCACGACCAACCTGCCGGAATCGCTGGTCGCGGGGAACCTCTACAACAAGCTGCTCCGGCTCGGCATCAAGGAGGAGTTCCTGCCGGAGCTCGCCACCTCCTGGGAGGTCTCGCCGGACGCGCTCGCCTACACGTTCCGCTTGACCGAGGGAGCCAAGTGGCATGACGGCGTGCCGTTCACCTCGGCCGACGTGAAGTACAGCCTCGAGGAATTGACGAAGAGGTACCACCCCAACGCGAGCATGATGGCCCCGGTGAAGTCGATCGAGACGCCGGACGCGAATACCGTCGTGATCACGCTCACCCAGCCGAGCGAGCCATTCCTCGTCTTCCTGGCGCTCCGCGCTTACATCCTGCCGAAGCACATCTACGAGAACACGGATATCCGGCAGAACCCGGCGAACATGAAGCCGGTCGGGACCGGGCCCTACAAATTCGTCTCCTGGGACCGGGGCAGCCAGATAACGCTCGAGCGCAACCCGGACTATTTCGAGAAGGGCCTGCCCTACATCGATCGCTTCGTCTACCGGGTGATGCCCGACGCCTCCTCGCGGATTCTCGCGCTGGAAAACGGCGAGGTGGACTACCTCACCCACGATATCCCTTCGACCTCGCTCGCCGCGTTGAGGAAGAATCCGGACCTGACGGTGACCACCGACGGCGTGTCGTCGATCGTCGCCATCTCGCAGCTGATGTTCAACCTGGATCGCGAGCCTTATGATGACGTGCGGGTCCGGCGGGCCCTCACCATGGCGCTCGACAAGACCTTCATCGCCGAGCGCTCCACGCTTGGAGCCTATACCCGCTCGGACGGACCGATCCACAGCCTGAGCGCCTGGGCCTATGACAAGAACGCCCTCACCATCTACCCCTACGACGTGAAGGGGGCGGAGGCATTGCTCGATGAGGCGGGCCTGAAGAAGGACGCCAACGGAGTACGCTTCTCGATGGAGATCATCGCCCCGCGCGGCCGCGACGACCAGGTGCGGGCGGCCCAGATCATCTCGGAGATGTATGGCAAGGTCGGTGTGAAGGCGACGGTGAAGATCCTCGACAATTCCGCGGTCGGGCAGGTCGTCTATGTCGACCGGAACTTCGATGCGCTCGTCAACCTTCTGACGACGGGCCCGGACCCGGCGGTCGGCGTCGAGCGGCAATATGTATCCTCCAACATCCGGCCGGTGCCCTTCACGAATGCAAGCGCCTACCGGAACCCGGAAGTGGATGCCCTGTTCGCCGATGCAGCCAAGGCGACGAGCCGCGAGACCAGGGCGGCGCACTACAGCAAGATCCAGGCGATCCTGAGCAAGGACGCGGCCGAGACCTGGCTGTGGGAAGTGACGCCCTATTCGATCAGTCGGAACGAATTCAAGAATCTGCACAAGGACAGTGCGGCGGCCGTCTATCACCTGTTCACCGGGTGGTGGACTGGCGGCAAGCCGAAGCAGTGAGCGCGCTCTGCCGGGCGGAAAGCGGTCCACCCGGCAGACTTCTCCCGGCAGGAAATCAAACGAGCCGAGGGCCTGCGGGACCAGGCTTTCGGAATCAGCGGACGAGGCGGCGGGGCCGGTCCGGATCGGATGTCGCCGAGGCGATGTCGGCCCAGCGTTTCTCGTCGCCCTCGGGCTCGTCAAGATGGAGCGGAAGGGCAAAAGAGGTCTTCACCCGGTCCATCACGACGGTGGTCTTGAAGCCGCGGATATCGCGATTCTGATAGAAGAAGTCGCGGGTGAAGTTCTCGTATTCCACCATGTCCCGGGCGCTGACGATGAGGACGAAATCCGCCTCGCCCGTCACGTAGTAGCCGCTCAGGATCTCGGGCGTGCGCCGGATGGCCGCCTTGAAGCGATCGACGATGTCGGCCCGCTCGCGCTCGAGGGTGACTTGGACGATCATGATCAGCGGGCGTCCGACGGCGGCCGGCGAGACGATCGCGACATCACCCTCGATTATGCCCGCATCTCGGAGCCGCTTCAGCCGTCGCTGGCAGGCGGTCGCGGACAGGCCGACGATCTCGCTCAGAGCTTCCGCCGTCAGGCGGTTGTTGGTTTGGATGGCGCTGAGCAGCCGATAATCCAGCCGATCCATCTGCATTCGTCACCTCTGCGGCACATCGAAGACGGGGCCGGCCCGGCGTCCGAAAAGACGGTCTCAGCCTGCGAAAACTCTAAGCCGGCCGCCCGTCCGATTCAACGGGAGGATCGGTCTGCCAGCGGCGGCAGATCGTGCTTACGGCCGGCGGAAACCGGTGGAATCTTGCGTTACCCGGCGTGAAACGATGCCTATTGCCAGGGCGGCCGCCCCATGCTCCGCGGCGCGTCTTCAACAGACGCTCTCGTCGGGGCTCGCATGAAGATAAAGAAGGTTCTCTGCTCGACCGGCATTTCCGGCTTCCTCTACAAGGACCTCGCAGCGATCAAGGCAGGCGCCGAGCCGGACGGCGCGCTGCTCTATAAGGGTAAGCCCGTCACCCCGGGTTTCAAGAAGATCATCCAGCCCGGCAAGACCGTCTCCGTGATGCTGATCCTCGAGGACGGCTCGGTGGGCTTCGGCGACTGCGCAGAGGTGATCCTGGTCGGGCTCGCCGGCCGCGATCCGATGTTCGATCCCGATGTAATGGTGCCCCTCATCGAAGGCCCGATCAGCGAGGCGTTGATCGGACGCGACGTGTCGCGCTTCCGCGCCCTTGCGGTCGAGATCGATCGGATGGAGGTGAACGGGCGGCGGCTCCATTCGGCCGTCCGCTACGGCGTTACCCAGGCGCTGCTCGATGCCTGCGGGCAGGCCAACCGTCTGACCATCGCCGAGGTGGTTGCGCGCGAATATGCCACGACTCCCGTCAAGAAGCGGCTGCCGGTTCTCGCCGGAGCGCTCCGGCTCGACTGGGCGCAGCACGACCGCATGATCCTGAAGCGGGCCGACGTGCTCCCGCACACGCCCTTTCTCAGCGTGCGCGACCACGTCGGCTATCAGGGCGAAAAACTCGTCGAATACATGCAGCGGCTGGCCAGCCGCATCGCCGAGATCAAGGATCAGGACTATTTCCCACGCATCCACATCGACCTCTACGGCACGCTCGGCGAGCTTTTCGAGAACGATCCGGCCAAGATCGGCGCCTATATCGGCAAGCTCGAAGAGATCATCGCGCCCTACGATCTCCTGGTCGAATCGCCGGTAATCGCGCCGACCCGGGCCGAGCAGATCGCGATCTATAAGGCGATCCGCGGCGAGATGGACAAACGCGGCATCAAGGCCGGTCTCGCCATCGATGAATGGGCGAACACGCTCGACGACATCAAGGCCTTCCACGACGAGCGGGCCATCCAGAACGTGCAGATCAAGACGCCCGATATGGGCGGCGTCACCAACACGATCGAGGCGCTGATCTATTGCCGCAAGAACGGCATCGGCTCCTGCCTCGGCGGATCGTCGAACGAGACCGACCAGTCGACCCGGATCACCGCCGAGATTGGCATCGCCTGCGGCGCCAACATGGTCTCGACCAAGCCCGGACAGGGCTCCGACGAAGGCTGGATGATCCTCGTCAACGAGATGGAGCGGGCGCTCGCACTCATCGCCTCGCGTCAGGTCGGTTGAGGAGCGGTGACAATGCTTCCCGAGGCGGCAGGCCGTCACGCGGCCAGCATCGAGCTTCCCGAGAACGCCTATATCGCCGGCCGGTGGATCGAGGCGGATTCCGGGGCGCGCGTCGAGGTGTTCAATCCCTCGACCGGGGCCCTGATCGGCAGCGTGCCGGATATGGGCGCCGCGGAAGCGCGCCGCGCGATCGAGGCGGCGGCGGGGGCTTTCCCGCGGTGGAGAGGTCTGCTGCCGCAAATGCGCGCGGCGCTGCTCAAGCGCTGGCACGACCTGATCGTCGCCGAGCGGGAGACGCTCGCCCGGCTGATGACCCGGGAACAGGGCAAGCCGCTCCGCGAAGCGCGGGGCGAAATCGACTATGGCGCGAGCTTCGTCGAATGGTTCGCCGAGGAGGCGAAGCGTCTCGACGGCGAGAGCCCGCTCAGCCATCTGCCCTCCCGGCGGATGACCGTGCGACGCGAGCCAGTCGGCGTGGTCGCCTGCGTGACCCCCTGGAACTTCCCTTCGGCGATGCTTACCCGGAAGGCCGCGGCGGCGCTCGCGGCGGGGTGCACCGTGGTGGCGCGGCCGGCCTCGGAGACACCCTTCTCCGCGCTGGCCCTCGCCGCCCTCGCCGAGCAGGCGGGCATACCGGCCGGTGTGTTCAACGTGGTAACCGGCGATCCGGAAACGATCGTCGGCGAGTTCTGCGCCAATCCGCTAGTGCGGGCGATCAGTTTCACCGGCTCGACCGAGATCGGCAAGGCGCTGATCGAGCAGAGCGCGGGAACCGTCAAGCGGGTCACGATGGAGCTCGGCGGCCACGCCCCCTTCATCGTCTTTCCCGATACGGACCTCGACGAGGCGGTCGCGGCCGCAGTCGATGCCAAGTTCCAGACCACCGGGCAGGACTGCCTGGCGGCCAACCGCATCTATGTCCATGAGGCGATCTATGAGGATTTCGTCGCCCGCTTCACGGCGGCCGTGCGGCGGCTGAAGGTCGGCGACGGCTTCGACGAAGGGGTCGATCTCGGCCCGCTGATGCATGAGCGGGCGGTGGCGAAATGCCTGCATCACGTCCGGGATGCGGTGACAAAGGGCGCAAGGCTGACGACTGCCGGGGCGGCCCGGCGGCTCTTCGTCGAGCCGGCGGTGCTCGCCGACGTGACGCCCGCCATGGCGATCTTCCACGAGGAGACCTTCGGCCCGGTCGCCGCCCTCATCCGCTTCTCATCGGAGGCGGAGGTGGTCGCCTCGGCCAATGACAGCCGCTACGGGCTCGCCGCCTATCTCTTCACCCGCGATCACGACCGCATCTGCCGCCTGACCGATGCGCTCGAGACCGGGATGATCGCCGTCAACTGCGTGCAGATGACCGGATATCCGGTGCCATTCGGCGGCGTCCGCGAATCCGGGCTCGGCCGCGAAGGCGGCCGGCACGGCATCGAGGAATTCACCCACCTGAAATATGTCTGCGCCGCCTTCCGCGCGGCGTAGCCGAAAGCAGAGCCATGGATCAGAGCATCAACGACCTTTCCGTCATCGACCGCGCGCATGTGTTCCACCCCTCGACCCATGCGGCTCAGTTCGCGCGAGGCGAGATCCCCAACCGGATCATGACGGGCGGCAAAGGCGTCTACGTCGAGGATCGCGACGGGCGGAGGAGCATCGACGGCTTCGCCGGGCTCTACTGCGTCAATGTCGGCTACGGGCGGCACGAGATGGCGACCGCGATCTACGAGCAGGCCAAGCAGCTCGCCTACTATCACACCTATGTCGGCCACTCGAACGACCAGATCATCCGGCTCTCCGAGCGCATCGTGCGGAAGGCCGGGATGGGGATGAGCCGAGTCTATTACGGCCTGTCCGGCTCGGACGCCAACGAGACCAACATCAAGCTGGTCTGGTACTACAACAACGTCCTCGGCCGGCCGGAGAAGAAGAAGATCATCTCCCGCCGGCGCGGCTATCACGGCTCCGGCCTGATGACCGGGAGCCTGACCGGCCTGCCCGGCTTCCAGAACCATTTCGACCTGCCGCTCGGCCGCGTGCTGCACACCGGGACGCCGCATTACTGGCGCGCCGGCAAGCCTGGCGAGACCGAGCGGGCCTTCTCGCGCCGGCTCGCGGACGAGCTCGATGCGCTGATCCGCGCCGAAGGACCGGAGACGGTCGCCGCCTTCATCGGCGAGCCGGTGCTCGGCACCGGCGGCATCGTGCCGCCTCCGGAGGGGTACTGGGAGGAGATCCAGAAGGTTCTCGCCGCGCACGACGTGCTGCTCATCGCCGACGAGGTGGTGACCGCCTTCGGCCGGACGGGGGAATATTTCGGCTGCCACACCTACGATATCCGGCCGGACATCATCACCATCGCCAAAGGCGTGACCTCGGCCTATCTGCCGCTGTCCGGCAGCATCATCGGCGAGAAGGTCTGGTCGGTCATCGAGGAGGGCAACGACAAGTTCGGCGCGATCGGTCATGGCTGGACCTATTCCGCCCATCCGCTCTGCGCGGCGGCGGCCAATGCCAATCTCGACATCGTCGACAGGGAGGATCTGACAAGGAACGCCCGCGAGACGGGCGCCTATCTGCAGGCGGCGCTGCACGATGCCTTCGACCACAATCCCCTGGTCGGCGAGGTTCGCGGCGTCGGACTCCTCGCGGCCCTCCAATTCGCCGCTGACCCGGATGAGAAGACGCCGTTCGATCCCGCACTCGGCGTCGGTGCCAAGGTCTCCGCGGCGGCGCTCGAGGAAGGGCTGATCGCCCGGGCCATGCCGAACGGCGACATCCTCGGCTTCGCCCCGCCGCTGATCATCACCCGGGGCGAGATCGACCAACTCGTCGCGATGACCAAGCGGGCGGTCGACAAGGTCGCGAAGGATCTCGGCCGGTAGGGGTTCAGCCCGGAAGGGGGAGAAATCAGTCGAACCGCGCCGACGCTCCGAGAGGGATCATGGGCCAGGTTCTGCACGGCAGCGCCACGACGACAGAGGCGCTCCGTCGAGCGATACAGCGTGGTCACGAGAGCCTGCAAACGCCGGCCAAGCGCTGTGGGGACCGACCGGAAGATTGTCGGGACATGGCACCGGCTGGGGGCCGGGCGCGGCGGGCGCGTCGCGCTGATAGACCCTTGGCGGGCCGAATTCGATCTCGGCTGCGACGGGGGACCAGTCTGGAACCATGAGCAAGTTCGGCGCGGCGCTATTTGACGAAGAGGTCGCGCGGCAGCCTGCTGAAGCTCTCGATGCCGCCTTCCGTGACCCGGAAGGCCTCGCTCAGCACATAGCCCCAGCTGTCGTACCACATGCCCGCCATGAGGTGGAACGTCATGTCCGGCTTGAGGACGGTGAGGTCGCCTGGCCGGAGGCTCGCGGTCTTCTCGGTCCAATCGATGCCGATCGCGTAGCCGACGCGGGACTTCTTCTCGAAGCCGTGCTTGCGCGTGGTCTTGCGGAAAAGCGCCTCGACCTCCTCGCAGGTCCAGCCGGGACGGACGCTGTCGAAGACGGTATCGACCGCTTCCTTCGTCGCCAGGTGGAGGCGCTGCAGCCGCTCCTCGGGCGTGCCCTGGACGATGGTGCGGGAGAGGCCGGTGACGTAGCGGTGGCGGAAGCCCCCGAGCTCGACATTGGTGACCGTGCCCGGTGCGAGCTTCGCGTCGGTCCAGGCGAGATGCGGAGCGGCGACGCGCGGGCAACCGGAGGGCATGTGGGGCGTGACTGGCCGGTCGCCGCCGAATTCCGGCAGACCGCGAATCTGGGCTGCCATCACCTCGGCGCCGACATCGCATTCGCGTGCGCCGACGACGCTCTTCTCGATCGCGACGCGCATGGCGGCGTCGGCGATCTGGCCGGCCTGTTTCATATAGGCCAGCTCGGCCGGCGACTTGATCAGGCGCTGCCACGTGACGAGGCCGTCGGCATCGGGCCAGCGGACATTGGGGAGGGCCTGCTGCAGACGGCCCCAGCTCACCACGTCGAGCTGGGAGAGCTCGACGCCGATCCGCTTCGACGCGATGCCCCAGGCGCGGAAGAGATCGCCGAAATGGTCGTACGGATGGCTGCGCGGATGGGCGATATAGTCCTCCGGATAGCCGTGGATGTGCTTCGCCGCCATGAAGGCGGTGTCGCCGGGAACGTCCATGTCCCGCACGATCAGGCGCGGCTCCTCTTCGCCGGCGATGACGACCAGAGCCTGCGGGACATAAGCCGAATGGGCGTCGAAGCCGCTCAGATAGAAGATGTTCGCGGCGTCGATCACCACCAGGCAATCCATGCCGGCGGCATCCATCCGGCGCTTGGTCTCGTCGACCCGTCCGAGGAATTCTTCCTTGGGGAAAGCGGGCATTGGCGGTCCTTGTCGAGGGCGGAACGGGATCAGGCGGCGGCGAGCCAGGGACTGTGCCTGTGCTTCAGGAGGGCAATGGTCCGGTTCATCTCGTTGACCTGAAGGGCGAAGCTCTCGTCGCCGCCCATGCCGGGCTTGGAAAGCAGGAAGGCGGGGCGGGTGGCAAGGCCGATATGGGTGGTGATGCGGGAAGATTGCTGCGTCTCGTTGGCGGTGCCGCCGAGATAGGCATCCATTCCGGCCTCGTTGCAGTAGATGACCGCTTCTATCGTATTGTTGATGCCGCCGAGGTCCGGAGTCTTGATCTGAACCATGTCGGTCGTGCCGGCATCGGCCCAGGCGCGGATATCCTCGAGCGTATTGCACCACTCGTCGGCGATGATGATGGTCCTGATGCCCTTCCGCTTCAGAGCATCGCGAAGCCGGCCGAAGATCTCGATCTGCGGCTCGAGGGCATCGACTACGAAGGGAGATTCGATCATCAGATCATAGGGCGCGACGGCCGCGGCGACCTTGCCAAGATAATCGGCAACGCGCTCCGGATCATTGTCGAAGAGCTCGCCGATGCTGCCATAGACGTCGAAATGGAGCTGGGGCCTGTAATCCGGCGCGCCGATCGCCTGGACGCGCTTTCGGAATTTCGTGACGTAATCGAGGAAGATCTGGCCGTCGCGGCCGATATGGCGGTCGATCTCGCCGAACGAGGAATGGGGCAGGATATCGGCCCGCTTCAGGATCATCCGGTCGTGGAGATTGTAGTTGTCGCGCATGCAGGAGGAGAGGATGCGCAGGCGGCGCGGGGCGATCGTCTGGCCGTATTCGCGGGCCACCACCTCGGCCATCTGCTCGCGGCGGGAGAGCGCGACGGCATCGAGGAGCGCCTGGGTGACGCCATAGCGGACGGCCATGTGGAGCGGCTCGCCATCGACTCGGAGCGCGTCGAATTCGGTCGCGAGGTCCTTGAAGCTGTCGAGGCTGCGGCCGACAAGGCGCGGCGCGATCACCTCGTCGAGAACCTTCTCCTGCTCGGCGGGCTTGAAGGGCCGGTCGCGCCCGGCATAGCCGGCGAGGATCACGTCGGCGCAATCCCCGAGCGCAACGATGTCGTCATCGAGGACGAGCATGACCGAAGCGATCCCGGCCGGCTGGACGATGGTGTCGAAGCCGGGGATCACGGGCTTGCCGTCGAAGAGATAGCCGTTCGGCCTGGCGCCCTGGCGGATGGCGGCGCGGTCCGTATGGACAAAGCTCGATTGCCCCGTTGCGAATACCACGTCCTTGATCTTCACGCTCGGCTCCTCTCGCGCACTGCGCGGCAAGGATGCTAGCGGAGCCGATTCGCCGTATTTCCTCGTTTTCCGCGGCTCGCTTGCCGGATTCGGTCGTGTTGGAGGAGACCGCGCCTTTGTGCCGCCGGATGGTATTTCCCGCCGAGCGGGGCGGCGGCCATTATCAGGGCGGGAAGAGCATCCGGACCGCGGCAGTCAGGAAGGCAAGGCCCCCCGGGAGTGACGCCCACACGCTTCGTAATTTTGCCCTCTTAAGGTTCCTGACCCACGCGGGCGATCGCGCCCAAAAGTTCAGGGCTGCGCGTGCGCGTTTCGCCGAGGGTTCTTGGGAGTGAGCCGCAGCCGTCCCGTTTCTCGCCCCAGACCAGGCGCCCGAGTGCCCCCTTTCGTGCAAGTCATCGCGAAAGGCGGGATCGGCGATGGCAATCAAGGCTTCGGGCCGCTGCGCGAGCGTGGGCGTGCGCAGGTCTGCGATGCCGTGTTCCGTCACAATGATGGCGGCGTCCGCCGCTCCGGGCGCTGGCCAACCTGCATCCAGACCTATGGCGGGTTCGGCTTCGCCGAGGTGTATGACGTGGAACGCGAGTTCCGCGAGAGGCGGCTCTTTCAGGTGGCGCCGATCTCCGCGAACCTTATCCTGTCCTATCTGGCCGAGCATGTGCTCGGCATGCCGAGGTCCTACTGATGTCCGCGCCGGATCGGCCCCTGATCGACATGGATCACCTCAAATCCTGGGTCGGCCGCGAGGATACCGGCTCCGAAATCCTCAGCGAGGAGCTCGCGCGCAAATATCACGCCATGCTCGACATGCCAGGCGCCCCGCCCGCCCATGGCGCGGCGGCGCCGCAGCTCATCCACTTCTGCCTCGCCCAGCCCGCGGTCGCCACGGCGGGGCTCGGCCCGGACGGGCATCCCGCACGCGGCGGCTTCCTGCCGCCTGTGCCTCTGCCGCGGCGAATGTGGGCCGGCGGCGCACTCACTTTCCACCACGATCTCAAGGTCGGCGATTTGGTGCGACGTGTGTCCCGCGTCGCGGACGTGTCGTTGAAGGAGGGGCGCACGGGCCCGCTCTGCTTCGTCACCGTGGCTCACAGGATCGAGGCGAACGGCGTGCTCGCCATTGATGAGCGGCAGGACATCGTCTATCGCGGGGCCGATTCAGGCGGCGCGGGGAAGTCGCCGCCCGCTGCGGAATCAGGTGCGTTCGTCGAGCCCGTGGCGGTCGGCGCGCCCCTGTTGTTCCGCTATTCCGCTTTGACCTTCAACGCCCATCGCATTCACTATGATCGGTCGTACGCCACCGAGGTCGAGGGCTATCCGGCGCTCGTCGTCCACGGGCCGATGCAGGCGGCGCTCTTACGCAATTTTGCCACCAAGCTTCGGGGAGCGCCGCCCCGGCGCTTCAGCTTCCGCGGCCTCGCACCCTTGTTCGATACGGACACCGTTGCGTTGCATGCCAGGGCCGAGGGCGACGGGTTGGTGCTGTGGACCGCTCGCGACCGCGGGCCGGTTTCCATGGCTGCAGAGGCCACGTGGTGATGGGCGGGTCGCTGAATTTCACCGCCGCGCTGTTCCTGCCTGCCGACCGTCCCGAACGCTTCGGGAAGGCGACGGCCGCCGGCGCCGACGCAGCGATCCTCGATCTCGAGGATGCGGTGGCAGCCGACGCAAAGGGCGCGGGCCGTGCGGCCTTGCGCTCGGACCTCGCATTTGTGCCGGTCCGCGCGCGCGTCAACGGACTGGGGACGCCTTGGCACGCCGCCCACATGGCGGCCCGTGCCGGCCGAGGTCTCGCCGCCGTGATCGTGCCAAAGGCCGAGGCTGGCGCGGCATTCACGGCGCTTTGCGAGACAGCGCCGGTCCCCGTGATCGCGTGGCCGGTCTCCTCAGATTACCGGAGGAGACCGGAATGGCCAGGGCCCGCCTCCGCTGCCGTAAGCCCTTCGAGAGCGAGGGAGCGCACCATCAGCTGCGCCGGCGCTGCGCCAACCGGCACGTGAGCCCTTACCCGCTGTGAGGAGCTAGTCCCCAAAGGCTTCGTTGATGGCCTTGAACACCTTCTCAGCTCGACCGGCCGTATGTGCCGGGAGATCATCAACCGACTTCCAAGTGTCGAATTGTCTCCACATCTCGCCCATGATGCGCTTCTTATCGAGTTGCGTATGGCCGTGCCTCATCTTCAAGACGTGCTCGACCTTCTTGCTGATCATGTCGGAGCCGTCCTCTGGGAGGTCCTCTGGCTTAATGGCTATGCCGTAGATCTCGTTCACGCAGTCGATAAAGAATTTGGGCGGAAACAGGTCCTCGATTGCGAAGTCCGTCTGCTTCGTTCCAGCTGCCTTACCGAGCATGATTGTCCTGAACTTCTGCCCACTGTCCGCGGCCATCTTGGACACATAGAGTTCATCAATCTTCGCCCTCGCCTTGTTGCCGGCCTCATCGCTGTCAAGGAGTACGCCCGCATCCCAACCCTGGCCGATGGCAAATCCGGCATACATCGGGGTTTTGGAAGCGCCGTCGGCCGGCCAAAGGTGTATCTTGTCCGACAACCCCTCTCTCCCGGCGGCTTTAAGCAAGCCTGACAGCTTGTGCAGGACCACCGCATCGCCGCCGCCCTCGACAACCATCACCTGCCGGCTCCCGAGGATGCCGCTGTGGTCGCCGGTAAGGCCAAGGCTTTGCTCAATCACTGCCATCGGCGCGCGTTGCGAGCTTACAATGCCCTGTGTGACCGCAACATGATTGTCTCGACTTTCGATGATCCGGACCCGCTCCGGGTGGGCTTGATCCACCATGGAAGCGAGATGCGTGGTGTAAAGAATGGTGTTGTGCTCTGCGAGCCGCTCGAACACCTTGAGCAAGTCCCGTTGGCCTGTGAAATGGAGGTGCACCCCCGGCTCTTCGAGGAGGAGGACACAATCTTTAAAATCACCGTTTGTCGCATGAGTAAATTTCCATGCAAAAGAGACGTACCAGCGAAAGCCCGTTGAGCGACGGTGCAGTCGCACCGGCATTCCTATTCCTGCGTCCTCCGCAAAGATATTCAGCGTTGGCCCATCAATCTCAATATCGAACGACACGTCCTTTTGTTGCCAGAGGTGAGCGAATTGCTGGGTGAGGTACCTCGACGCCGAGCGCTTATCGAAGGATCGGATCGTACGACCCTCGGACGACTGCCCTTTCTTGAGAAAGTCCTGCAGTTCGATGTTGGCGAGATCGAGAATTATGAGGATTGTCTGGTCCTCATTGGGAAGTTTGTGGCGCTGCCCGCCAGCCTTGTCGAGACGTTGCTTTAGCTGATCGAGTTCGATTTGGGCACCGGACATCTCATAATCGCGGATGTAAACAAAATTGGGCGTGTGCTCCTGCATCCACTCCGCTGCTTTGTCCTCGTCTAGGATGCCGTCATCGAACCCACGCAGATGGAAGTCCGTCCGATATCCATAGGCTTTCGCCAGTGAGACCTTCGCCTCTGTCGGGAGCGAGACTTTGGCAGGGGATTTGCCTTCGCCTCCTTCCGAGCCCTCGGCCGGTGCCTCGGGCTTGATGGCGGCATACTCATAAAGCGCTTCTATCTCGTCCCCATCGAGAGAGAACAATGCCCAGCAAACTCGCTTCCCCTTGGCGTCCTTTCGTCCCTCCCACTTATCGACCGGCCAATCTTCATCGAGATCATAGGTCGCGTCATCGATGGGGTTCAGACAGTATAGCGCCTCGAAGAGATTGCTCTTTCCAGCCTCGTTCTGCCCAACAAACGCAGTGATTTGATTGGCGTTGATCCAGCCGGAATCAATCACGTTTCGGAAGTTCGTTACCTGAAAACCTTCGAACTTCATTCTGAGCCCCCCTTTGCTGATCAAGCGCCCCAATCAGATAGGACACAAGGGGGCTAGAGCCAATGGCGAGAGGGTAATTGGTACCCAGCCGGGACAGGTATCGCGTTACCTTGCCGGTTGCCTATGGCCCGCCGCCCGAAAGCGAAAAGTTATGGAAATGTTGGGAAACTGGAGCGGGCGAAGGGATTCGAACCCTCGACCCCAACCTTGGCAAGGTCGTTCGTGAGTTTTCGCTAGAGCCTGTCTTTGCTCGCTATAACTCGCTAAGCCCCTCACAGGCAAAAGGAAATCTCTACACCAATCTTCGCTGGGGTATCCTCAAGCGGCCCCTCAAGTTGCGCCCGCGTGCTTCCCCCGTGCTTCCCCGCCCTCCGCCGCCATGGCCGGGGAAGCAGAAACGGAACGAACTCGGAACGCATAGAAGGTAGGATCATGACCAAGATCACGAAGCGTACAGTCGATGGCCTCCAGCCGCAGGCGGGCCGGGACGTGTTCGCCTGGGACGCCGAGCTGCGCGGCTTCGGCATTCGGGTGAAGCCGTCAGGCGTGAAGACATACCTGATCCAGTATCGCAACGCGGAGGGGCGCACCCGGCGCCTGGTTCTGGGACAGCATGGAGTGCTCGCACCGGAACAGGCACGCGAGTTCGCTCGACAGAAGCTGGCCGCAGCGGCGCGGGGCGAAGACCCGTCGGCCGAACGCCACGCGGCGCGAGAGGGAATGACCGTCGCCGAGGTTTGCGACTGGTATCTCGAGCAGGCCCGAGCGGGTCGCATCCTCGGGCGCAAGCGAAAGCCGATCAAGGCCTCCACGCTAGATTCGGACGAGAGCCGGATTGATTCGCACATTAAGCCGCTGATCGGATCGCGCACGGCTCGTGGCCTCACGCTCCGCGACATCGAAGCGATGCAGGCCGACATCATGGAGGGCAAGTCGGCGAAGGGCCGGAAGGGGAGAGGCGGAAGGACGACGGGCGGAGCGGGGGTTGCGGGCAGGACGGTGGGTACATTGCGGAGCATTCTTGGGCACGCCCTCCGGCTGGAGCTCATCGAGAGGAACCCGGCCGCCGGCGTCCGCCAAGTCGCCGGGAATCAGAAGAAGCGGCGCCTCAGCGAGGAGGAACTGCAACTGCTCGGTCGCACGATGCGCGAGTGCGAGGAAGAAGGTGAGCACCCGACCGGCTTGGCCGCCATCCGGCTCTTGCTGCTCACCGGCTTCCGCCGGATGGAAGCGCTCGCGCTTGAACGCGCGTGGATCAACACGCGCCGGAGTTACGTGAGCTTCCCGGACACGAAGGGTGGGGAGCAGGTCCGTGCGATCGGCAAGGCGGCTGTCGCATGCATCACGGAGCAGATGAGGGTGAGCATGGGCTGGCCCTACCTGTTCCCAGCCGACTGGGGCGAAGGTCACTTCGTGGGTGTCGTGCGCGTGCTCGATCGCGTCTGCGCTCGGGCCGGACTAACTCAGGTTACTCCCCACACTCTCCGCCATACCTTCGCGAGCGTAGCCGGCGACCTGAACTTTTCGGAGCTGACAATCAAGGGCTTACTCGGACACGCCCCTCGTGGCGTCACACAGGGGTATGTCCACCTCGATGTCGCCTTGGTGGTCGCTGCGGATCAGGTTGCAGCTCGGATGGCGGAGTTGCTGGACGGCCCACGAGCGAAAACCGCTAAGACCAAGCGCGGCACGACCCGCCGCGGCTTCGCGAAGGCAGCATGATAAGCATTCACGGTCGAACTCTGGCGACAGCTTGGTTCGAATCCTTTGCGGCGCACCACCTACGCCATACAGCGATCGCTTACGCTCAGGCTCGCCACGTTACTCGGGAGCATCCTGTCGCCCTACGCCGAAGCGGCGCCCCATCGTGGATGAAGATGCGAACTTCTTACTCGCTGCCGCACTATGACCGCGCTTCCCAAGAGCTCCGACGACAGCCGAAGCTGCGATGAATTACGACGAGTCACTACTATGCTTCGAGACGCTCCACGAGCTTCCTCGTGTTCAGATGCGTGCTCGACTGAATCGCACCCCGCTGACGGAAGGATTTCAACGACGATCGGCGGTGCTTCTCAAACCAACGGCAGCGGCGGCCCAACCCGCCTCTTCCAGCGCTTGTCGGCCTTGAACTCGTTGCGATCTCGAGTTGGTCCTCGGCGCACGAGACGTCCCGTTGGTTAGGGTCAATCCGAAGCAGACATGCAGGCTGGCGCAGCGCTGCACATTGACCTATGTCAGTGATCGCTGCTCCGGTCTTTATATCTTTGTTGACCAGCCATGGGCAGAGGCAGTCCAAAGGAGCTCCAGTGCGGTTAGCCGGCAGGACATTCGGTGCGGCAGGTTTCGCGACCAGGATGCTCCTCATCGCGGCCGTCCTGCTTTCCGGATTCGCCGGACAGCCGCACGCGAGCGCTGCGACTGGCACCGACCACGCAGATCAGTTGTTGGCTGTGACACTGGACGGCGCGTCCGCTGAATCTGCCGAAGGTGCCGGCCGCGTCTGGCTTATTGCCGTAGCAAGTGAGTTCGCCCCAAGGGACTGCGCCGCCGAACGTGGCGGCGGAGGAATGCGCCATTGTGGCAGTCCGCACTCGCCGCTTGCTTGCGGCTCCGCTCTTCCCGCGCCATTTCCGGCGACCGAGCTCACCAGCGTGTGCTCCGGTGCCTGGCTCACCCAAACAAGCCTCCTGGGCGGTCGCGAGAGCACGCCTCCCATCCCTCCTCCCCGCCATCTGATCTGAGCCGGCAGCTGCTGCCGGTGAGGTGAGCGCAGCGACGATTCCGCGCCCGCGTCAGACGCTCGCCCGGTGCTCATACGCGAGTACCGGCCGTCCGGACCCATCAGATCAATGGTGCACAATGATATCGATTACCCGTCGTCACCTTATGGCGCTTGCCGGAACATCGGCAGCCTTGGCCGGAACGAACGCCTTCTTGCCCGGTGCGGTGCGGTCCGCATTCGCCGGGGCAGCAACCCCGCTGAGGATCGAACGTCGAACGCTCGATGTCCGCGGTCGCGCGGCATCCGTCTTCGGGATTACCAAACCTGGCGGCTCGCACGGGATCGCGCTCGATCCGGGCGAGGGTTTTACCGTCGACCTTCACAACGCCACGGCCGAGGACACCATTGTCCATTGGCATGGCCAGACGCCCGAGTGGAGCAAGGACGGCGTTGTCATCGGGCCACATGCAGCACTCCGGCCGAACGAAGTCCGGCGCTATGATTATGAGCCGCGGCCAGGCACCCACTGGATGCATTCGCATCTCGGCCTGCAGGAGCAGCTGCTGCTCGCGGCGCCGCTGATCGTCCGCACTCCTGAGGACCTTCGGGCCGATGTGCAGGAGGTTGTCATCCTCCTGCACGATTTCACATTCCGCGATCCTACCGAGCTGCTGGCCGATCTCCGGGGCAGCGCCATGGCGCATGCAACCGAGAATGTATCTTCGATGGGCCATGGAGGCATGGCCGGCATGGATCACATGACCGGAGACGAGCCCGATGTCCCGCTCTCCGGTCTCACGGTGGCACCCGACGCCCATGCCGGTGGTCCCGGTCAGCCGGACCTGAACGACGTCGAGTACGATGCGTATCTCGCCAATGACCGCACCCTTGACGACCCGGAGGTCGTCACGGTGGAGCGCGGCGGCCGCGTGCGGCTGAGGATCATCAACGGCGCCACGACCAGCGCATTTCAGATCGATCTCGGCACCCTCCAGGGGACGGTGATTGCCGCCGATGGCAACCCCGTACGGCCGGTCAAGGGCAAGCGGTTCGGCATGACCATGGGCCAGCGGCTCGACGTGGTTCTCAGCCTGCCACGCGAAGGCGGCGCCTGGCCGATCCTCGCACAGCGGGAGGGCGACAGGGAAAGAACGGGGATCATCCTCGCAACGCAAGGAAGTCCCATCGCCCGGGTGGCCGGAGAGGCGGGAAGCGCAGCACCGCCGGTCGATCTTTCCCTTGAGGAGAGCCTATTCGCCGTGGATCCGCTTCCGCACCGGCATGCGGATGTCACCTTCCGCACCGCATTGACCGGCACGATGATGGGCTACGTCTGGTCGATTGACGACCGGACCTGGGGGAACCACACACCGATCGAAGTGCATCCGGGTCAGCGGGTGGCCATCGAGATGCGCAACGTGAGCCCGATGGCTCATCCGATGCATCTGCACGGGCATCACTTCCAGGTCATCGGGATAAACGGGCGCCCGCTGAAGGGGGCCGTGCGCGACACGGTCCTGGTGCCGGTGAACGGTGCCGTGACCATCGCCTTCGATACCGACAATCCGGGACGTTGGCCCTTCCACTGCCACAACCTCCTCCACATGGCCGCCGGCATGATAACCGAGGTTGCCTACGAAACTGCGCCCGGACGAAGCTGAGGGAGATAGCAATGAACAGCAACAGATCCACCATCGCAGCGGCCGTGACAGCGGCCACCATGCTTTGGGGCTCCGGAGCAATGGCTCAGGACAGCCAGGACCACGAGGCGCCTGCACAGGGGCAGCCGGGCTGGCCGACACTTCTCGAGAGGCACGAGACCGCGCTCGCCGCACGCCTCGAAATGGTGAGGAACATCAGGCCTGCGGCCGAAGCGCTCTATCAGGAGCTGGATGAAACCCAGCAGCGGCTCGCATCCGAGCTCGCCGGCGGCTTGATCGGCGCGCCGTGACGAGGCGGGGCGAAGCGATGGTAATTCCGACCTGCGCGGCTTCTCCGCTCTGGCTGCGATCGTTGCGGCGCTATTTCGCGCTGCTGGCGATCGGCAACCTTGGCTGGGAGGTCGCGCAGCTCCCTCTCTACACCCTCTGGCGGGACGGCACGACCGCGGAGATTGCCTTCGCGGTCCCCCACTGCACGGCAGGCGACGTATTGATCGGGCTGACCGCACTTCTAGGCGGGCTTATGGCCGCAGGCGACGATCGCTGGCCAGGCGAGCGCTTTGGGGCGGTGGCACTCATCACGATCGGAATCGGCCTCGGTTACACGGTGTTCAGCGAATGGCTGAACACCGAAGTCCGCGGCACATGGGCTTACTCGAACCTGATGCCGGTGCTGCCCGGCATAGGCACTGGATTGTCCCCGCTCGCCCAGTGGCTCGTCATCCCGGGGATCGCCTTCTGGTGGGTTCGCCCGACCCGAAAACTGGGGAACGCGACATGACAGGAAGCGGAATGGTCCGCGTGGCGGTGAACGGCTACGGGGTGATCGGCAAGCGGGTCGCCGACGCGGTTGTCCAGCAATCGGAAATAGTGCTCGCCGGAATTTCCGACATCGGGAGGGACTGGCGGCTGCACGTGGCTACCGCCAGAGGGCTCAGGCTTTTCGGCGCCACCGCCGAGCACGCGGATGCGGTGTCATCGGCAGGGCTGGACGAGGTCGACATCGTCGTGGAATGCCCGCCCAAGCGGATCGCAGCCAGGAATGCCGACGAGTACCGGCGACGCGCCAGGACGAGGACCCCCATCCTTCAGCGCGAGCCGGTCAGCCTCGTCGAGGTCGCGTCTGACGGCACGGTGTACGCCTTCATGCTCGGACACGGCCAGTTGAGGGCGAGCGAGCCCGCAGCAATGTTCGCAACGGTCTCCGAGGGCTTCGGAACCTCGTACCTGCTGCACCTCACGGTCGATCCCAGCGATCCGAATCGCCTCTTCGCTGCATCGGCCGATGGCGAAATCCTCCACAGCATCGACCACGGCCGCACCTGGCGAAGGCTGGCCGGTGCCGCACCTGCAGAGAACAAAGAGTAATGGACATGATGGACGGAACAGGCTGGGGCATGGGGGGAATGGGGATCCTATGGATCCTTGTCGCCATCCTGCTCGTCCTCGGGATTGCCGCGCTTCTCAAATACCTGTCCGGCGGCCGCCGATGAAGACGGAGACGGACTCATATCGGGCCTGGCCGCGCCGGTTCAGCGACGGCTTGGGAGACCCTGCCCGCGCCAAAATGCTTCGGAGCCGCTTGAAGACGAGCTTTGCAGGATGAGGATTCCGTTATGAAGCAGCACAAAGAGACGATGGGCATGAACTGGGGCCGGTTCGCGGCGATGATCGCGACCTCGACCTTCATCATGTTCTTCCTGATGTATCATCTTGTCTATTCGTTCGACCACGCTTTCTTCAGCATCAACCGGTTCGTGGCCTCTCTGGTTATGGGCAGCGTGATGATGCTCGTCATGCTGGCGTTCATGTGGTCCATGTACAAGGGTATAGCCGCCAAAGTTGCAGTACTGGCCTTGGCCGCTCTGGCCAGCATCGGCTTGCTCTACGTGAATAGGAGCCAGCTTCTGGTAGACGACCTGAAGTTCATGCGCTCGATGATCCCTCATCACTCGATTGCCATCAACAATGCACGCAAGTCGAGCATCAGTGACCCGCGCGTGCGCGAACTCGCTGACAAGATCATCGAATCTCAGGTGCTTGAGATAACCGAAATGAAGCTGCTTATCGCCGACATCGAAGAGAACGGCTTGCGAGGAACGACCGAGCTTCCGGCGAAGTCGGCCGATGTGACCCCCGAAGTCGTGAGCGAAGCCAGGAAGGCGCTCGAGTAGGCCTCGCTCACGCCGGCGCAGTAATTTGCTGCGCCGCGGGACGGGGTGGCGGTGCGGACGGAACGGGTCTTCTTGCACAGCACCGCTGAGGAGCCCTGCGCGCCTGCCGCCGCCTTGCGCACACTGGCGGTGTCGCCACCTGCGCGCCGAGAGGTGCCATTAAGAACAGCTTCTCTCCGGGATTCTACAGCAGCTCGGCGAAACCGAACGAGAGCATGTGCCCCTGCAATCCGTTCTGGCGGCCGTGGGGACGCGCGTCCATGGGACCGCTCTCTTCATCCTGTCCGTACCCGAGGCGGTGCCTCTCCCGATCCCCAGCGCCTCGATGATCTTTGGAATGCCCATCATCATGATTGCGGGCCATCTAGTCTTCTTTGGAGAGCAGGCCGGACTGCCGCGCCGGATGCACACCCTACCGGTCCCGGCCCGGGCGCTGCGATTGCTCGCCTGTTACCTCACGCCTCTCCTCCTTGTGATGGAGCGCGTCTCGCGGCCGCGCCTAGCCCGGATTTCTCACCGGGTCTCTTTCGTGAGCGGCGTGGTCCGTGATTGTGGTTGCCGATTTTGCGATCCCGATGTGCGGGCACGGGCCGCGGTTTCCGCGCGGGGCGGCTGGCGGCCTGGATGGTGTTCCCTGGGTTCTTGGCCGTCGGGTGGAACGGGGCCGTCAGGCGGCGGCGCGGATCAGCCGGAGCGGTCGTTGCCGGCGCGGCGACAACCTGTTATTTTTATTTTATGTGCCTAGTCCTGTCCCGCCGTCTCTTTGCATTGCTCACCATTCTCGCGGTGACGCTGGGATTGGTGGCGCATGGCGTCCAGGCGGTCAGCATGGGCGCGAGCATGGCGGCGGCCGCTTCCCTGGACATGCCGGCGCCGGAAAACTGTGGCGGCTGTCCGGGCGGGGATGAGCAAGGCGGCATGGTGATGGAAGCCTGCTTCGCCCTATGCGGCGCCACGACCGCGCTGCCGCCCGTCGTGGCCGCTGTCCATTCATCTCCGGCCGAGCAGCCGGTCCCGCTGGTCGCAAGCTTCAGCCTGGGCCGTACCGGTCCGCCTGACCCTTATCCTCCCAGACCCGATCTGAGCTGACGGCGTCCGCCCGCTACGCGGGCGGTGAGCCGTCGCCGGGCGAGCTCGCGTTCAGGCGGGCTCGCTCCCGCTGCGGATCCGAGCCACTTCGCGGCTGCTCCGGTTCCGCGCAGCGTAACCCACTCGACGAAACTCCAGAAAATGACTCCGTCACGCGGTCCGGCTGTCAGCCGCCGAATCCTCGACCTTGCAGCATACCGACCGCCGGCCGGAAGCAAGAGCGCCGGGGGCCGGCGGTGATGCGCCGCCATGTCGCGATCCTCACTACCCTCGTCGCCCTGGCGGCGGGCGCTGCGGCGCTGGGCTGGTTCGGGTTCTCGTCACGAGGGGCGATCGACCCGGACGACCCGGCCCAGGGTGCGCTCGGCCGCGAGATCTACGCCGCGCACTGCGCAAGCTGTCACGGCGCCAATCTCGAAGGCCAGCCGGACTGGCGTGAACGCCGGCCCGACGGCCGCCTGCCGGCGCCGCCGCACGACGCTTCGGGGCACACCTGGCACCATGCCGACCAGCAGCTCTTTGAGCTCACGAAGAAGGGCTTGTCCGGCGTCGTGCCCGGCTATCAGAGCGATATGCCCGCCTTCGAGGGCACGCTCACGGACGAGCAGATCGCGGCTGTCCTCGCCTTCATCAAGAGCACCTGGCCGCCCGACATCCGCGCCCGCCAGGACGCCCGCAGCCGGACCCAACCCTAGCCGGGGGGAAAACCGCCCCTCATGAAAGGAGAGGACTTCGTGGACACGTCAACAACCGCACCGGTTATCGGCCCAAGCTTGGGGCGGGCCGCGCAACGGGCGCTACGCGATCGCCGCGTGCTGATCGGCGTCGCGGCCGCGCTGATCGCAGGCGGAGCGGCGTTCAACTGGGGCTGGCTCGTCGCGGTTGGCGTCGCGCCGCTGCTGCTGTCGCTCGCGCCTTGCCTGATCATGTGCGGCCTCGGCCTCTGCATGACGCGCTCATGTTCCAAGCACGAGCAGGCCGCGAACGGCGCCACCCTGTCGCCTAGACAGATCCTTTCCGCATCGCCGGCGGCTGCGGTGACAAACTCCAGCCGAGCTTGTTGCGGCGCCCCGGTTGGGGACGAGGCGCCATCCCGGCCCTAGCAGCGTAGTCATTCCTTCAAGCGATCGAGGAACTCATGACCAAAGCTTTGAAGAGGACCACCGACGGACGCGCGATGAAGCGGCCGATCAGGTTGATCTTGGCTGCCGGCGCCGTGACGGCGGTGCTCGGCGTTGTCCTGATGTGGCAGGCCGATGCCTCGGAAACCGTGCCGCTCTCCAGGGTGTCGCATATCCACGGCATCGCGGTGGATCGGCAGGAGCCGTCCTGGCTCTACCTCGCCACGCACCATGGCGTGTGGCGCACGGCGCCGGACGGCATGGCCGAGCGCATCTCGGCCGACCGCAGCGACTACATGGGCTTCACGCCGCACCCGATCGAGCCCGCGACCTTCTACGCCAGCGGCCATCCGGAGGGCGGCGGCAATCTCGGCGTGCTCGTCTCGCGCGACGGCGGCCGAAGCTGGACGCAGGTCGCCAGGGGCGCGAACGGCTCGGTCGACTTTCACGCCATGGATGTGAGCCCGGCGGACCCGCACGTGATCTACTGGCTCTACCGCGGCATCCAGGTGAGCCGCGACGGCGGCACGAGTTGGACGATTACCGGGACGCCGCCGGCCGACATATTCGACCTCGCGGCCGATCCGCAGGAGCCGGACACCGTCTATGCTGCGAGCCGCAATGGCCTGATGGTGAGCCGCGATGGGGCCAGAACCTGGCGGGCGGCTACGGTGTGGACTCGTCCGGCGAGCCTGGTCCAGGGCACGCCGGACGGGACGGTCTATGCCTTCGTCGTCGGCGCCGGCCTGGTGAAGCGGTCGGGCCCAATTGGAAGCTGGGAGACAGTGAGCGACGGCTTCGGCGATCGCTTCCTGCTGCATCTTGCCGCCGATCCAGCGGATCGCGATCGGCTGTTCGTCGTGACGCAGCACAGCGAAATCCTCGCCAGCGCCGACGGCGGCCGGACCTGGACGCGGCTCAGCTAGGGGTCGGGGCAACGCGACCGCCGGGGCTCGTGATGGATCGCATGATGGAGGGCATGATGGAGGGCATGGGTTGGGGGATGGGTGGCATGGGCCTGATCGGACTGCTGCTCCTCGTCCTGCTGATCCTGGGGGTCGCCGCGCTCGTGAAGTACCTGATCTCCGGCCGCAGATGAGCGGGCGCTGGTGCGGAAAAGGGGAGGACAATGGCCACGGAAAGAGAAACCGTTCTCGTGACCGGCAGCAGCGGCTTTATCGGCCGGGCGATCGTCGGCCGGCTGGCTGAGCGCTTCGCGGTCGTCGGTCTGGACCTGCATCCGCCGGGCGAACTGCCACCGTCCGCGAGCTTCGAGCGGATCGATCTCACCTCGGACGAGAGCGTCCGCGAGGCGCTGGCTTGCGTGCGCGAGCGGCACGGGAACCGGATCACCTCGGTGGTGCATCTCGCCGCCTACTTCGATCTCTCGGGCGAGCCCAGCCCCAAATACCAGGCGATCACGCTACACGGCACCGAACGGTTGCTGCACGCGCTGCAATCCTTCGAGGTCGAGCAGTTCGTGTTTGCCAGCACGATGCTGGTACACGCAGCCGGCACGCCTGGCGAGCACATTGACGAGGACCGGCCGCTCGATCCCAAGCTGCCTTATCGGGCCTCGAAGATCGAAACCGAGCGGCTGATCCACAAGCGGCGGGGCGAGATCCCGGTGGTCTACCTCCGCCCCGCCGGCGTGTATAACGATGGTTGCCGCAACGCCTTCCTCGCCCGCCAGATCGCCCGGATTTATGAGCGCAGTCCCAAGGCTCGCGTCTATCCCGGCGACCTGCGCACCGGGCAATCCTTCCTGCACCTGGACGATCTTATCGACGCCATCGTCCGGCTGATCGAACGCCGCGCAACGCTCCCGCCGGAGTTTCCGCTCCTGCTGGGGGAGCCGGACGTCATGGGTTACGGTGAACTGCAGCGCGAGATCGGACGGCTGCTCCACGGCGAGGCATGGGAAACCTGGGAGGTACCGAAGGCGCTCGCCAAGGCCGGCGCCTGGGTTGAGAACACGGTCCTGGACGAGGGATCCCTTTATCAAGCCCTGGATGGTCGACATCGCCGACGACCATTACGCGCTCGACACCGGCCGCGCGCGGACGCTGATCGGCTGGGAACCGAAGCACAGCCTGCGCGAGACGCTCCCCAGGATGGTTGAGGCGCTGAAGGCCGATCCGGCCGGCTGGTATGCGGCGAACAAGCTCAATGCCGCCAAGGTGGCGGGGGGCAGCGCGGCGCCGCGCCGCGCCGCGGAACACGACGCGCCGATGCACGGCGACGCGATGCAGGAGCATCACGCCGAAATGGCGGCGATGCGCCAGCGCATGCTCTGGGTGCACTTCCTGGTGGTCGCGCTCGGCGCCTGGCTCCTCACCAGCCCGTTTCAGTTCGCCTTGTTCGATCCCGCGGCGGCAGGCACGGTACGCGACGTGACGCAGGAGCGCGGGCTGTGGGATCCGGCCTTGCGCAATGCGCTCACCGGCTGGAGCGACATCGCGAGCGGGCTGCTGCTGATGCTGTTCGGCGCGCTCGCCCTGTCGCCGCGCTTCGCCTGGGCGCAATGGGGCACCACGGCGGTCGGCCTGTGGCTGCTGTTCGCGCCCTTGTTCCTGTGGACGCCGAGCGCTGCGGCCTACGCCAACGACACCATTGTCGGCGCACTCGCCGTCATCTTCTCGGTGCTCGTGCCGATGATGCCGGGGATGAGCCACGAAGGCATGATGGACGAAAGCGAGATTCCGCCGGGCTGGACCTATTCCCCGTCGAGCTGGCTCCAGCGCCTGCCGATCATCGCGCTCGGCTTCTTCGGGTTCCTGATCGCCCGCTACATGGCCGCCTACCAGCTCGGCCATATCGACGCGGTGTGGGAGCCGTTCTTCTCCGGCGGGAGCGGCAGGAACGGAACCGAGTACATCATCACCTCCGACGTGTCGCGCGCCTGGCCGATCGCCGATGCCGGCCTCGGTGCCACCAGCTACATGATCGAGGCGCTGATGGGCGCGATGGGCTCGGCCAAGCGCTGGCGCACCATGCCCTGGATGGTGACCTTCTTCTTCATCCTGGTGGTGCCTCTCGGCGGCGTCTCGATCTTCTTCATCATCATTCAGCCGATCGTCATCGGCACCTATTGCACGCTCTGCCTGATCGCCGCGGCGGCAATGCTGGTGATGATTCCGCTCACGCTCGACGAGGTGGTCGCGATGGGCCAATACATGCTTCGCTCCGTACGCGCCGGGCGGCCGTTCTGGCGCACCTTCTTCCACGGCGGCCCGGATGTCGGCGGCCAGCCGGACGAATGATCCGGGCTTCGGCGCGCCGCTCGCCCGGCAGGCGGAGGCGGCGGTCTGGGGCGTCACGCTGCCGTGGACGCTGGTCGCCAGCTGCGCCCTCGGCGCTTGGCTGATGCTTGCGCGCGGCGTGCTTGGCACCGAAGGGGCGATGGCCGACAGCGACCATTTGGTCGGCGCCATGATCATCACCGTCGCCGTGTGCGCCATGGCCGAGGTCGGGCGCCCCTTGCGTTTCCTCAACATCCTGTTCGGGCTGTGGCTGATCGCGTCGCCGTGGCTGCTCTCGGGCGCGACTATCGCGGCAAGCTGGAACGACGTGGTCATCGGCCTGCTGGTGGTCGGCCTGAGCCTGCCGCGCGGCCGGCGCAGTGACGAGCACTACGGTTCCTGGGATCGCTATGTCGTATGATCCAAATTTGGCGTTCTTTGAGTCCGACGGGCAGGTCGCGGGCGGCTCGGCCGGTGATCGGAGGCACCCTCGTGCGACGCGCCGCGGGGCCGTGTCCGGCGGCTGGCACGCCGCGCTCCGTCGCTATCTGATCGCGACCGCGGTCGGCCATCTCGCCTGGGAATTCCTCCACATGCCTCTCTACACGATCTGGCGTGAAGGCACCTGGGGTGAGGTTGCCTTCGCTGCCCTTCACTGCACCGGCGGCGATGTCCTCATCGCCCTGACCTCGTTGATGCTTGCGCTGCTGCTGCTCGGGAACGAGACTTGGCCGCGCGAGCGCTTCCGCCCGGTGGCGGCGCTCGCCATCGCGCTTGGGGTGGGGTACACGGCCTTCAGCGAATGGCTGAACGTCGTCGTGCGCGCGGCCTGGGACTATTCGGAATTGATGCCCATCCTGTCGCTGTTCGGCGTGGAGGTCGGGCTGTCGCCGCTGTTGCAGTGGATCGTTGTGCCCGCCGTCGCGTTCGCGCTGGCTGGACGCGCTGCCGCAAGCGCCGGGGCGCAGCGTCGGCGATGAGCGTCTAGGAGAGAGGGTTGGGCGTTTATGCGCGCTGGGTTCTGCCGCTTCTGATCGACTGGACGATGCGGGACGAGGATCTCGCCGCCTACCGCCGGCGGCTGGCGCCGCGCGCCCGCGGGTTCGTGCTCGAGGTCGGCGTCGGCTCGGGGCTCAACCTGCCGCTCTACGGCCCCGCCGTCGAGCGGGTGATCGGCCTTGATCCTTCCTTCGAGCTGTTGGCAAGGGCCGCGGCACGGGCGTGCGGCGCCGCGCTGCCGGTCCACTTGGTCCGCGCCTCCGCCGAGGCGATGCCGCTCCGAGACGCAAGCGTCGATACGGTGCTGATGACCTGGACGCTGTGCTCGATCGCCGATGCGCGAGCGGGGCTGCGCGAGATGCGGCGGGTGCTGAGGCCGGGAGGCGAGCTCCTGTTCGTCGAGCACGGTCTTGCGCCGGAACGGCAGGTCGCCGCCTGGCAGCGCCGGCTGGATCCGCTCTGGAGCCGCATCAGCTGCCACCTCGACAATCCGGTCGACCGCCTACTCCGCGAGGCGGGCTTCTCGATCGAACGGCTCAATACCGGCTATTTGGGCAAAGGGCCGAAGCCGCTGACCTTCATGTATGAGGGGTGCGCCCGCGCGACCTGATCGTCGGCCGCAGGGCATGGCTCAGTAGCGCTCTCGCCACCATCGTCTTGACGACAGCCGCTTTCTTCCTACTTCCGCAGATATGAAGGTAAGCGATCTGCAGCAGGCGGCGGACCGGGCCACCGCCCTCCTCAAGGCGCTCGCCGGCCGCAACCGGCTGATGATCCTGTGTCAGCTCGTCGAGGGCGAGCGGTCGGTCGGGGAACTGGCCCGCCTTATCGGCGCGCGCGAGACCGCGGTGTCGCAGCAATTGGCGCTGCTACGCGCGCAAGGCCTCGTGAGCACGCGGCGCGACGGCCAGACCATTTATTACACGCTCGCCAGCCCCGACGCCGCCGCCGTGATCGCCACCCTCTACCGGCTCTACTGCGCCGCCGAGCAGCCCGACCCCTCCGCCGCTCGTGGGCGGGAAGTCGAACCCGCATAGGCCCGGTCCGACCTGAACGCCAGCAGAAAGGCAGATCATGCTCACCCGCCGCACGTTCATCGCCGCCACCGCCGGGCTCGGCGCCGCCGCCCTCGGCGGCCGCGCCCTGTTGCGCGCGGCGAAGGCCGCCGAGCCGCAGCCGCTGCGCATCCCCGAGCTGATCGACGCCCGGAGCCAAGGCCAGTCCATCGCGCTCAGGGTCCAGCGCGGGCGCACCGCCTTCTTCCCCGACCGGCCGACGCCGACGCTCGGCTACAACGGGAGCTATCTCGGCCCGACGCTGCGCCTCCACCGCGGCGACGAGGTGGAGGTCGCCGTCACCAACGCGCTGGCCGAGGACACGACGGTCCACTGGCACGGGCTGCTGATCCCCGGCCACCTCGACGGCGGCCCGCACCAGCCGATCCGGCCGGGCGCGACTTGGCGGCCAGTGCTGCCGGTCCGCCAGCCGGCGGCGACGCTGCTCTACCATTCGCACGTGCACGGCCGCACCGCCGAGCAGGTCTATAGCGGGCTGGCGGGGCTGCTGCTGATCGCCGATGACGAGGAGCGGGCGCTCGGCCTGCCGTCCGAGTACGGGGTCGACGACCTGCCGCTGGTGCTGCAGGACCGCGCTTTCACGACCGAGGGCGAGTTGGTCTATCCCGGCGGCCCGATGGCGATGATGCACGGCGCGCGCGGCGGCGCGATCCTGGTTAACGGCACGCCCAACCCGGTCGCCCGCGTGCCCGCGCGCCTGGTACGGCTGCGGCTCGCCAACGCGGCCAACGCCCGCATCTTCGAGCTGTCGTTCGACGACAGCCGCGTCTTCCACCGCGTCGCCAGCGACGCGGGTCTGCTGGAAGGTCCGGTCGCGCAGCGCGCGCTGCTGCTGGCGCCAGGCGAGCGGGCCGAGATCCTGGTCGATTTCTCCGATGGGCGGCCGGTGGCGATGCTGACTCGGCCGGACCGCAACGGCCCGATGATGGGAATGGGCATGATGGCCCGCTTCGGGGACGATGGCGGAGGCGCCGCGCCGGTCCTCCGGTTCGCGCCGGCCGGCCGCGGTGCCGTCGCCGTGACCGTCCCGGAGCGCCTGGTCGCGCGGGAGCGACTCGACCCCGCCCAGGCGGTGCGCCGCCGACGGCTCGTCCTCACCATGGGCATGGGGGGAATGGGCATGGGCGAAATGATGGGCGGCCGCATGGGCACCATGATGGGGCCGGGCATGATGGGGCGCGGCATGGGAATGAGCGGCATGATGAGGCTCGGCATCGACGGCCGTCCCTTCGCCATGGAGCGCATCGACCAGCGTGTGCGCCTGGGCGATGTCGAGATCTGGGAGGTCGCGGGCGAGATGATGGCCCACCCCTTCCACATCCACGGCGTCCATTTCGAGGTGCTGGGGGGCGGCGCTGATCAGGGCGCCAAGGACACCCTGCTCGTCCGCGAGCCGGTCGAGCTGCTCGTGCGGTTCACCCAACCCGCCCCGGAGGCGCCGTTCATGTACCACTGCCACATCCTCGAGCACGAGGATAATGGGATGATGGGGCAGTTCGTGGTGGTTTGAGCCGCCGACGCAATCGCTGGCCCGCAAGCCAGAACTGCCTCAACTGCTTTTCCAGTCCGGAGGACGATCAATGACCTACTATTTCGCCAAGACGATTACGGGACCGTTCGAGGCGGCGGTGAGCCGCGTCAAGGGGGCACTCCAGGACGAGGGATTCGGCGTCCTGACCGAGATCGACGTCGCTCGCACGCTGCAACAGAAGCTGGGCGCCGATTTCCGGAATTACCGCATTCTCGGCGCCTGCAATCCGACGCTCGCGCATGAGGCGCTGCGGCGCGAGGACAAGATCGGCACGATGCTGCCCTGCAACGTCATCGTGCAGGAAGTGGACTCCGGAGCGGTCGAGGTCGCCGCGGTCGATCCCGTCGCGTCGATGACTGCCGTCGAGAATGCGGGGCTCCGCGACATTGCCGGGCAGGTGCGCGAGGGTTTGCAGCGGGTGGTCGAGGGCCTCGGCTGAGGCGGTTCGAGCGCTGTGGGCAACGCCGGGCTTCTCTCCGGCGCTGCCACGAGCGGAGGGCAGCATGGGCCTCCACGGATTCTTTCCCGCCACCGCAATGCCGGATCGCGACTGGTGGGCGGCGCTCTGGCCAAAGCCGGAGGACGTCCTGCGGTCGCTGGGCATTCGGCCCGGCATGACCGCGGTCGATCTCTGCTGCGGGGATGGATATTTCACCGCGCCCTTGGCCAAGATTGTCGGCGGGAAGCTCTATGCCCTCGACATCGACCCGCAGATGCTGGAGCAGGCGCGGGCCGAGGCCGCACGGCAGGGCGCCTCCGTCGCCGAGTGGATCTGTGCCGATGCGCGCGACGTCGCCAAGCTCATCCCCGAGCGGGTGGATTACGTCCTGATCGCAAACACCTTCCATGGCGTTCCGGACCAGACGGGTCTCGCCCAGGCCGTGGCCCAAGTGCTCAAGCCCGGCGGCTGCTTCGCGGTCGTGAACTGGCATCCCATACCGCGGGAACAGACGACGGTGCTCGACCAGCCGCGCGGGCCGCGCACCGAGATGCGCATGTCACCGGATCAGGTACGGGCAATTATCGAGCCGGCGGGCTTCCGGCTGCTCCGCGTCATCGAACTGCCGCCGTATCATTACGGCGCGATCTTCGTCAGGTCGGACGCAGAGCCGATAGAATCGACAAAGTAGAAGAAAGTCGTTGTGCCCGGGCGGTTCGTGCCGCGACGGAGCCGCCGCGGATCTATCGCAGATACGCCTTGGCGGCATAGCGGCGCATCATGCGCGGGCCAAATACCGCCGGCGCTGAAGCCCGAGCACGAAGAGCTGCACTGTGAGCTGATCGCCGCCACGAAGGCCGGTGGGCGCACGGGCGAGGCAGCCGAGGCTGTCGCCAACCTGATGTACCCGCATTTCGCTAGTGAAACAGGCGGCTGATCATGTCCTGGGCGTCGTTCTGGATCTTTCGCAAGTGGGCTTCGCTGCGGAAACTCTCGGCATAGATCTTGTAAACATCTTCGGTGCCGGAGGGCCGCGCCGCAAACCAGCCGCTCGCGGCAATGGCCTTGATGCCGCCGAAGAGCTGTCCGTTGCCGGGCGCGGCGGCCAGCGTCGCGCCGATCGGCTCGCCGGCGAGCTCACGGGCGTCGAGCTGATCGGGAGTGACGTTCCTCAGAATCCTCTTCTGATCGGCCGTCGCCGGCGCGTCAAACCTCGCATAGTAGGCCGTGCCCAGCTCGCGAGTGAGACGGTCGTAAGCCTCGCTCGGGTCGTGACCCGTGCGCGCCGTGATCTCGGCGGCAAGCAGACCGAGGATGATCCCGTCCTTGTCGGTCGTCCAAACAGACCCGTCCCGCCTCAGGAACGAGGCGCCGGCGCTCTCCTCGCCGCCGAACCCGACCGAGCCGTCGATCAGGCCCTCGACGAACCATTTGAACCCGACGGGGACCTCGAGCAGCCGGTGGCCGTGCCTTGCGGCGACGCGGTCGATCATGCTGCTGCTGACCAACGTCTTTCCGACCGCGCAGTCCTTTCGCCAGAGATGGCGGCTGTCGAGGAGGTACGAGATTGCCGCAGCCAGGTAGTGATTCGGATTCATCAGCCCCGCCGAGCGGGTGACGATCCCATGACGATCGGCGTCCGGGTCGTTCGCGAAAGCCACGTCGAACCGGTCGCGCAGGTCCACGAGCCGAGCCATCGCGTGAGGCGATGAGCAGTCCATGCGGATGCGTCCGTCCCAATCGGCCGGCATGAACCGGAACGTCGGATCCACCTCGTCGCTGACGATTGTCGCGGTGAGCTTGTAGCGATCGACCAGCGCCGCGCACACGCCGACGGCCGCGCCGCCCAGCGGATCGATGCCGAGAGTGACGCCGGATGCGCGGATCGCCTCCAGATCGATGACCTCACTCAGCGCTTCGATATAGGGCGTAGTGAAATCGTGCCGATGAACGCAGGGCGAACGCAGGGCGCGCTCGTAGGGCATGCGCCGCACGCCGTCGAGCGACCGCGCGAGAATCTCATTGGCTGTCTGTTCGATCCAGCCGGTGGTTTCTGTATCCGCCGGGCCGCCATGCGGCGGGTTGTACTTGAAGCCGCCATCTTCCGGCGGGTTGTGCGATGGCGTGATCACGATTCCATCGGAAAGGCCGCTCGTGCGATTCCGGTTATGCGTCAGGATCGCGTGGGAGATGACCGGGGTCGGCGTGTAGCCGTCGTGGGCGTCGACCATCGTATCGACCTCGTTCGCGGCGAGGACCTCAAGCGCGCTCGCGCGCGCGGGCTCGGAAAGCGCATGCGTGTCGATCCCGAGAAACAGCGGGCCGCCGACGCCGGCGCGCCTCCGGTAGAGGCAGATTGCCTGGGCAATCGCCAGGATATGAGCCTCGTTGAAGGAAATGGCGAAGGCGGAGCCGCGATGACCGGAGGTGCCAAACGCCACGCGCTGGGACGCCACGACTGGGTCGGGCTCGGCGGCGAAGTACGCGGTCACTAACCGCGGCACGTTGACCAGTTGGGACGGGTCGAGCGGTTTTCCAGCTTCCGGGCTTACCGTCTGAGCCACCTCGTTTCTCCCCAACACGGTGCGACGAAGTCTTTTGCCGATATGAGCCTGGCTGGCTCTCCGGCCGCATCCCAAGCCGGCGGTCGTGGCCAGCGCGGGCTGAAACTGCGCGTAGCTATCGCAGGTAGGCCTCGGCGGCGTAGCGGCGCATCATGCGCTGACTGTTGAAGCGGGCGGCGATCTTGCTGATCGACTCCTTCATCATCCAGATCCAGCGGCCGAGGTCGCCGTGGTAGAGCGGCAGGACTGTGCCTTCGAGCTTGTCGTAGAGGGCGCCGGCGTGGTCGCCGCCGTCGCGATCGCGGCCGATCGCCCAGCCGGTGACTCCCTCGATGCAGCCCTCGATCCACCAGCCGTCGAGCACGCTGAGGTTCAGGACGCCGTTCAGCGCCGCCTTCATGCCGCTGGTGCCCGAGGCTTCGTAGGGCGGCAGCGGCGTGTTGAGCCACACGTCGGCGCCAGCGACCAGCAGCTTCGCCAGCGCCATGTCGTAGTTCGGCAGGAAGGCCATCGGGATCTCGTCCGCGAGCCGGCGCATGTGGCCGGAAAGGGCATGGATCAGCGCCTTGCCGCCATCGTCCCGCGGATGCGCCTTGCCCGCCATCACGACCTGGAACGGCTGCCCGCGAGAGATCGCCCGCAGCCGCTCGACATCCGCGAACAGCAGGTCGGGTCGCTTGTAGCCGGTCATGCGGCGGGCGAAGGTAAGCAGCGGCAGGTCCGGCCGCATCGCGACGCCGGTCAGCCGCTCCACCTCGGCCAGCAGCCCCGCCTTGGCCTCCTGGTGGGCCGCCCACAGCGCCTCGTCCGGCAACTGGTCGGCGACGGCCAGCGCCTCGGGGTCGTGCCCCCAGTCCGGCGCGACGGTCTGGAACAACCGGGCCAAGGCCGGGTGCGTCCAGGTCGGGACATGCACGCCATTCGTGACCGCCCGGATCGCATAGCCCGGAAACATCTGCCGGGCGGTTTCGGCATGGCGGCGCGCCACCCCGTTCACGTAGCCGCTCAGGTACAGCGCCAGCCGCGTCATGTTGAGCCGGTCGGCCCCGGCCAGCAGCTTCAGCTGGTCGATTTCGATAAAGTCGCCGAGCAGCCGCGCCACGTCGGCGTAGTCGAAGCGGTCGTGCCCAGCTTCGACCGGGGTATGCGTGGTAAAGACGCAGCGCTCGCGCACGCGGTCATCGTCGTAGCGCAGGCCGCCGTTGGCGGGCCGCCCGGGCGGTCGAGGATGCCGCCGCAGCAGCGCCGCCGCGAGGAGCGCGGCGTGGCCTTCATTCAGGTGATAGGTCTCGATCTCGAAACCGAGGGCGTGCAGCAGCCGCTCGCCGCCGATGCCGAGCACGATCTCCTGCTTCAGCCGGTACACGTCATCGCCGCCGTAGAGGCGGTCGGTGATCGCGCGGTCAGCGGCGTCGTTGTGCTCGAGCCGGGTGTCAAGCAACAGGATCGGGATCTCGCGGCCGATCGGGCAGGTCAGCACACGAAGCCACGGCCGCACCCAGACCGGGCGGCCCTCGATCCGGACGGCGACCATGGCGTCGAGCGGCGTCGCCCAGTCCGCCGGCTCCCAGGGATCGGCATGGTCGACCTGGCGTCCCTCCGCGTCGATCTCCTGGCGCAGATAGCCTTCGCGGCTGGCGAGCGTGACGAACACGACCGGCAGCTCCAGGTCGGCGCAGGACCGCGCGGTGTCGCCGGCCAGCACGCCGAGCCCGCCCGAGTAGGTGTGCATCTCCGGACGGAGCGCCACCTCCATTGAGAAATAGGCGATCCGGGTGCGCGGCAAGAAGGGATCAATTGGCGACATCATCGCTCGTTCCTCAGGCCGGAGGGCAGCCTCATTCACCCCACGCGTAAGCGGGAATGCTGCTGACGTTCAATTCCACGGCCTTCACCCCCGGGACGTTCTCGGCGGCAACCCGGAGGGCTTCGCCCTGTTCAGGCGACTCGACGATTCCCCAGATCCGCACGGTCCCGTCCGCCACCACCACGCTCAATCCGTAGGTCGGGGCCCAATCTGCGTGTGCGATCTCGTCGAGAAGCTGCTTTCGGATCGTCTCGTCGCCGACGGAGGTCTGGGCGGGTGCGATGTCGCGGCTGGCGGCCAGGCCACGCAGGAGATCGGCGCGACTGACGATGCCGACGAGCTTTCCGTCGCGCAGGACGGGCACGCGCTTGATCCGTTTGGTTTCCAGGAGGTGTGCCGTGTCCCCGACCGGCATATCCTCGGTGACGGTGATCACGTCGCGGGTCATCACGGCGGCAGCGGTGCGGCCGTGCGTATTCACATAGTCCGCTGCGCTGGCGCCGGAATCCGACAGCAGCCGCAGCCACCAGGAGCCGTGCCGATGGCTTCCGTCCTCGGCGCGGCGCAGGAAGTCGCCCTCGCTCACCATCCCCACCAGTCGGCCGCCCGGCTCGATCACCGGCACGGCGCTGATATGCCGTTCGAGAAGAAGCCGCGCGACCTCCGGAACGCTCGTCTCCGGCGTCACCGAGATGACGGGCGTCGTCATGATGTCCTTCGTCTTCATCATCGCCCTCCCAGCGCTTCGGTGAGCAAGCCGATGCCCAGCGCAGCGTTGGTCGTGGCAATCGACTCGTGCGGATCCTGCACGTGCCCGGCGAGGGCGCGGATGGCGTCGATCGTCTCCGGTATGACGATCGCCTGGTTGTCGACCATGTAGGCGTAGAAGAGCTCGTCGCCCTCGACCTTCAGCATGTCGGCCCACAGCGCCACCTCGTAAAGGTTGTCGTGCGGTCGGCCGAGATCGGCCATCAGCTCCTTGACCGTATTGATCGCCGTCAGGCCGTCCGCCATGCGGATGAGCGCGATGCGGGGGGACGAGCGGAAAGCGTCGAGGATCTCCTCCTTGTCTGCCGCGCGCGTCAGTTGCACCGCCCAATAGTGCAGGTGTGCCAGGGTTTCCGGCACCTTGACCGCCATCGTCACCACGTCGAGCGCGGGATCGACGCTCTGGGCATCGGGGCCTTGGTGACTGGGGATCTCGGGCTCGGGGACCAGCGTGTTCATGATGCCGCCGAGATGGCTCTCCCAAGGGTCGGTCGCGCGGCGCAGCAGCGTGCCGCGGGCCCGGCGGAGCAGGCCGGCGTGCTTCAGCGCCGTGAGGGTACGAACGATCGAGGTCGTGTTGCAGGAGACGACGCGCGTGCTGTCTCGGCCGAGGGCATCCTTGTAACTCGCCTCCGCCACGAAGGAGTGGCCGGTCACCGCGTGCTTTTCGCCACCCTGCACGATGAACTTGACGCCCTTCTGCCGGTAGAGGTCCACGTTTTTCGCTGCCACGCGCTTCGGCGTGCAGTCGACGACGACATCGGCAGCACCAAGGAGATCCTCAAGCGTTCCGGCGACTGCGAGGCCGGCATTCTGCATCGCCTCAGCGTGCTCGCTTGCGGCTCCATAGAGTCGATAGCCCTTCTGCGTCACGATGCGCGACCGCCAGTCGGCACTGATGTCCGAGACTCCAGCGAGTTCCATGTCCTCTTGCCGGACCACCGCGTCGGCCACACGTTTGCCGATCACGCCGTAACCATTGACCGCGACACGGGTCCTGCTGCTTGCGTTCATGTCTTGCTCCTCCGGTGAGAATGGAACCAGTTCTTTCGCGCGGAGGCTCTCGGGCGACTCCCGCGCATTGCTACAGCCGCCCCGAGCGGGCGATCGCCCGCACCAGGCGGAATGACAGCCACAACGCGAGCGCGTAGCCGAACAACGCCAGCAGCGGCATATCTCCGAACACCCGCGGTCCGACGCTGTGCAGCATGAGCAGCGAGGCTGCGACGTACAGACCCAGGATGATCATCGCCAAGGCGAGGCGGTTGCCGGTGCGGTCGAGATGAGCCTCCAGGCTCTCCAGGCCCTCGTGCCGCATGACGAGGAACGGCCCGCCGCTCTCGCGCTGCGCCCGGTGGAGCCAGGCTGCGAGTAGTCCCGGCAGATCCTGGGCGGTCAGCGCGACTTCCGTCTTCAGTCGGGCAGCGGCCGCCGTGGCCACATTCGCGCGGAGAGCGCCTTCCATGGTTTCGCGGCCGCGCGTCAGCAGGGTATCGAGGATCTTGAAATCCGGATCCAGCGTGCGCAGCGCATTTTCGACCAGGAACAGCGTGCGCATCAGCACGACGAGATTCTGCGGAATGAGGAAGTTCTCGCCCGATCCCAACCGCGCGACGCGCAGCGCGGCCTCGGCCAGCGACCAGTCCTTGAGCGGCAAGGACGCGTAGTCGGCGAGGATCTGCTCGATTCCGCGGACGAAGACGGAGCGGTCCATCGGGCCGCCGAGCAGGCCCAGATCGACGGCCGCGTCAAGCAGCCAGACGGCATCTTGTTGCACGAATGCCTGCAGGTAGACGGCAAGCGCGCGGCGGGTTCGCCCGTCGAGATAGCCGACGAGGCCGAAATCATGGAAGCAGAGCCGCCCGTCGGGCATGACGAACAGGTTGCCCGGGTGGGGATCACCGTGGAACAGGCCAAGGACGAAGAATTGGTGGAGGTAGGCGTCGACAAGCGTTTGCGCGAGCGTTGGACCGTCTACCGAAGGATCGCCGATGCCGAGCCCCCCGCTCATCTCCTGCACCAGCACGGCCTCGGTATAGAGCTCGTCGATGACATCCGGGATGTAGAGCGCCGGCCACGTTCGGAACGCTTCGCCGAAGCGGCGAATGCTGCGCGCCTCCTGGCGGAAATCACTTTCCCTGAGGAGGTTGATCCAGATCTCGTCGATGAGGCGGAGCGGCTGAAAGCGGCGAAGGCGCGGCGCCACAGCCAGGGCGAGGCGGCCGACGCTGACGAGCGCTCGCATGTCGCGATCGATCTGGGCGCGGATGCCAGGCCGGCGAATCTTGACGATCACGGCGCGCCCGTCGGCCAGGCGCGCCCGATGTACCTGGGCAATCGACGCCGCCGCCATTGGTTCTTGCTCAAAGGTTGCGAAGATCGCCTCAACAGGGCGCCCGAGCGCTGCTTCCACGGTTCGCCTCGCCTCGGCGCGCGGGAAGGGCGCGACACGGTCCTGCAGCTGCCGGAGCTCCGCGAGCCAGGCATCGGGTAGCAGGTCGCGGCGCAAGCTGAGTGTCTGCCCGAGCTTGACGAATGTCGGTCCGAGCCCTTCGAGCGTCACGCGAAGACGCCATGGCAGCCGCGAGGCATCGGCGGGAGTTCCGCGGAAGCGCTCTTGCGCCGCCAGCCAGAGAAGGCCAGCCACGGCTGCGCCGATCCGGGGCAGACGGCTGCCGATCATGGACCCGGAGTCCAGCCGATGCGCACGTCCCGACGGCCGGCGGCACGGGTAGCCGAGCGTTCCCGGTCGGCGATGTAGTCGCGCGTCAACGGCACTGCATCGCGCCGACGCGCGAGCTGGATCTGGAACACCATCATCGGGCCGTGCCGGAAGGCAGCCTCGCAGGCCGCGAGGTAGAACTCCCACATACGGCAGAAGCGCTCGTCGTAGATTTCCTTCGCGCGATGTCGATTCGCCTGGAAGCGCTCGAACCAGTGACGCAGCGTCTCGGCATAGTGCAGCCGCAGGATCTCGATGTCAGTCACCCAGAGCCCGGACCGCTCAACGGCGGCGAGGACCTCCGACAGGGCCGGGCAGTAGCCGCCCGGGAAGATGTACTTGCGCAACCAGGGTTCGGTGGATCCGGGCGGATCGGCCCGCCCGATCGCGTGCACGAGGGCGACGCCGTCCGGGTTCAGACGCTGGCGGAGCGTGTCGAAAAACGTGCGGTAGTCCGCCACGCCGACATGCTCGAACATGCCCACGGACACGATCCGGTCGTAGGTCTCCTGCTCCTCGCGATAGTCGCGCAGGACGAAACGGACGCAATCCTTCAGTCCCGCGATCGCGGCGCGCTCACTTGCGGCTGTGAGTTGCTCCTGGGAGAGCGTGAGGCCGGTGACGTTCGCCTTGGCGGTCCGGGCCAGGTCGAGCGCCAGTCCGCCCCAGCCTGAGCCGATGTCGAGCACGCGCATGCCGGGCGCGAGCAGGAGCTTCGCCCTGATGTGGCGCTTTTTCTTCTCCTGCGCTTCCTCGAGAGTTTCGTTGCCCGTCTGAAAGTAGGCGCAGGAATATTGCCGGTCCTCGTCGAGGAACAGGTCGAACAGCCCACCCGAAAGATCGTAGTGGTGCGCGACGTTGACGCGTGCCCGCCGGAGGCGATTTTTCTGGTGGGACCGGCGTAACAGCCGGTCGAGCTCACCGCGCAGAGCCCCTACTGGATGCCGGTCGAGGGCCTCGAGATTGGTCGTACAGAGATGGAGAAGGTCACGCAACGTCCCCTCCTCGATCGTGAACGTCCCATCCATGTAGGCTTCGCCCAAGGCGAGCGACGGACGAAGCAGGATGCGCAGCGGGAGCGTCGGGCTGCGCAGCCGCACCGTCACGTGTGGGCCGCCTCTTCCAGGGCCGAAGCGACAGATCCGGCCGGCCGCATCGACGACCGTCAACCGGCCGGTTCGGATCAGCTGGCCAAGAAGGGGGGACAGGAACGGCAGAGGAGCGCAGACCATTCCCTCGGAACGGACGTCCCAACGTTCCGATAGGGGTTGCGTGGACATATCCGTCGTGTCGTGTTCGCTCATTGCGCAGATCGAGGCGGCCCGGAAACATGGTCACGGGACATTGGCGGACGGTGCGAGGGGGCATAGCGATCCGGCGCCGTCAGGAACGCGCTGCGGCAAGCGTCGGAGCAGAAGAAGTATGCCCACCCCAGATACTCGGTCGGCTCCGCCACTCCGAGGTCGATCGTCTTTCCGCAGACCGGATCGGTTACCTGCATGTGGGACCTCCTCAATGGGACGCGACGCCTTCGCGACGGAAGGCTGCGTCGAAAACATCAGACCGCGGTGACGCAGCGAAGCAGCCATTCGCGAGGAATGCCGAGCGACGCCCAGCCCGCCCTGCCCCAACGGCACGCCGGCAGCAGCACATTGCCTCGGCCGCATGGTCGTGAGTGTGCTGGGGCCCGCAGCTGGTTCCCGCTCCGTCCTTCAACTCTGGTGCCTCTCAAGCCTCAACTGACCCACTCGGCCGCGCGATTTCGCATTGCGTTCGGACGCAAGCTCCGTACGCAGGCGCGGTTACCAGAAGAGACGCGTGAGCAGCCGATCTCTTACAGATGAGAAGCGGGTCACTGCGCTGCGGCGGGGCTTACGACAGATGGGCGATGCTTGGCTTCGAGGGGCACCGGTAAGGGCCGACAAGCTGCCGGCCGATGGCCGGCAGCGGATCACCGGGTTCCTGCACGGCAAACGATTTTCTCGGCCTCCTCCTTGGCGCATCGCTGCACATGGCAGAGCGCCGAGACGGTCACGCGCGTGCGCTGCCGCAGGCTCTCCGCAGGAGCCTCGGACAGCGCCTGAGCGACTTCCCAGCCATGGGGCGATGGTTGCTCGGGGTCGCCTCCAGTCAGATGCTCAGATGCTGCTTCTCGGTCGCAAGATGGCGCGCGAGCGGGTCGGCCCCTCGGCGGGCATGCTGTTCCGGCGCGCCACGCGCATCGGGACGGATGAGGATCCGGTAGCGCTATCGACTTCTTTGGCTGGCATCGCCGGCCACTTTGGGCTCCTGCCCGAGGCCGTCAGCGCACGATCACCAAGTTTAATGAAATGAGTTGGATCGTCGAGGCCCAAAGCACGAGCGAGGCTCGCTTCCTCGACTCCGCGACCTTCATCTCTGCGGGACCGCAGTGGCTGCGGCCCAGCCGACGCCGGATGGCACCGCTGCCCGGTCCGCCGCGTCACGAATCACGGATCGGCCGATCGTCTCCAGCTCTTGCGATGAGAGCGTCTCCCGGCGTAGCAGGCTTTCCGCCGCACGGCCGAGCAGGTCTCGGTTCGCCGTAAGGATCGAGACGGCGCGTTGGAACGCCGTCTCGACCAGCTCGCGAACGGCAGCATCGATCCCCGACGCGGTTTCCTCGCCGTAGCGCCGCGGCTGCCAACTCGCTCCGCCCGGCCCTCCCAGGAAGGGCGCAGCATCCGTCTCATAAGCGACCTGCCCCAGCTTCGGGTCCATGCCGAACCGTGCCACCATGCTCCGCGCGATGTCGGTGGCCTTCACAAGGTCGTCGGCCGCGCCGGTTGACACTTCGTCGTAGACCAGGCTTTCGGCCGCCCGCCCGCCGAGGAGGACGGCCATGCGGTTCATCAGCTCATTCCGGTCCATCAGGAAGCGGTCCTCGAATCGAGCGGCCGCTGGATCGTGTAGCCGAGAGCCGCGACGCCGCGGGGGATGATCGAGACCTTCTGCACCGGGTCTACGCCCGGCAGGGCCATCGCCACCAAAGCGTGTCCCATCTCGTGATGGGCGACCACGTCTCGCTCGTGCGGGTTGAGCAGGCGGTTCTTCTTCTCGAGGCCGGCAACGATGCGCTCGATCGCTTGCGTGAAGTCCTCCAGCTCTATGCTCTCCGCGGCGCGGCGCGTCGCCAGCAACGCAGCCTCGTTGACCAGGTTTGCCAGATCGGCTCCGGTGAAGCCGGGCGTGAGCGCCGCCAGTTCCTCCACGGGGACACCCGGCGCCAGCTTCACCTTCTGCAGGTGGACTTTCAGGATATCGACACGGCCCTGCTTGTCGGGCCTGTCGACCAGCACCTGGCGATCAAAGCGTCCGGCGCGCAGCAGGGCCGGATCGAGGATCTCCGGGCGGTTCGTCGCCGCCAGCAAGACGGTGCCGACGCTCGGATCGAAGCCGTCCATCTCGGTCAGGAGCTGATTGAGCGTCTGCTCCTTCTCGTCATGACCGCCGCCCGGTAGCATCGCGCCACGGGCACGTCCGAGCGCATCGAGCTCGTCGATGAAAATGATCGCGGGCGCCTGCTTGCGCGCCTGCTCGAAGAGGTCGCGGACGCGGGCGGCGCCAACGCCGACGAACATCTCGACGAACTCGGAGCCTGAGATCGAAAAGAATTGCACGCCGGCCTCGCCCGCAACGGCCCGAGCCAGAAGGGTCTTGCCGGTTCCCGGCGGTCCCACCAGCAGCACGCCCTTCGGCATGCGCGCACCGAGCCGGCCATACCCCTGGGGGTCCTTGAGGAAGGCGACGATCTCTCGGAGCTCGTCCTTCGCCTCGTCGACGCCGGCCACGTCGGCGAAGGTGACCTTCGTGTCCTTCTCGACATAGACCTTGGCCTTGGACTTGCCGATAGTCATCAGCCCGGCCCCGTGGCCCATCGCCATCGGCTTGACCAAGAACATCCAGAGCAGAACGAAGCCCAGCATGGGCATGAGCCAGCTCAGCACGCTCTGTAGAAGGCCCGGGCCCGCCTGACCGGAAAAGGAAACACCCTTGCTGGCCAAGGACTCGGCCAAGTCCTGCGGCACGCGCTCCGCCCTGAAATGCTGCGGCTGGCCTTCCTGCGGCGCGGCTTGGCCTTCCGGCGTCTTGTAGGTGCCGGTGATCTGGTCGGGGCCGATGACGACGTCGGTGACCTTGCCCTAGTCGACGAGCCGCTGAAATTCGCTGTAGGGGATCGTCTTGATGTGGGTCGGCTGGAAAAGCAGTTGCTGGATCCAGATGACCGCGAGAGTCGCAGCGATGACGTACCAGAAGTTGATCTGGTGCTCGCGTTTCATGTTCCGGCTTCACGGATGCTGTTTGCCGCCGCGCGATGCGCGGCCGGCGAGTCTGGATAGGTTCGGGATGAATCCCGGCACATTCGCCATGTAGCGGCGATAGGCTTCACCGAACTCGGCCAGCGCCTCGCGCTCCTCGGTACGGGCAAGCCGCACATACATGAAGACGAGCACCGGGAACATGAGCAAGGTCAGCAGCGTCGGCCACTGCAGCAGGAACCCGAACAGCACCAGGATGAAGCCGACATATTGCGGGTGGCGGACATGGGCGTATGGTCCGGTGGTCGCCAGCGCATGCCGGCGCTGCGCCTCGTACAGCACCTTCCATGCCGCCGCGATCACGACGAAACCGCCGCCGATGAAGGCGAAGCTGAGGAGGTGGAACGGCCCGAAATGCGGGTTGGCCTTCCAGCCGAACAGCATCTCGAGCAGGTGACCGGCGTCGTGCGACAGCCAGTCCACGCCCGGATAGCGGCTCTGTAGCCAGCCGGAAAGAAGATAGATGGTCAGCGGAAAGCCGTACATCTCGGTGAACAGCGCCACGAGGAAGGCGCTGAAAGCGCCGAAGGAACGCCAATCCCGCGCGGTGTTCGGCTTGAAGAAGCTGAAGGCGAACAGGATGAAGATCGCCGAATTGAGCACGACCAGGAACCAGAGGCCGTAGGCGGGGGCGTCGTCGGTCATCGCGGATCTCTCGTTCGGTGGCTCAGTGGCGGTGACCGTCGGGTGCCCGGCCGCCAGGCGGAGGATCGTCATCGCTGCCCGATCCGTGCCCGCCGTGACCAGCGTGCATGAAGAGATGCATGCCGACGCAGAGACCGAGGAGCAGGAGCAGCGGCCCCGCGCCCACGAGGTGAGCCCAGTGCTCGGACATCAGGTAGAAACCCGCCACCGCGAGAAACACCAGGAGTACCAGGTTGGCGCGCGAGGCGAAGAACCCCCGCTGCCTCGGGTGGCCGTGATGGTCCATGCCGTGGTCCTCCGCTTGCCGCGCCGGCACGTCCGTCACCGCGCGGGGTGCTGGTAGGTGAAATCGACCCGCGTCGGCACCGCCTGGTTCGGCCGCCGGATCTCGACCGTGATGGTGTAGCGGTCGCTACCCGGCAGGCTCACAAACTCGCCATAGGTGATCGTACCCGCGATGCGCATCGGTTCGAGCTGGAGCCGCCTTCCGCCGACATGGCCCAGGCCTGAGATCGTCGCCGTCACCGCGGCGTCCTCGATCCGGGCGCCTGACGCGGCGTCGAACAGCGCGACCACCAGGTGGTAATCATGACGTCCACGCGGAGCGCCGCCGTGCATAGCGCCCTCCGGATGCCCAGCCGGATGGCCGCGAACCACTGCGGCAGGCAGTACGCCGAGATAGGCGGCGAGGTCGCCGGCCCTCCTGTAGGCCTCATCCTGCGCCGCTCCAGCCGGAGGACTGAGCGCCGTCAGGAAGGCGAGGACGAACAGGGCGGAGATCCTGGCGATCCAGCCGCTTGCTGCTTGGCGCGAGCCGTTGCTCATGGTCAAAGCCCCTCCGACGGAAAAACGTGCGGCGGAGGCGCGGGACAGCCGAGACGCGCCGCCGCAGTCGTTTGCAAGCGCCGCGGCCGTCACGCTGCTGCTCCGACGGGCTCGGTGGTGGCCAGTTCCGGCGGCGGGGCATCGGCGCGACCGATCCCTTCCAGGCGCGTGCGCTTCAGGAGTAGGGCGTTGACGGCGACCAGCGCCGAGCTGCCCGACATCGCCAAGGCCGCGACCTCGGGGCTGATCACCAGGGGATAGAAGACGCCGGCCGCCATCGGGAAGGCGACGACATTGTAGGCGACCGCCCAGAACAGGTTCTGGCGCATCTTGCGCAGGGTGGCGCGCGAAAGCTCGATGGCGCCGACCACGTCGTAGGGATCGCTCTTCATCAGCACCACGTCGGCGCTCTCCATCGCCACGTCCGTGCCGGCGCCGATGGCGAAGCCGACATCGGCCTGCGTCAGCGCCGGCGCATCGTTGACGCCGTCGCCGACCATGCCGACGCGCTTGCCCTGGGCTTGTAGCTCCTTGACCTTCTCGGCCTTCTGGCCGGGAAGCACATCGGCCAGCACGATATCGATGCCGCCGAGCTCCTCCGCGATCCGTCTTGCCGTGCCGGCATTGTCGCCGGTCAGCATCGCAACCTGTAGCCCGCGCTGGCGCAGGGCCGCGAGCGTCCTGGCCGCCGACGGTCGTGGCGCGTCGGCAATGGCGATCAGACCGGCAGCAACGCCGCCTTCGGCGACATGGACCACGGTGCGACCGGCGCCCTTCAGCCGTTCCGCCTCGTCAGCGAGGCCGCCGAGGTCGACCCGCTCGTCGTCCATGAGGCGGCGATTGCCGATCAGCACTGTGCGACCACGGATCTCCGCGCGTGCGCCCTTGCCTTCGAGGTTGAGGAAAGCGCGCGTCTCAGGGACGTCGAGACTTTCGGCGCGCTCGACGATCGCCAGGGCGAGCGGGTGGTCGGAGCCGCGCTCAACCGCCGCCGCCGCACGCAGCACGTCATCTTCTGTGCGGTCGGGCGCCGGCACGACCTCGACGACCTTGGGCTGGCCCATGGTGAGCGTGCCGGTCTTGTCGAAGACGATGACGTCGAGCTTGGTCGCTTCCTCGAGCGCGCTCGCGTTCTTGAACAGGATGCCGTGCGTGGCGCCGAGCCCGGTGCCGACCATCACCGCCATAGGGGTCGCGAGCCCGAGCGCGTCAGGGCAGGCGATGACGAAGACCGTGATGGTGAGGGTCAGCGCGAACAGCAGCGGCTCGCCGATCCACCAGAACCACACGGCGAAGGTGACTAGACCGATGACAATCGCGATCAGCACCAGCCATTGGGAGGCCTTGTCGGCGAGGAGCTGGGCCGGCGCCTTGGAGTTCTGCGCCTCCTGCACCAGCTTGACGATCTGCGCCAGCGCCGTGTCGGCGCCCACCTTGGTGGCCCGGTACTTGAAGCTGCCGCTCTTGTTGATGGTGGCGCCGATCACCTCGTCGCCCGGCGCCTTCTGCACCGGCATGGACTCGCCGGTGAGCATCGACTCGTCGACGAGGGACTCGCCCTCGATAATCTCACCGTCGACCGGGATCTTGTTGCCCGGCCGAATGACGACGGTGTCGCCGGCCTGAACCTCGGCGGTGGGCAGTTCGACCTCGCGGCCGTCGCGCAGCACGGTGGCCATCGGCGGAGCGAGATCGAGCAACGCCCGGATCGCCGCCGAGGCGCCGGCGCGCGCCCGCATCTCCAGCCAGTGGCCGAGCAGGATGAACACCAGCAGCACCGCAACGGCTTCATAGAATTGCACGCCGGGGAAGAAGAAGGTCGAGCCGACGCTGAAGATGTAGCCGGTGCCGACGGAGAGCACGACGAGGACGGCCATGTTGAGCACGCCGTTCTTGAGCGCCCGCCAGGCGGCGACCACGAACGGCCAGACCGGATAGAGCACTGCGGCGCTGGCGAGGAAGAACAGCCAGAGGTCGAGGTCAAGGCCAAAGGGCGGCGCCGGCGGGGTGAACATCCCGCCCATCGGCGAATAGACGAAGATCGGGATTGTAAAGACGAGCGCGATCCAGAAGCGGTTCCGCATGTCGCGGACCATGTCCTGCATGTCCATGCCGACGTCATGGCCCATCTCGTGCGCCATTTCGTCATGCGCAGGCGCGGAGGCCTGGCGCGTCGAAGCGCCTGGCCCCGGTGCGCCGGTTCTCGACGTTTGGGCATGTCCACAGTGCGTCGGGGTCTGCGGCGGCACTGTGGCGCTGTCTGGTCTGCAGACGTGTCGTGGCACCACCTTACCGCGGCAGCGGAAGCCGCAGGACTTCACCGTCCTCCGCAGTGCCTCGGCGCTCGTCACCGCCTCGTCATAATCGACCGTGACGCTGCCGGAGGCAGGGTTGGCGCTTGCCCTAATGACGCCCTTCTCTCCGTTGAGCTGCTTCTCGACACCAAGATGATCGAGCTCTTCGAAGAGGCCGCCGACCTCAAGCGTCACTGTCTGCAATGCGAGCCTCCTGGGATGCTAATCAGGAATGGTCGGGTGATGCCGGACGGACGCCGCCCGAAAGCTGCGCCGTACGGGCGTGCGGGAACGCGGCACTTGGTCCTGTTCCCGCACGCCCGCCGGTGGTTAGCCGCCGCAACAGCAGCCCCTCGACTTGGCACCCGTGGTCTGTGCACGTGCGGTCTCTGGTGCGGCCGCTGCTTGCCGATCCGCAACGGGCTTCTCGGCCGCCACCGGCGGCCGAGTCTCCTCGGTCGCCTCACGCGCGCCGTGGCCACAACAGGAATCTCCGCTGCGAGCGGATGGACCCGCCATCGGGGTGTTGGTGTCTGGCTTCATCGTATGTCTCCTCTTGGTGCCGGATGCGCTGCACTGTTGAAGGACCGCCGGCTCCGTGCAGCAGAGCCCCAGGCGGGACCGGAGTTCTCGGCGTCTGCGAATATGGACGCGGCAAGGTCTCCCGCATTACAGGTCCAAGGCAGCAGCCGCTTCCTCGCGCTGGCGGCGGGCGCGCTCCGCCTCCTCGCAGCGGCAGTCGAGAAAGCCGTGCACCGGGCAGATCTCGCACATCTCCTCCAACCGCTTCTTCAGCGCCTGCCGACCGCGGTGCAGCCTCACGGTGATGTTGTTCAAGCTAACGCCGAGGCTTGCGGCCACACGGTCCCGTGGCTCTCCCAGCAGGTCGATCCGCCAGATCACCTCGGCATATTCCGGCTTTATCGTTGGAAGGAGCTTGTAAAGGCAGTTGCAGACCGCCTCGTCCAGCTCGGCATCGGGCTCGATCGACAAGGCTTCGAGATCGTCAGGGCTCATGACCGCCTCCCGCTGCCGCCGTCTGGCGGCGCGACGCTGATGGTCGACGATGGTCGTGGCAAGGATCCGGCTTAACCAGCCGCGGACCGTCCGCACGTCGCGCAGCTCGGCCGAGCGCTCGAGCGCCCGAAGCATGAAGGCCTGAAGCACGTCTTCCGCTTCTTCCGCGCTCCCCAGCCGCCGCCGAAGGAAGCCGAGCATCTGACAGCGACTTTCCACGAGAGCTCGGCGCACGGCAGCGTCCGCCCGCAACGTAGCTCCTTTCGGCTCGCTCTCTGCCTCGCCAGCGCGTTCCGGATCATCAGACATCGTCATCTCCGGTTCTTTCCGACGCGGGGCTTGTCAAGTTCTTACATGCGCTATCTATGAAGACCTCGAAGCACAATGCTAGGGCGGGTGTGGTGTTGACCCTGTCAGACCGGACACGCGGTAGGCTGCGACATGGCCCGGAGGTACTCGCGGGGCGAGCGATATCCGAGCCGGCTGTGAGGATGGACGGTGTTGTAGTCCTCCATCCAGTCCCTGACGGCGGCGATGGCGGTCGCCGCGTCGGGGATCGGGTTCACGCGGACGTAGTCGCGCTTGAACGTCTTCACGAAGGCTTCGGCGAGACCATTGCTCTCGGGGCTCTCGACGGGCGTGAAGCAGGGCTCGAGGTTCAGCGCGAGCGCCATGTCGATCGTCTTCGCCGCGGCGTAGGTCGAGCCATTGTCGGTCAGCCACTGGATGCGCTCCGGCGCCCGTGGCGAGCCGAACCTGGTCTCGACGCACTCGACCATCATGTCGCGGATCATCTCGCCCGAGATGCCGGCGGTTGTCGCCGTCCACCCGATGACCTCGCGGTCGTGACAGTCGAGCGCGAAGGCGACGCGCACCACCTCGCCGTTCCAGCACGAGAACTCGAGCGCGTCGGAGCACCAGCGGATGTTCGAACGCGGCGTCGCGACCTCTCCCTCGTGCCGCCGTGCCAAGCGGCGCCCGCTGTGCCGGGCGAGGAGCAGCCCGTTCTTCTTCATCAGCCGGTAGACGCGCTTCGCGTTGACGGACGGCTCTTCGGCGGTCCGCCGCTCGCGCCTGAGAAGCGCGGCGATCCGCCGGTACCCGTAGGTCGGCCTCTCGTCGACGGGGCGCCGGATGTCGGCCGTGAGCTCCAGATCGCCCTCGCGGATCTGGGGGCCGCGCTTCGGCCGAGCCGCCTTCACGCGCTCGACGACGTTCGAGCGGGCGACGCCGAGGGTCTCGGTCACCGCCTTCACCGGGAACCGTCCCCCGGCCGCGAGCTGGACAGCAAGGTCGGTTTTTTTGCCCGGGCGAGGTCCAGCGCCTCTTTCAGGATCTCCACCTCGAGCGTCTTGCGCCCGAGCTGGCGCTCGAGCGCGCGGACGCGCTCCTCGAGCCGGCGCGCCTCGGCGGCCGGCACCACGTCGTCGTCCGCACGCACCGCCTCGCGGCCGCCATCGGTCATCAGCCGCCTCCACCGGAACACGAGGCTCGGCGAGAGCCCGTGGCTGCGGGCAACGTAGCTGATCGACATGCCCGGCTGCATCGTCTCGGCGACGATCGCGAGCTTCTGCTCGGCCGTGAACCGACGCCGCCGGGCGACGCCGCTGATCACCTCCGCGCGGGAGAACTCCTCGGACATAGGCGTAGCCCCAGGTCTATGCCTGGGTCCCCTGCTTACGCCGCCTGTCCGGTCGAAACGGGGAGCACTTCAGGGTGCTAAATAAGTGGTGGTGAATTCACCAGGAGCCGCGAACTAACGATGCACCCGAACGCCGTCGTATAAGAGGCTACAATCGCGGACGGCTCGTTGGCGATTAGGGAAGCCTGGCCAAGGTGCTTCGGGTCTGAACTTGATCCAGCGCAATGTCGGTACCCGCGGACTCCGCATATGTGGTGTCTCAGCGCGATTCAACTATGCGAGCGGGCGTTTGACAGCACGGCATCGGGCGCCAGCACAGCAGCGCTGCGGGAGATGCGGCAGGCATGGTGAATGAATATCAACCGATGGTTTTCGCAGAGAGATCTGAGCGCATGGTCAAGAATGGTCTCCGCACGGGAGGGAAAGCGCCACCGACGTCTCTGGATGCCTGGGTTACACCCTCGGTCTGGAACTCGTGCCCATCATGCTCTACCCGTGGGTGGCGTCAGTCCTCTGTCATGGTCATTGCCGGGCAGACGATCGGGTGAAACAAGGGCATATGGCTGTTTAGGAATGGCATCGCTGGCCCGATTCATTGCTCTGGTCCTCGTGTTAGGAGCAGCCGCGGGGCTCCTCCTTCAGGGGCCTGTTCATGCCGCGTCGATGGCAACGGCGTCGCCAGCCCAGCACCACCTCCACGCCGGAATTGACTGCGACGGAAAGACCGATCACTCGCTGGCAGCAGACCATTCCCATCACGGCGGCCATGGCTACAGCGCCGACACCATGCCCTGCGTAAGTGCCTGCTTGTGGTCGGCGGTAATGTCCGAGGGTGCTGTCGCGATCACCGCGACGAGGCAGTCTTTTGCAGATGTCGCCCGCCAGCTCCGGCCGGGGTGACAGTTCCGGGGCTCCGCCGCCCTCCACGCGGCATCTGATCCTGAGCACGGCCGGCGCGCCAGCGCGGACTGTGCGAGACCACCAGCAGGAATTCAGAACAGGCGCAGGGACTCTCTTTGAGAGAAACCGATCTCCGTCCCGCGGCGCCAGGAGCTCAAAGACATGAAAAGGTTCACGATCACTGCCGCTGCGGCAGTCCTCATCATTGGTTCGACAGCCCCAGCCTTCTCGGCGGGCAGCCACGCGCATGACCACCCGGCCGAGAACGGGACGGCAGACGCCCCGCTCAACGTCATCCGTGCTCCAGACGATCTCCCGGGATCCGTTGACGACCGCGGGCCCCGGACGGTGAAGATCGGCTTGGAGACGGTTGAGGTGACGGGGCAGCTCGCAGAGGGCGCCACCTACCACTACTGGACCTTCAACAGGAAGGTCCCGGGCCCTTTCGTGCGCGTGCGCGTCGGCGACACAGTTGAGGTGACGCTGGCGAACCGAGCCGACAGCGCCATGAAGCACAACGTCGATTTCCACGCCGTGACCGGACCGGGCGGCGGCGCCCATGCCACCGATGCGGAGCCGGGCGAGACGAAGGGCTTCGCCTTCAAGGCCACGAAGCCGGGACTGTATGTCTACCACTGCGCAGTGCCGACGGCCGCTTCGCACATCGCCAACGGGATGTACGGCCTGATTCTCGTGGAGCCGGAGGGCGGACTCCCGGCTGTCGACCGCGAGTTCTACGTGATGCAGGGGGAGATCTATACCCAGGAGGCGTTTGGCTCGCAGGGCATGCTCGCGGAGAGCGAGGCGAAGCTCCTGAGCGAAGCCCCGGAGTACTACGTGTTCAACGGCGCCGTGGGTGCTCTTGCGGGCGAGAACGCTCTCACGGCAGAGGTCGGCGAGACGGTCAGGATCTATTTCGGCGTGGGCGGACCGAACAAGACGTCGAGCTTCCACGTTATCGGTGAGATCTTCGACGCAGTATACGAGCTTGCATCTCTGGCAACCGAACCGCTCAGGGACGTTCAGACTATCTCGGTGCCTCCGGGCGCTGCGGCGGTTGTCGACCTGAAGCTGGAGGTCCCGGGCGAATACGTGCTCGTCGACCATGCGCTTTCGCGGGCAGCCCGGGGGTTGGTCGGCAAGCTCGTCGTCGAAGGACCTGATCAGGCGGACCTGTTCACTCCTCACCAGGCAACGGAGCAGACGGCGCACGAGGCTCACTGAGCGCTCGAAGTCGCGCCAGAGCTGCAACGCTGACTGTGGAAAGGTACTCTGTCATGAAGCTCAAAATCGCACTCGCGGCCGCTGCGGCCGTCCTCGTCCCGGTGTCTTTGGCGTCCATGGCCTCGGTTGCTTCGGACGAGACGGTCCAGGTCTACAAGGACGCCAACTGCGGCTGCTGCGGCGGATGGATCGACCACATGCGAACCTCCGGGTTCGACGTGGAAGCCACGAACCTTTCATACGAGGCTCTGTCGGCGAAGAAGGCTGAGGCCGGGATCGCCGACGAGCATGCCTCCTGTCACACGGCTTTCGTCGGTGGCTACGTGATCGAGGGCCATGTCCCCGCGGAGGATGTCCGGCGGTTACTGTCGGAACGGCCCGAGGCGGTCGGGCTGACCGCTCCGGGGATGCCAGCTGCGTCACCGGGTATGGACATGGGCAGCGAGCCTTATGATGTCCTGCTCGCTCACGGAGATGGAACGACTGACGTTTACGCCCGACACTGAACGGGCCTTCGGCCGCCAGTCCTGGCCGGTGCCCGAGACGAGCCGATCCGCGATGACACAGTACACCCGCGCCGCCCGTCGCGGATCGGCGCATTCTTGGGACAGTGGAGCTAAGTTCTCGATTTTTCCGTGAACGCCATACGGCTCGTTTGGTGGACGCTTATACCTGATGTCGCATGTTTCGGATCATCGTCCGACATCGTCCACCTCCAGCCTATCGGACGCACAGCTTGCGCCCTCGTTACACGCACAGCCCCCGCACAGGATACCGATACGGCGTGGGGTTCGGACCGGTCGTTGACTGGCGCCGCCGCAGCGGTACGGACCGTGACGGTGTAAGGACGAGCCTGGCTCGAACGTCCTTTAGGACAGATACGCCGAATCAGAGGCAGGGCGCGGTTTGTGCCGGCGCTTGGCACCTCGCTGGCTGCCGCGCACTCCTCAGAAGGAAACAGGCTAAGATCATGCGGGTCCTGTTCGTCACCTCCGAATTCTACCCCCTGGTCAAGACGGGCGGACTCGCCGACGCCTCGGCCGCCCTCCCGGCTGCACTGAGCGAGCTCGGTCTCGACATCCGCGTAATGCTTCCCGGCTATCCCGAGGTCATGGACTGCGCGGTCCATCTCGGCAGTGCGGTTCCGCTCGGTGAGGTGCCGGGCGCAGGTCCGGCGCGGCTCCTCCCCGCCCGAAGCCCCGGTTCCGATCTGCCGCTCTTGCTGATCGACTGTCCCCCGCTCTATCGCCGAGCGGGTGGACCGTACCAGGACCCGGATGGTCGCGACTGGCCCGACAACGACGTGCGATTCTGTCTGCTGAGCCGTGCTGCCGCGCGGGTCTCGCAAGGCGAGCTGGGGCTGGATTGGCGCGCGGACGTCGTCCACGCAAACGACTGGCATGCGGGGCTGGTGCCGCTGCTGCTCGACCACCACTCCGCGCAACGTCCGGCAAGCGTCTTCACGATCCATAACCTCGCCTTCCAAGGGCTGTTTGGTGCCGACCGGCTGCCGCGCCTGGGCATCCCGGCGGAGTGCTTCTCGCCGGATGGGATCGAGTTCCATGGCCGGATCTCCTTCCTGAAGGCGGGAATCCGCTACGCGGATCGTCTGACAACGGTCAGCCACACCTACGCGCGCGAGATACAGACGCCGGAATTCGGCTGCGGTCTCGATGGCCTGCTCCGTCACCGGGCCGGGCATCTCGCCGGTATTCCGAACGGAGCCGATTACGGCGTCTGGGATCCTGCCAATGATCCGACTTTGCCCCGGCGGTACAATCTGGCCGAGACCGGCGGCAAGCGCGTCTGCAAGGAAACTCTCCAGCGCGAGCTCGGCCTCGCCGTCGAACCGGATACGCCCGTCGTCGCCTTCCTGAGCCGCCTGACCGAACAAAAGATGGCCGACACGGTCGCCGAGGCCGTGCCGTGGCTCGTCGGGGCCGGCGCCCAGCTCGCCTTGCACGGGCAGGGCGACCGGGGGTTGGAGAGCCGCCTGCTGACTCTGGCGGAGCGTTATCCCGGCCGCGTCGCGGTGCGGATCGGCTACGAGGAACGATGCGCCCGACGTCTGCTGGCCGGATGCGACATCCTGCTGCATCCGTCGCGCTTCGAACCTTTCGGCCTCGTCCCAATCTACGCCATGCGCTACGGGACCCTGCCGGTGGTCCGGGCGGTCGGCGGGCTGGCTGACACCGTGGTCGACAGCTCCGCCCGGAACGAGCGCAATGCGACGGGCTTTGCCTTCTCCGGCGAGTCTCTGGAGGAGATGCTGGCCGGTCTGGAGCGCGCCCTGACCGGCTTCCAGCAGCCCCTCGCATGGCGCCGGATGCAACGCAATGCCATGCGGCAGGACTTTGGATGGCAGAAGCCAGCCGAGCAATATCTTGCACTTTACCGGTCGCTCGTCGGAAGCCGCGCTGCGTTCGGATCAGGAGAATCGGAGCGCCGGCGCGCTGCGCAACCGGGCGAAGATCCCACGCGACTGTCTACTCCGCTGCGAGCGCGGCCCGGAAGGGCGTAGGGCATCCCTCGTCTGTCGGGGTAGGCGGAAGCGCGGCTGCGCATCTTTCGTAAGACTGGTTGACGCGCTGTTTCGGCCCTCCCTCTGCGCCCCCTCAGACCGTCCGATCTTTCACGCCACCCCAGCGCCTCTGCAACCAATTGTAAATTGGACAGAACACGAGACCGGCATAAGCGCCGTACAGGAAGCTCTCGACGAGGCCCAACAGAAATCCCCACCAAGTCAGCCACGTGAAGGCCGGCAGCACCATTTCGAGAAATCCTTGCATACCCAGGCTTTGCGGCGTCACCAAGCCATAGACCACGCAAACCACGAAGGTGATTGCGGCCCAGAGGCCGAGGGCCCAGGTCACCAGCTTCGTGTTCAGCATCGCAGTCTCCGTTTGCGTTGGCGTGGGGATGGAACTTTATTCGCAGGCTCGGGAACTCTGGCCCATGCTCCGGGCGCTTGTTGCTCCGCCGGAACGACGGCAGGCCGGCCTCACCCCAGCTGCATTCCCCTAGTGGCGATGAGCGGGCGGGGCATTGTCGTCAGGCCTATCGACAGGCCCGGAACGATCTTCCCTGCCGGCACGATTACGCCGGCCGCGATGTCCATGGCCGCCGTGACCGCCATGGCCGAACATGTGCATGGCGATGAAGGCCAGGCCGATCACGACCCAAAGCCAGTTCTCCGAAAGCCAGTCCATGGCTCGACCTTCACCTTTGCGACTCGAACATGCTCGGCCTGAACCTTCGTTCCGGCGCTACCGCCGAGCCGGCTGGGCGATCTGATGGCCTTTGCCGTCGATCTCGATCTCGTGCAGGACGGCGAGCGTCTCCCCGTCGACAACCCAGAGCTTCGGCTCCACGTCGCTGGAGACGTAGAGCTTGCCGGTCCCGGCTATTGCCGCGACGTGATAGGGCGCGGGCGCCAGCGCGACATCGCGCCGCTGGCGGCCGGCGAGATCGAACGCGACGACGCGATCCTCGCCCATTACGGCCACGAAAATCGTATCGCCATCGTCAGCCAGCTCGAGGCCGTGCAGCGGCGCACCGGCGGCCAGATTGTCGACGACCTCGAATGTCGGCGTGTCCACCACCGACACGGTACCCGCGTCCACGTTGTTCACATAGAGCCTGCCGCCGTCGCGGGAGAGCACGAGGTGCTCGGGGGTCTCCCCGACGATCACATTGCGGCGCACGATCCAGCGCTCGACGTCGAGCTCGCTCACCGTCCCGTTGCCGGCGTTGCTCACGTAAAGCCGGCGGCCGTCCGGCGAGAAGGCGGCGTAATTGGCGTACGGCCCCGTGGCGACGGTCGCCGCGATCTCGAAGCTGGAGAGATCGAGCGCCGTGACGCCGCCGAGGCCCGGGTGGGTGACCGCGGCGAAGCGGCCGGTCGGATCCACCGCGACATGGTGGACGTCGCCCGGGACATCGACGCGGCGGATGACCGCCGCCGCCGCCGTGTCGATGATCGAGACCGTGCTCACCGTTGCCGAGGGCGGCGCGACCTCGGCGCCGGCAGCCGGGTGGTGGGCGGCATGCTCGGCGTCGGGGACGGCTTCGGGCTTGTCGGGCGCACCGGCGCCGGCCGGGCGCTCGTCCGCGCTCCCGGCGACGAGGTGCCGGCCATCGGGTGTCGATGCGAGGCCATGCACGGCGGGAACGCCTTCGATGCTGCCGATGACCCGGTCGGCGGCACCGTCGATGACGAGGATAGAGTTGGCGTGTCCCTGCGGGACGTAGACCGGATCGGCCAGCGCCACCGCAGGCATTGCAGCAAGCGCCGCGACAATCGAGAGACGGAGTTTCATCGCTTTACCTCTTTCGGGTTCGAGTCATGGAAGCGCCGCGTTCGAGCCGACCACCGAGCCGGAGGCGGGGCGGATAGCCGTCTCCGATACAGACGCAGCGGCAGCGTTGCCATTACGCCCGCCGGCGCAAGGAGTCGGGCCGTCGTTCTCGCGCGCCGCGTCGCAGCTGCAGTCACCGAAGCCGCCATCGCGGCAAGTCGGGCAGCAGTCCTCAAGCTTCTTCCTGAGGGCGCGCCGCGCCCGATGCAGGCGCACCCCGAGATTGTTGGCGGTGAGCCCGAGGTCGGCGGCAATCCGCTCGCGCGGCTCTTCGTCGAGATCAGCGCGCCGCAAGATCTCGGCGTAATCCGGCCTGAGCGTCGGCAGTGCATCGTGGAGGCAGCAGCACGGCAGTCCGTCCTGATCCGCGTCGACCTCCGACACCGTGCCTTCGATCTCGCGCCGATAGGCGGCTTCGGCCCGCTGGCGCGCGGCGCGCCGCCGATAGTGGTCGGTCAGCGTGTTGCGCAGAATGCGGCCGAGCCAGGCATCGATCTTTTCGTGGTGATCGGGCTTCCGTGCCGCGCGGATGACCTTCAGGCAGAAATCCTGCAAGGCATCCTCGGCGTCCTCGCGCCGGTCGAGGCGGCGGCGGAAAAAACGGAAGAACTCCCCCCGGCACTCGGACAGTCGCCGGCTTACCGTGTCATCGAGGGCAGCCGTCTCGGAGGCAGGAAATTGGTTGCATGACAATGCAGGCATCGTAGGGACTCCATGCGCAGAAGAACGTCTTCGGGCTCACGGAGCGGGCGGCGCATCGAGCGCCGCCACGCGTCCGTCAGGCGTGCGCAGGGAGACGAGGTGGGCGGAAGTGCGAGTGGAGAGCGGGCGGTGCCAGAGAGGTTGCCCGCCGGAATGGCCAGTCGTCCGGACCCGGGTGTAAGAAAAACGGCGCAAGTGCCACCGGCGCGCAACAGGGACACGAGCCGGACGAGTGGCAGTGCACGCCATCAAGGGCATCCGGCAGCGAGCGGTCGGGCTGGTGCTCGGCGTTCGTCACCTGCCCCATGTCCGTCACGTCCGCGCCGGCGAATGCCGGCGTGTCGTACGCGACGTGCAAGTTCGTGCTGAGCACGAGAAGCAACGACAGGACAAGCGCCACCGCTACCCGCCGCACGGGTCCGATCTGTGCCGCCCTTGTCGTACGCGCCCGCATCAGGAACCTGTGGCAGTCCTCATCATCATGGAATTATCCGTGCGGGAGTCTAGGCGCACATTGAGCTGGATCAAGTTGTCGCGACAGATCAGGTCTTGCTCGCCGAAAGGGATCGGGGTGACCGAGCATGGCGTCTGAAAATTCTCGACGGGAGCCCTGATTACCGATCGACACTGCGCGCCCCGCAGTGGGCCGTGCGCTGACGGGCAATCCTTCCACTCAGCCGCTTGCGATCGAGGACGGCACGCTGATCCTCTTCATCTCATCGTAGAGGCGCTCGACGTCTTCCCGCCGGCACAGTTCGGTTCCGGGCGACATCACGGCGGCGGCTCCCGCGGCCGTGCCGTATGCGAACGAATCTTCTGACGAGCGCCCCTGTGCGAGCGCAAGCGTCATCGCCGCGACGAAGCTGTCGCCGGCGCCGACGGCGCTCTTCACCGGCACTGCGGGGGCGGACAGCCGGAGGGCGCTGTCCGCGGTGACGAGCAGCGCGCCGTCGCGGCCCATGGTCAAGGCCAGCATTTCGCTCGCTCCCGTTCGTACCAGCTCCCGCGCGGCCTCCTCCTGGAGCGCCGGCTGGGGCAGCTGCCGTCCGACCAGCGCTTCGAACTCCCCGAGGCTGGGCTTGACCAGGTGGACGCCGCGCTCAAGTGCAGGGCGGAGCGCCCGGCCGGAGGTGTCCAGGACCAGTTTCACCTTTTTTCGGTCGGTCACATCGATGACTCTGGCATAGAAGTCGTCCGGAGCGCCGCGCGGCAGGCTGCCACTGACCACGAGGTAGTCGCAGTCGAGGTCCTCGAGCGCATCCAGACACGCCCGCCATTCGGACTCCTTCAGCAACGGACCTTCGGGGACGAACCGGTATTCGAGGCCGCTCGACCGTTCGTAGACGGCGTGGCTGATACGGGTGTGATCCCCGATGGCAATGCGCCGCCGCGGAATTGCTGCGGAATCTAAGAGTTCGTCGAGCACGCCGCCAGTGGCCCCGCCAGCCATATAGACCGCGAGCGCCGTGCCGCCGAGTTCCTGGACGACCCGCGCCACGTTGATCCCGCCGCCGCCCGGATCATACCGTTCGTCGGTTGTCCGGACCTTTCGGATTGGCTGAACCACCTCCGCTTGGGCCGAGCCGTCGACCGACGGGTTCAAAGTCAGCGTTACGATCGGTTTCACGGCGCAACTCCTCTGGTTCAAAGCTCAACGGAACAGCTGTGCGAGGCAAGGCAGAGCAGCCCTCGGCTGTGGCAAAGCGTCGCCAACCGCGTAGCGCTGCAAAGGAGGGCCAACAGCAAAAAGACGTAACAGGCTGCCCATCCTTACGCTGGCTGGATGCCGATTCCTGGTCCGCCACTGGTCCGCCACGCTAGAGAGACAAAGCACGCGAGCAGACCGAGCGGCGGAGCCGGGATGTGACGGCAGCGCGGTGCTGTAACCGGGCGCACCCTTGAGCGTCTTCGGTACCGAGGCCCTCACATACGCTTTTGGATCTTCGTTGGCGCATTCAACAGCACCTCAGCCGGAGCAAGACCGCATGGCCGCCCAGCGTCGATGTCCGCACCATTAATTCTGGCCGCGCTGACGCCCCTGCTCGCCGTCCTCGGCCTGCTGGTGGTCCTGCGCCTGCCGGCCGCCCAAGCGATGCCGATCAGCCTCGCCCTCACTGCCACCGTGAGCATCGTCGTCTGGAGCGTTTCCGTCCGGCACGTGCTCGCAGCGGCGATCGAGGGGGTGGTGATCGCGGCGTCGATCCTGTGGATCGTGTTCGGCGCCATCCTGCTGCTGAAGACCCTGACGGCGAGCGGCGCGATGGCGGCGATCCGCGGCGGGTTCAAGCGCATCACCCCCGATCCGCGCGCCCAGGTGATCCTGATCGCCTGGCTGTTCGGCGCCTTCCTCGAAGGGGCAGCCGGGTTTGGGACTCCGGCGGCGATCACCGCGCCGCTGCTGGTGGCGCTCGGCTTCGCGCCGATGGCCGCTGTCGTGCTCGCCCTGATCGCCGACAGCAGTCCGGTGTCGTTCGGCGCCATCGGCACGCCGGTCGTGGTCGGCCTCGCCCAGGGGCTGCAGGAGGGCGGCGATCTCGCCCCTGCCGCGGCCGACGTGATCGGCGACGCATCCTTATCGGATTTTCTTCGGTCTGTGGCGGTGCAGGCGATCACCATCGACCTGTTCGTCGGCAGCTTCATCCCGCTGATCCTGGTGCTGGTGCTGACCCGCTTCTTCGATCCGCGGCGGAGCTGGCGGGACGGGCTGCGCGCCTGGCGCTTCGCTATGTTCGCCGGCCTCGCCTTCACCCTGCCGGCGCTCGGGGTGGCAGTGCTGCTCGGGCCGGAGTTCCCCTCGCTCATCGGCGCCCTGGTCGGGCTCGCGGTGGTGGTGCCGGTCGCGCGCAAAGGGCTGCTGCTCCCGCCGCGCCTGCCGCCGCGGGGCGGGGATGATCGGCCCGCCGCCGCGCCGGCCCCCGGAATGCCGCTCGGCCGCGCCTGGGCGCCCTATCTGCTGCTGGCCCTCCTGCTGGTCGCGACCCGCGTCGAGTTCCTGCCGCTGAAGCAGTGGTTGCAGGCCGCGATGATCTCCTGGACGGGAATTCTCGGCACCGGGGTCGCCGTCTCGCTCGCACCGCTCTACCTGCCAGGGACCGTGTTCGTCGTCGTCGTGCTGGCCACCATCCCCCTGCAGGGGATGGGCGCCCGCCAGGCCGGCACCGCGCTACGCGAGACGGGTCTCGCCCTCGCCGCCAGCGCGCTGGCGCTGGGCACAGCCGTGCCAATGGTGCGCATCTTCATCCATTCCGGCGTCAACCAGGCCGGCCTCGGCAGCATGCCGATGGAGCTGGCGACGGTCGCGGCTGACTGGGTCGGCGCCGGCTGGCCGCTGCTGGCCCCGTTCGTCGGCGCCCTCGGCGCCTTCCTGTCGGGCAGCGCCACCTTCAGCAACATGATGTTCGCGCTGTTCCAGCTCGGCGCCGCCGAGCGCGCCGCAATCCCCGACACCGTCGTGCTGGCGGCGCAAATGCTCGGCGCCAACGCGGGGAACATGATCTCGGTGCTCAACGTCGTCGCGGCGGCGGCGGTGGTCGGCCTGCTTCGCCAGGAAGGAACGATCATCCGCTTCACGCTCGCGCCGATGCTCTACTACTGCCTAGCGGCGGGCATCGTGGCCCTGCTCCTCACGGTCGTGTTGTGAGCATGTCGCGATGGTAAACGAGGCTCCCCACGAGGGTTCTGCATCCGGCCGACTGTCAGTCCCGGTGCTCCTGCGGATCGTCACAGTGATGCTGCTTTGGGCGCTGTGCTTTCCGCTGATCACCGTCGGCCTTGAAATGGTGCCGCCGTTCTACTTCGCCGCGGCACGGGCGTTCATGGCTGGCGGCGCGTTGCTGGTGTTCGCAATGACGCTGGGGCGGCCGTTCCCGACCGCATGCAGCACCTGGGCTTCCCTGGTCGGGATCGGCCTGACGGCGACCAGTTTGGGATTTCTCGGCATGTTTCTGGCGAGCCAGTTCGTTGCCCCGGGTTTTGCCACGGTGGTCGCGAACACGCAGCCCTTGATCGCCGGCGTGCTCGCGTCGGTCCTATTGGGAGAGCGCCTCCGAGCGGGCGACCGTGTAGGACTGCTCCTCGGCTTTGCCGGCGTGACGATCATGACCTTGCCGCGCGTTCTGGCCGATGGCGGCAACGCATACTCGCTTGGCACCGCCTACGTCCTGCTCGCCGCCATCGGCGTTGCGATCGGCAACATCCTCATGAAACGGGTCGCCAATGGCGTGGACCCGCTCATGGCCATGGGATGGCAGTTGGTGTTTGGCGGCGTGCCGCTGCTGATCGCCGCGGCTGTCCTGGAGCCACTCCCCTCAGGCCTGTGGACGCCGCGGTTCCTGACCGTTCTCGTGACCCTCGCGCTCCTCGGCACCGCTCTCGCCTTCTATCTCTGGTTCGCGGTGCTGCAGAGCAGCTCCCTGACCCGAGCGAACGCGTTCAGTTTCATGACGCCGGTCTTCGGCATTGCGATCGGGATCGGCCTCTTCAGTGAGGATCTGGGCGCATTCCAGCTCGTTGGGATCGGCTTGGTCCTGCTCGGGATCCAACAGGTTACGCGGGGTTGAACGCACCCGAGCAGCGCCGGTCGTGGTGATGCTAGGTGGCGGGACTGCGGCCGATCGTCTGCTCTCGCAGCCGGACGGCCTCGGCCACTGGGTAATTTGCGTGCGCGTGCGGCGTCTATTGATGAAGGTCGCGGCGTGTTGCAGTTGCCGCTTCCTTGGAGAGTTCGCGGCCGCCAACCCGATGCTCGCCATGGACGATATTGATGCTATGGGAAGGAGGAGGCCAGTGGACCGTGTGCAGGACAAGGTTGCGATCGTGACCGGGGCCGCGCTGGGGCTCGGCGAGGCCTCGGCCCGGATGCTGGGGCGCGAGGGCGCCAAGGTCGTGCTGACCGACATCAAGGACGAGGAGGGCGAGCGCGCGGCGCAGACGATCCACGAGGCGGGCGGCGAGGCGATCTACCTCCACCACGATGTTGCCGACGAGAGCGCCTGGGAACGCGTGATCCAGACCAGTCTCGACCACTTCGGCCGGCTCGATGTGCTGGTCAACAATGCCGGAGTTGGCTGGGGCGGCGCACCGGAGGAGGAAACGCTGGAGCGCTGGCGGCGGCTGATGAGCATCAACCTCGACGGCGTCTTCCTCGGCACCAAGCACGCCATTCTGGCAATGAAGCGGATCCCGCCGAGGGGCGGCTCGATCATCAATCTCTCCTCGATCGAGGGCCTTGTCGGCGACCCGAACCTCGGCGCGTATAACGCGTCCAAGGGCGGCGTGCGGCTCTACACCAAGTCGGTCGCGCTCTATTGCGCCAAGCAGGGTCTGGGCATCCGGGTCAACTCGATCCATCCCGGCTACATCTGGACGCCCATGGTGGAGAACTATCTGCGTGAGCACGGAGGCGTCGAGGAGGGCCGAACGGCACTTGATGCTCTGCATCCAGTCGGTCACGTCGGCGAGCCGGACGACATCGCCTATGGAGTCCTCTATCTGGCATCGGACGAGTCCAAGTTCGTGACCGGCACGGAGCTGGTCATCGACGGCGGCTACACGGCGCAATAGAGGCTGGAGCGGCGAGACCGCACTCGCGGCTAATCGGAAAGCTGGCCGCCGGCGTCGCGGCGCCAATGTCCGATAGCAGTCCGACGCAAATATCAGGAACTCATGGCAGACGCTCTCGACACGCAGGCAAACCACGCGGCGCCGACCGGAGCGATTTTTGACCGGTCCTGGCACGCCGTTCCGGCCGACGAGGCGCTGCAGGCGCTGGCGACCGGTCACGACGGGCTGGACGAGGCCGATGCGGCGCGGCGACTAACGGCACATGGCCCCAATCGTCTGCCGGCCGCGGCGCCGCGCAGCGCTTTCCGCCGCTTCATCGCCCAGTTCGATAACTTGCTGATCTATGTCCTGCTGGCCTCGGCCGGGATCACCGTCGCGCTCGGGCACCTGATCGACGCGGGCGTCATCCTCGCCGTTGTGCTCGTGAACGCCGTCGTCGGCTTCGTTCAGGAGGGCCGCGCAGAGAGAGCGCTGGACGCCATCCGCGGCATGCTGGCCCCGCAGGCCTCAGTCGTTCGCAGCGGCCGCCGTCGCACCATCGCCGCGGAAGATCTGGTTCCGGGCGACCTGGTTCTGCTGGAGGCCGGCGACCGGGTGGCGGCCGATTTGCGCCTGGTCCGCAGCCGCAGCCTGCGGGTCGAGGAGGCGGCGCTGACGGGGGAATCTGTGCCGGTGGAGAAGTCGCCCGCGCCTGCTCCGCCCGAGGCCTCGCTTGGGGACCGGACCTCGATGGCGTTCTCGGGAACGCTGGTGGCGGCCGGGCACGGCGCCGGCGTGGTGGTGGCCACCGGCGCCGCCACCGAGATCGGCCGCGTCAGCGCCTTGGTCGGCACGGTCGAGACGCTGACGACGCCGCTCTTGCGCCAGATGGGCGTCTTCGCGCGGCAGCTCACGGCCGTGATTCTCGCCGGCGCCGCGGCGGTCTTCGCCTTCGCGGTGCTCGTCCGCGACTACGCCGCAGAGGACGCCTTCCTGATCTCGGTCAGCCTGGCCGTCTCGGCGATTCCCGAGGGCCTGCCGGCGGTGATGACGATCGCGCTCGCCATTGGCGTGCAGCGCATGGCGGCGCGCAACGCCATCGTGCGCCGCCTGCCTGCGGTCGAGACCCTCGGCTCGGTCTCGGTCATTTGCACCGACAAGACCGGCACGCTCACGCGCAACGAGATGACCATCGGCGCGGCGGTGAGCGCGACGGGCATCTTCGACGTCACCGGCGGCGGTTACGAGCCTCGCGGCGCCATTTGCCGGAACGAAGAGGAGGTGGACGCGGCCGAGCATCCGCCGCTGCTCGAGCTGGCGCGCGCGGCGCTGCTCTGCAATGACGCGGCGCTGCAGCGGACCGAGCACGGCTGGATCGTGGAAGGTGACCCGATGGAGGGGGCGCTGCTCGCGTTTACCGCAAAGGCGGGGCTCGACCCCGCATCCCTGCGCAAGCAGTTCCCGCGGACGGATGAGATTCCGTTTGATGCCGAGCACCGCTTCATGGCGACCCTGCACCACGGCCATGACGGCGAGACCTTCGCCTGCCTGAAGGGAGCGCCGGAGCGTGTGCTGGCGATGTGCGACCACGCTCGCTGGCCGGCGGGCGACGAGCCGCTTGACTTAGCTGCGTGGCAGGAGCTGGTGGAGAGGCTGGCGGCGCAGGGACAGCGGGTGCTTGCGATCGCCACCAAGCCAATGCCGCTCGGAACGCGCGACCTCGCCTTCGCCGACGTCGAGGGCGGTCTGGTGCTGCTCGGCCTGCTCGGCCTGATCGATCCGCCGCGCGAGGAGGCGATCGCGGCGGTGCGCGACTGCCAGGCGGCCGGAATCCGGGTCAAGATGATCACCGGCGACCACGCCGCGACCGCCCGCGCGATCGCCCGGCAGATCGGGATCGCCAATTCCGACGCCATTGCCACCGGCGCGGAGCTCGACCGGCTTGAGGACGAAGGCCTGCGGCGCGTGGGTCGCGAGACCGACGTTTTCGCTCGCACCGCGCCGGAGCACAAGCTGCGCCTGGTCGAGGCGCTCCAGGCCGAGGGCACGGTGCTGGCGATGACCGGCGACGGCGTGAACGACGCGCCGGCGCTGAAACGAGCGGATGTCGGCATCGCCATGGGCCGCAAGGGAACCGAGGCAGCCAAGGAGGCGGCCGAAATGGTGCTCGCCGACGACAACTTCACCTCGATCGTGGCAGCGGTCCGCGAGGGCCGGACGGTCTACGACAACCTCAAGAAAGTCATCACATGGACGCTGCCGACGAACGGGGGCGAGGCCCTCGTCATTATCGCCGCCGTCCTGCTCGGGTTCACATTGCCGCTCACCCCGGTCCAGGTGCTATGGATCAATATGGCGACCGCGGTCACGCTCGGCCTCACCCTCGCCTTCGAGCCGACCGAGCCGGACGCCATGCGGCGCCCGCCGCGCGCCGCCGACGAGCCTATCCTGTCGGGCCTCCTGGTCTGGCAGATCATCTTCGCCTCGGTCCTTTTCCTGATCGGCGCCTCCGGGATGTTCTTCTGGGCGCTCGCCCGCGGCCTACCGCTGGAGACGGCGCGAACGCTGGTGGTCAACACCATCGTCGTAATGGAGATCTTCTATCTGTTCAGCGTGCGCTTCCGGCACGGCTCGTCGCTCACCTGGCGCGGCCTGTTCGGGACGCGCGCGGTGCTGGCCGGCGTGGCCATGGTCACGGTCCTGCAGTTTCTCTTCACATACGCGCCGTTCATGCAGGCGCTGTTCGACACGCGGCCCGTCGCATTCCAGGACGGGCTGGCAGTGGTGGGCGTGGGAATCGCGCTGTTCGTCATCCTGGAGGTCGAGAAGCTCGTTCGACGGAGCCTTGGTCCGACTGCGCGTTCACGATAAGCGCACGGGAGCGTAATGGAACACGCCCTCCACCTTTTCCTCCTCCTCGTTACGACGCGACTCTTCGGCGAATTCTCCGAGCGTATCGGCCAGCCGGCCTCGATGGGCGAGATCGTCGCCGGCGTGGCCATCGCCCTGGGTGCCGCCGCAGCCCTGCCGCTCCCACTGCTCGCAGATTTGCCCGAGAGTCCGTTCCTCGACGTGGCCGCCGAGTTCGGCATCTTCTTCCTCCTGCTGCTCGCCGGGATAGAGATGCGCCCGAGCGAGATTGCGGAGCATTCGGGTGGGTCACTCGCCGTCGCCCTCGGCGGTGTCCTCCTGCCGCTCGCCGGCGGCTTCGCCCTCGCCTGGGCCTTCCTGCCCGAGACGTCGCTGAAATTCGCGCAGGCACTCCTTGTCGGCGTGGCGCTGTCGATCTCGGCAGTGCCCGTGACCGTACGGATCTTTATGGAGCTTGGGCTTCTACATACGCGGGTGGGCCGCACGGTGGTCTCGGCGGCGATCTTTGACGACGTGATCGGGCTGATGCTGCTTGCGGTCCTCACCGGCGTGATCGAGACAGGGGTCACGCCCGATGTTGGGTCCATGCTGGTGCTGCTTGGTAAGGTCGGCGCATTCTTCGTCATCAGTGTGGCCGCCGGGCTCCTCCTCTATCCGCGGATCGCCCGGATGGTTGACCGGCTGCGCATCCCGGCGCCGCATTTCAGTGCGCTCATGGCCGTGGCGCTTGCCTTCGCCATCCTGGCGGAACTCCTGGGCATGGACTTCATCCTGGGCCCGTTCATGGCAGGCCTGTTCTTCGATCCCGCTGCGGTCGGTGAGGAGCCCTATGTCGACGTCAAGCAGAGTATCGGAGACGTCACCAACGGCCTGCTGGCACCGCTGTTCTTCGCCTCCATAGGGGTTCGGGTCGACCTCGGTGCCGTCACGGCGGTTCCAGGCTTCCTGTTGGCGCTGCTGGCAACAGCGTTTCTCGGCAAGCTGATCGGGGCGGGGGTACCGGCGCGGCTCACCGGGCTGTCCTCGCGCGAGGCGGTCGCAGTCGGCGTGGGGATGAGCGGGCGCGGCGCCGTCGAGCTCATCATCGCCAGCATCGCCCTGGAAGCGGGCCTGTTCGATCAGCCGGATCCCGTTGTCGCGAACCTATTCTCCGCCCTCGTGATCATGGCCGTGGTCACCACCCTGGTGACGCCGCTCGGCTTGCGGCGCGTCCTGGCGGCAGTTCCGTCTTGCGGTGGAGGGAATCAGGGCAGTTGAGCAGGTCATGCCTCAGCCGGGCGTCAGGGACGCAGGCGGCAGCGGCCCCGGTGTGTTTCGCAGCCGTTGCGGTGCCCCGGACACTTCCGCCACCGGCGCCGATCTGGGAACGGCGGGACAGGTGTAACCAGACGGGCTGCGGCGCGTCTCTAAGGAGGTCACGGCAAGACGCGAGAGGAGCTCGAGGGTTAGGCTCCGTGACGGATCGAACATGAAGGCACGAATGTCGATGACCCACGCCCAGCTGACTGCGCGAGACAAGAGCGCTCTCAACGCCGTCATATTCGATCTCGACGGCGTGGTGACGCGCACGGCCGGCCTCCATGCCGCCGCCTGGAAGCAGCTCTTCGACGATTATCTCGGGCGGCGGGCGGCGCAGCAGGGGGAGCCCTTCCGGCCGTTTGACGCCGAGGGAGACTACCAGCGCTTCGTCGACGGCAAGCCGCGCTACGAGGGGGTACGCAGCTTTCTCGAATCGCGCGGCATCGCCCTGCCCTATGGCGATCCCGCCGACCCGTCCGAGGCGGAGACGGTCTGCGGCCTCGGCAACCGCAAGAACGCGATCTTCCAAGAGCTGCTGGCGCAAGGTGGCGTCGAGGTGTTCGAGAGCTCGGTCGCTTTCATTCGCCACCTTCAAGCGCGAGGCGTGAGGGTGGCGCTCGTATCGTCCAGCAAGAACACGACGGCGGTCCTCGAATCGGCAGGCCTATCGGACCTGTTCGAGGTGCGGGTCGACGGGGTGGAGGCGGCGCGCCTCGGCCTCAGAGGGAAGCCGCACCCGGAGACCTTTCTCGAGGCGGCGCAGCGTCTCGGCGTCGATCCGGCGCGGGCGGCGGTCGTCGAGGACGCGATCGCCGGGGTCGCGGCTGGCAGGGCCGGCGGGTTTGGGCTGGTCATCGGCGTTGCCCGCGCCGGCGACGGCGCCGTGCTGCGGGCCAACGGCGCCGACATCGTGGTCGGCGACCTTGCCGAGCTTTGCGACGACGCCAAGCTGCGTCCCGGTGCGGCTGCGCTCCCAAACGCGCTCGCGCGCGCCGCCGAGATCCGGGCCCGCCTTGCCGGCAGGCGTCCGGCCGTCTTCCTCGACTATGACGGCACGCTGACCCCGATCGTCGCCCGGCCCGACCTCGCCGTGCTCTCCGATGCGATGCGCGCCGTCGTGCAGGCGCTAGCGGAGCGCTGCACGGTGGCCATCGTCAGCGGCCGCGACCGCGCCGAGGTCGAACGGCTGGTCGGGCTGGACGGCCTCGTCTATGCCGGCAGCCACGGCTTCGACATCGCCGGACCGGGCGGCTTGCGCAAGGAGCATGAGCGCGCCGCCGAGTTCCTGCCGGCGCTCGACCGGGCGGAAGAGCGGCTGCGCCGGGAGCTGGCCGGCGCCGCCGGCGCGCTGGTCGAGCGCAAGAAGTTTGCTATCGCAGTCCACTACCGCCTGGTCGCCGATGACGAGGTGCCGCGTGTCGATGCCGCCGTCGCGACTGTCGCCGCCGAGACCCCGGAGCTGCGCCGGACCACCGGCAAGAAGGTCTTCGAGCTGCGACCGCGCCTTGACTGGGACAAGGGGAAAGCAGTGCTGTGGCTGCTGGCAGCGCTTGGGCTCGACCACGAGGACGTGCTGCCCCTCTATCTCGGCGATGACGATACCGACGAGGACGCCTTCGCCGCCCTTGCCAACCGCGGCATCGGCATCCTCATCGCCGAGGCGCCGCAGCCGACCGTCGCGCATTACGTTCTGTCCGACACCGAGGAGGCGGCCCGCTTTTTGGGCGAGCTGGCCGCCATGCTGGACGGCGCGACGACCGACTGGACGCTTCGCTACGACGGCTTCGAGCCGGACCGTGAGGGGCTGCGCGAGGCGCTATGCACCCTGGGCAACGGCTATTTCGCCACGCGCGGCGCCGCCGAGGAGGCGGAGGCCGACGACATCCATTATCCGGGCACCTACCTCGCGGGCGGCTACAACCGCATCGAGACGGAGATCGCCGGGCGGGTGATCGAGAACGAGGACCTCGTCAACCTGCCGAACTGGCTGCCCCTCACCTTCCGGCCGGAAGGCGGAGACTGGCTCAATCTGCTGGCGGCCGAGATCCTCTCCTACCGCCAGGAGTTGGATTTGAAGCAGGGGGTGCTGCGGCGCGCGATGCGCGTGCGCGACCGCCAAGGGCGGGAGACGACATTGGTCGGCCGGCGCGTCGTGCACATGGGCGCGCCGCACCTCGCCGCAATCGAATGGACGCTGACGCCCGAGAACTGGTCGGGGCGGATCGAAGTCCTCTCCGCTCTCGACGGGCGCGTCATCAACGCCGGCGTGCCCCGTTATCGCCAGCTCAACGGCAAGCACCTCGTCCCGCTCGAAGCGCGAGAGATCGGCGGTGACGGCATCCTGCTGATCGTCGAAACCAGCCAGTCGCATATCCGGATTGCCCAGGCCGCACGGACGAACGTGTTCGCGGGCGGGGGGCCGGTCGAGGCCGAGCGGCAGATCCGGCAGGAGGAGGGCTATATCGCCCATGCGCTCTCTTTCGCTGTGGCCGAAGGGCAGTCGGTCGCGGTCGAAAAGGTCGTTGCCCTGCACACCTCCCGCGACCGCGCCATGTCGGAACCAGGAATCGCCGCCGAGCAGACACTGCATGCCGCCGGGCGCTTCGGCGCTCTCCTGGCCGGCCACGTCCTGGCGTGGTCGCATCTGTGGCGCCGCTGCGACCTGGTGCTGGAGGGCCACCCACGCACGCAGATGATCCTGCGGCTGCACGTGTTCCACCTGTTGCAGACGGTCTCCTTCAACACCGTCGAACTCGACGCCGGCGTGCCGGCGCGCGGGTTGCACGGCGAAGCCTATCGCGGCCACATCTTCTGGGACGAGCTGTTCATCTTCCCGTTCCTCAACCTGCGCATCCCCGAGCTGACCCGCGCGCTCTTGCGCTACCGCCACCGCCGCCTGCCGGCGGCGCGGCAGCTGGCGCGCGCGGCGGGCTATCGCGGTGCGATGTACCCGTGGCAGAGCGGCAGCGACGGGCGCGAGGAGACGCAGATCCTCCACCTCAACCCGAAGTCCGGCCGCTGGTTGCCTGACAACACGCATTTGCAGCGCCACGTCAACGCCGCCATCGCCTACAACGTCTGGCGCTACTACGAGGCGACCGAAGACCGCGAGTTCCTCGCCTTCTACGGCGCCGAGATGCTGTTCGAGATCGCCCGCTTCTGGGCCAGCATTGCCGCCTTCAACCCCGAGCGCGGCCGCTACGAGATCCGCGGCGTGATGGGCCCGGACGAGTTCCACGACCGCTATCCCTGGGCCGAGGCGCCCGGCCTCGACAACAACGCCTACACCAACGTCATGGCGGCCTGGGTGCTGCTGCGGGCGCTGGACGCGCGCACGCTGCTCGACCCGGAGCGTCGCGCCGAGTTGGACGAGACCCTCGCCCTCGGGCCGCAGGAGATCGCCCGCTGGGAGGAGATCAGTCGGACGATGTTCGTGCCGTTCCACGACGGCGTGATGAGTCAGTTCGAGGGCTATGAGCGGCTGGAGGAGTTCGACTGGGCCGGCTATCGCGAGAAGTACGGCGACATCCACCGCCTCGACCGCATCCTGGAGGCGGAAGGCGACACGGTGAACCGCTATAAAGCCTCCAAGCAGGCCGACGCCCTGATGCTCTTCTACCTCTTTTCCTCGGAGGAGCTCGGCTCCCTGTTCGCGAGGCTTGGTTTCCCCTTCGACCCCGACCTGATCCCGCGCACGGTGGAGTACTATCTCCAGCGCACCTCAAATGGCTCCACATTGAGCGGGATCGTCCATTCCTGGGTGCTGGCGCGCTCAGACCGGGCGCGCTCCTGGGCGCTGCTGAAGCAGGCGCTGGAGAGCGACATCGCCGACGTGCAGGGTGGCACGACGCCGGAGGGCATCCATCTCGGCGCCATGGCCGGCACGGTCGACCTCGTCCAGCGCGGCCAGACGGGTCTGGAGATCCGCGGCGACGTGCTGCGCCTCAACCCCTGCCTGCCGCAGGAGCTGAAGGGCTTGCGCTTTCGCATCCGCTATCGGCAGTACTGGCTGCAGATCGACATCGGCTGCGAGCGGATGATCGTCTCGGCCCTCGACGGCTGGGCCGGACCAGGCCGGATCACGGTCCGCGACGAGACCTATCCATTCGGCGCGGGTGCCCGTCTCGATATCCCTTGCCACCTTGAGGACGGCGGCTGGCGCCCCCAGCGAGGCCCGGCAAGCCTGGCCGGTGAAAGCCAAGTGGAGGTGTAACAACTAGGCAACGAGTGCGTCTTTGGTGGCCGGGCGCATCCTAAACGAATGAAGCTCCCGCCCTGAAGGGATCAGAGGATATGCGGCGGATCGAGAGCGACTTACGCCCAACGCAACCCGGTTTTCAGACCACCAACCGAGAGGAGAATCGACGTGAGAAGGACGCTTCTGGCCCTGGCCGCTTCCGCCTTCGCTCTGGCGGCCGGCACCGCCGTTGCACAGACCCAGCAGGGCCCCGGCGGCCCGATGATGCAGCAGGGTCGCCCTGGGATGATGCAGCAAGGCCAGCCCGACATGATGAGGCCCCAACAGGGCGCCGGCCCGATGTCCGGACAACGGTCCGATGAGAGGGGGCCGGGAATGATGGACCCTAGCGGTGGTCCTGGTCACCGCCGCGGAATGATCGACTCCGACAGGCGGGATCGATACGGCTGGCGTCCTGATCGGATGGGCCCGCGCATGATGGGCCCTGGCATGATGACCATGATGATGATCCTGGTCGACACCGATGGCGATGGCGCGCTGTCGCTGGAAGAGGTTCAGGCCGCCCATGCGCGGATGTTCAACTATGCGGATACCGATAAGGACGGCAAGCTCACCCGGGAAGAGCTGCAGAGCTTCTTCCATGGCGGCGGCTTCGGTCGGGATGATGATGATGATGACTGATGCTGGCGCGGCCGCGCCCTTGGCGGCCGAACGGTAGGAGCTGGCGGGAGGTGTGCAGCGGTTCGAAAGCCGCTGCTGCGCCTGCCCTGTGCAGCGGACACTGGAAAACGGGGCTGGTGGTTCATGCCGGCCTCTGCACGGGCCCTCTTCCGGAATCTCGCCTTGAAACACCTGAACGGAGGAAGAGCAAGATGCGTGTGTCTTATCACCTTGCCTGCACGCTTGTCGTTACGATGAGTATGCCTGTGGCTGTTCGCGCCGCGGATGTCGAAGGGCTGCCGGGCGGGGCGGGCCAGGAGAGACAGGTGGCGCAGCAGTGTCTCACGGACCTGCGCGCCTTCGAAGACGAACTCGCAAGCGTCGGGTTCGGCGTTGTCGCACCGGGTGGGTACGGGGCCGGGTACAGCGTGTTCGGGATGACCGGAACGCCACGACAGAAGATGCAGTCGTTGCGCGACGCCGCCTACGTCTATGCCCTCGACGGCGACGAGCAGTCCTGCCAAAGGGTGCTCGCGTCCATGCGCGAAATCTATCAGGAGCACCAGGAGCTGGTCGGGCTCGAGAGCGACGACCCGAACGCGCGGACCGCATGGCGGCGCGCCCATCTGGCTCGGACCACGCCGGTGACCGAAATGAGTCGCCTGATGCGCGCCGATGTCGTCGTTGGTGCAGATATCCGCACGCCGGATGACGAGAAGCTGGGCGAGATCGAGGATGTCGTGATCGATCCTGAGCGCCAGGCGATCGCCTATGTGCTCGCCTCCCGCGGCGGCTTCCTGGGACTGGGTGAGGAGTTGGTCGCCATCCGCTGGGCTGATCTGCGTGCCACTGCGGACCATGAGATTTTCGTGCTGGATGCATCGATCGACGCATTCGCGTCGGCGCCCAAGGTGGAGCGAGGAAGTTTCGAGGAGACTTCCGACGATTCGTGGCGCAGCAACTTGGACCAGTACTGGGGTCGGGCCGTGCAAAAGTAAAGGTTGCCGGCTGCCTGACCTCTCCACCTCGTTCACAGCAGCCGGCGCGCCACCCAGCCCATTAGCTCGAGACCGCGGCTCCTCCAGCTGCGGCGGCGCCACTGGTGCAGGCTCACTTCCGCCGTGCACTCGAGATCCCGTTGATACTGGACCCGCAGCGCCTCGGCCAGGGTGCGGTCTCGGGCGATCAAGACCAGCTCCTGGTTTAGGAACAGGCTGAGATAGTCGAGGTTCGCCGACCCGACGACGGCCCACTCCTCGTCAATGACAGACGTCTTGGCGTGGAGCTTGCGCGGCAGGTACTCGTAGATCCGCACGCCTGCAGCGAGAAGCGGCTCGTAGGCAGCGCGGGTCGCCCAGCCTGCTGCTGGCGGATCGCCCCGGCGAGGTACCAGAAGGCGCACGTCGACGCCCCGCCCGGCGGCGGCCCGCAGCGCAGCCTCAACGATCGTACCCGGTCCGAAGTACGGCGAGGTGAGATATACGTGCCGGCGTGCGCTCTCGATCAGGCCCGCGTGTAGGCAGGCGAGCCGCTGCTGGCAGTGGTGGGAATAGCTGGGCACGAGCAGGGCTTCCAGGCCCGTCATGTCTTCGGGAATAGCCTCAGCGCGAGGCTGTCCGTGGTCGTGCCAGAGCCGATCAAACAAGACAGCGGCCAGCGGCGCAAGCTCGCCGGCTACGCGCACATGGCTGTCGCGTTGGCGTGTTTCCCCGTGGAGCGCGCGCGAGTTCAAGCGCCGGATGTTGAAGCCACCCAGGAACGCTTCCCGCTCGTCGACCACAAGGAGCTTGCGATGGTTGCGCTGACGATACTGGAGCGGACGGCTGAGTCGGAAGGGATGGAACCACTGGAACCGCACGCCCGCGCCTTCAAGCTCGCGCTGCAGGTCCCGGAACCCTCGGAAAGCGGAGCCGAAGCTGTCGAGGTGGAGACGTACGTCCAATCCAGCGCGGGCTTTGCGGCCAAGGGCAGATGCGAACCGTTGTCCGACCTCGTCAGCCGCGAAGATGAAGGATTCCATGCGGATGTGATGCTCGGCTCGATCAATTGCCGCAATCATTGCGTCGTAGAGATCGTCGCCCTCCACAAAGAGATGGAAAGCGCCCCGCCCCTCGCGAAGGCTAGGCAAGCAGATCAAGGCGAGATCACGGGCAATCTCCGCCTGTCTCTGCGGGTCTTGACGTTCGCGGGTGCCGCGTCCTCCGAGGAGATCTGGGCCGCTGTTTCCAATCCTCATCACGAAATGTCCTGCTTGCCACGCGCGCAATGGTCGACCTTGGCCCGTGCCTCAGGACGGCATGATCCGTCAGAATTCAAACGACAGAACGGCAGTTCCTCGAATCGCACTCGCACTCGGGAAGGGGTCTTGTGTCGCTAGGCGCTGCTGGTTTCCAGCCGCTAGGCCCTTCATGGGCCGAGGTGCGTCCGAGAGCACCCCGGTGTCGCTGCAAGTGTAAGGACGCGGCAGCTATAGCGTCTGTAAGGAACACCAGGCCGCCCGCCGGAAAGGTGGCGCGAGAGACGCTGTGCTCGAGCTTGAGCGAATGGAGTAAGCTGATGACCTCTGCCTATACCGCCTGGTTTGACGAGCTGACCGCGGGCGACGTCGCGCAGGTGGGCGGTAAGAACGCCTCGCTCGGTGAGATGGTGCGCAGCCTCAAGGGCGAGGGCGTGTACGTCCCGGACGGGTTTGCCACCACGGCGACCGCCTACCGTGAGTATGTGGCGGTGAACGGCATCGAGGCGGGTCTGCGCGAGCGCCTCGGTGCGATGAACAGCGGCGCGGCGTCGCTGCACGAAACCGGCGCGGCGATTCGCCGGCTGTTTCTCGACGGCGAGTTCCCCGAGCCGATCGCCGAGGCGATCCGGACCTCCTACCGTGAGCTCTCTCGGCGTAGCGGTCGGGACGAGGCAGCGGTCGCCGTGCGCTCGAGCGCCACCGCCGAGGACCTGCCCGACGCCAGCTTCGCCGGGCAGCAGGAGACATTCCTGAACGTGCGCGGCGAACGGGCCCTCCTGGAGGCTTGCCGGCGCTGCTACGCCTCGCTCTTCACCGACCGCGCCATCAGCTATCGTGAGACCAAGGGTTTCGACCACCTGCAGGTGGCCCTTTCGATTGGCATCCAGCAGATGGTGCGCGCCGACAAGGCGGGATCGGGTGTGATGTTCTCCATCGACACCGAGACCGGCTTTCCCGGCGTGGTCGTCATCAGCGCAGCTTGGGGGCTCGGCGAGAACGTCGTGCAGGGCGCGGTCAACCCCGACAAGTACCTGGCCTTCAAGCCGGCGCTGGATGAGGCGCGCTTCCGTCCGATCATCGAGAAGACGCTGGGGGAGAAGGAAAAGAAGATGGTCTATGCCGAGGGCGGCAGCGGGCGGACCAAGAACCTCGATACTACGCGGCGCGAACGGGAATCGTTCGTGCTCGCTGACGAGGAAATCCTGCAGCTCTCCCGATGGGCCGTGGTGATCGAGAAACATTACGGCCGGCCGATGGACATGGAATGGGCCAAGGACGGGGAGACGGGTGAGCTTGCCATCGTCCAGGCGCGGCCGGAGACGGTGCAGTCGAGCAAGGGCTCGGCGCCGCTGAAGGTCTATCGCTTGAAGGAGAAGGGCAAGCGGCTTGTCTCCGGCGCCGCGGTCGGACAGGCGATCGCAACCGGTTTGGTCTGCGTGATCAAGACCGCCGAGGAGATCGATCGCTTTCGGCCAGGCGCGATCCTGGTGACCGAGATCACCGACCCGGACTGGGTGCCGATCATGAAGCAGGCGGCCGGCATCATCACCGACCATGGCGGCACGACCAGCCATGCCGCCATCGTCGGCCGCGAGTTGGGAGTGCCGGCAATCGTCGGCACCGGTCATGCCACGGAGATCCTCCGCGACGGACAGGAGATCACGCTGTCCTGCGCCGAAGGCGACGAGGGCCATGTCTATGAGGGTAAGCTCGCCTTTGAGGCGACAGAAGTCGATCTGTCGCAACTGCCTGAAACGCGCACCACCATGATGGTGAACATCGCCAGCCCGGGCGCTGCGTTCCAATGGTGGCGCCTGCCGGCGAAGGGCGTCGGGCTGGCGCGGATGGAATTCATCATCAACAACATCATCAAGGTCCATCCGATGGCGCTGGTCCACCCCGACCGGGTCGAGGATCGTCAAGCCGGCCGCCAGATCGAAGAGCTGACCCGCGGGTATCGCGATCCGCGCGACCATTTCGTCGAACAGCTCGCGCGCGGCATCGCCAAGATCGCCGCTCCCTTCCATCCCCATCCCGTGATCGTGCGGCTCAGCGACTTCAAAACCAATGAGTACGCCCATCTCATCGGCGGCGCCGCCTTCGAGCCCAAGGAGGAGAACCCGATGCTCGGCTGGCGCGGCGCTTCGCGCTATTACGACGCGCGCTATCGCGAGGGCTTCGCGCTCGAATGCCGGGCGCTGCGCAAGGTCCGCGACGAGATCGGCCTCCCCAACGTCATCGTCATGGTGCCGTTCTGCCGCACGCCGGAGGAGGCCGACCGGGTGCTCGCGGTCATGGCCGAGTACGGGCTGAGACGCGGCGAGGACGGGCTGCAAGTCTACATGATGTGCGAGATCCCCTCCAACGTGATCCTGGCCGAGGAGTTCGCGACGCGCTTCGACGGCTTCTCGATCGGCTCGAACGACCTCACCCAGCTGATCCTCGGCGTTGATCGCGACTCGGGCGATCTCGCGCCGCTGTTCGACGAGCGCAGCGAGGCGGTTAAGCGCGCCATCCGCGAGGCGATCGGCAAGGCGCATGCGGCGGGGATCAAGATCGGCATCTGCGGCCAAGCCCCCAGCAACTACCCCGACTTCGCCGCCTTCCTGGTCGAGGAAGGGATCGACTCCATCTCGCTCAATCCCGACAGCTTCGTCGCGACGGTCCGGCATGTAGCCGAAGTCGAAAGCCAGCAGGCGCCGGCGTCCCGTCGCAAAGCAGACCGGTCGCGAGGTGCCCGATGAAGGTCGTGGTCTTCGAAACGGAGGAATGGGAGCACCAGGCGTGCCTGCGGCTGCAGCCGGAGCATCAGGTGGTCTGCACCCGCGACGCGCTCGACGAGGAAGCAGTTTCCAATCACGCCGAGGCCGAAACCATCAGCACTTTCGTCAACTCGACCCTGAGTGCAGCCGTCCTGATGCGCTTCCCAGAGCTGAAGCTCATCGCAACGCGCTCGACGGGATACGACCACATTGACCTAGACTATTGCCGCAGCCGCGGAATCGTCGTCAGCAACGTTCCGGACTACGGCGACTCGACGGTCGCGGAGCACGCATTCGCCCTGCTGCTCGCGGTGGCCCGTCACCTGGTCGAGGCGGTCGAGCGGACGCGGCGCGGCAACTTCTCACAATCCGGCCTGCGCGGCTTCGAGTTGCGGGACAAGACGCTCGGCGTGATCGGGACAGGTCGCATCGGACGCCGGGCCATCGAGATCGCCAAAGGCTTCGGCATGACGGTCCTTGCCTTCGATCTTCATCCCGACGAGGCGGCGGCGCAGCGGCTCGGCTTCCGCTACGCCGATGTCGATGCTGTGCTCGCGACGGCCGACGTGCTGACGCTGCACGTGCCTGCCACGCCGGAGACCGCGGGCCTGCTGTCCGACCGGGCGTTTGGGCTGATGAAGCCGGGCGCGGTGGTGATCAACACGGCCCGGGGCAACATAATCGACATCCCCGCGCTGGTGCGGGCGCTCGCGGATGGCCGGCTCAGGGCGGCCGGGCTCGACGTGCTGCCGCAGGAGCCGCTGATCCGCGAGGAGGCGCAGATCTTCCGTGCCGACGCGCCAGCGGACGGCCACGACTTGCGAGCCCTCGTGGCCAATCACGTGCTGCTCCGCTTCCCGAACGTGATCGTGACGCCGCACAACGCCTACAACACCGACAGCGCCGTTGGCCGCATCATCGAGACCACGCTCGACAACATTGAGGCTTTCGCGCGAGGCGAACCCCGGAACGTGGTGTCGCATGGCTAAGCGCGGCTCCGCACTGGTGCCTGAGCGGCCTCGGGCCGACGCCGCGGGTCAGTCCGTGAAATCCGTCTGCTCAGGCAAGCCGGCGAACGAGGCAGCCACGCCGACCACCGGTCGCCTTCATGCGGTCCAAATCGGCGACGGCGAACCGCTGCCGCTTGGCCTGCACGAATGCTGGAATGGCGTGAACCTCGCCGTGTTCAGCCGACATGCCACGCGCATGACGCTGCTGCTGTTCGACGATGCCGCCCAGGTCGAACCGACCGCCCGCATCAATTTCGACCCGCGGCGTCATCGGACCGGGGACATCTGGCATACCCGCCTATCGGGAGACCTTCGCGGGAAATTCTATGCGCTCCAGGCCGATGGTCCACGCGTCCCGGCCGCAGGGCATGTGTTCGATCCGAATCGGGTTCTGCTCGACCCCTACGCCGGCGCCGTCGCCGGCTTGCCCGGCAACGGCGCGTCCAGCCTGGTTTCGGCCCCGACGCCGTCTCCGGCGCCGGGCATCCGGTGCATGATCGCCGACGAGCGGTTCGATTGGGAGGACGCCAATCCGCCGCGCCGTCCCTGGAGCGAGACCGTCATCTACGAGACCCACGTCCGGGGGCTGACGATCCATCCCTCGTCCGGCGTCCGCCATCCCGGCCAGTATCTCGGCGTGATCGAGAAGATCCCCTACTTTCAGGCGCTGGGCGTGACCACGCTCGAGCTGATGCCGGTACAGGCCTTCGTCCCGGATGCAATAGACCGACGAAACCCGCTCACTGGCGAGGTGCTGCGGGACTACTGGGGCTACAACCCCGTTGCCCTGTTCGCGCCGATGCCGGACTACGCGGGCGATGTCGCGCCGGGCGGCGAGCTTGCCGCCTTCAAGACCATGGTGCGCGAGCTGCACCGGGCGGGCATCGAGGTCATCCTGGACGTCGTCTTCAACCACACGGGCGAAGGCGGAAGGACCGGCCCGACCTACAGCTTCCGCGGGCTCGACAACGCGATCTACTACATCCTGACACCGGACGGCGAGTATGCGGACTACACCGGCTGCGGCAACACATTGAACTGCAATCATCCGGTGGTGCGCGGCATGATCGTGGACTGCCTGCGGCACTGGGTGGTGCAGTACCACGTCGACGGCTTCCGCTTCGACCTCGCCTCGGTGCTCGGGCGAGACTCCCGCGGCGATCTCTTGCCGAACCCACCGCTGCTGGAGCAGATCGCCGAGGACCCGATCCTGCGCGACGTGAAGCTTATCGCCGAGGCCTGGGACGCCGGGGGCGCCTTCCAGGTGGGACATTTCCCCGGCCGGCGCTGGGCCGAGTGGAATTGCCACTACCGCGACGACGTGCGGCGCTTCTGGCGCGGCGACCCTGGTATGACAGGAGCCTTCGCGACCCGGCTGGCCGGCAGCAGCGACCTTTACCGCGGCGGGGGCGAAAGCCCGCTCAACAGCGTCAACTTCGTCACGAGCCATGACGGCTTCACGCTCAACGACCTCGTGAGCTACGCGCGCAAGCACAACGCGGCCAACGGCGAGGGAGGCCGGGACGGTCTCGACGAGAATCACAGCGACAACAACGGCGCTGATGGCCCGACGGACGATCCGCGCGTCGAGGCCATGCGCCTGCGGCAGATCAAGAACCTGCTCGCCACGCTTCTGCTCTCGCGCGGCGTGCCGATGCTGCTCGGCGGCGACGAGTTCCGTCGCACGCAAAGCGGCAACAACAACGCTTACTGCCAGGACAATGCGATCTCCTGGTACGACTGGTCGCTCGTCGAGCGGAACGCGGAGCTGGTACGCTTCGTCCAACGGCTGATCGCCTTCCGCAACGCGCATCCGGTTCTGCGCGCCGAGAGCTTCTACACCGACGCGGACGTCGCCTGGCTCGGGGCCAAGGGCGGTACGCCGGACTGGCACGGGCCCGACAACCGGCTGGCCTGCCTTGTCCGCGGCAGCCACGCAACCCTGTGCCTGCTCTTCAACGCCGCTCATGGGCCCTGCCGATTCGTTCTGCCGACGCCGCGGGCGGAGCCGTGGTGCGTTGCCATCGATACGTCGAAAACTGCCCCAGACGACGCACCGGACTTCGGCGACGAGCCCTCCCTCGGCGCCGTGCACGAGATCGGCCTCGAAACAGGAACGACGATGGTCCTGGTGTCCCGGCGGACGGGGGATCCACCTGGGCCATCATGGGACAACCGAGCGGAAGACGGCAAAGCAGGAGAGATGTCATGAACAAGGGCACCAAGATGAACGAGGGCACGGAGATGAACGAGGAGGTGGAATCGCGGATCCGTCGGCGCGCCTACTTGCTCTGGGAGCGCGAGAACTGCCCCGAAGGGAAGCATCTCGATCACTGGTTTGCCGCGAAGGCGGAGATCGAGGCTGGGCAAGACGCCGAAAGTGTCGCCGATGAAGAGCCGGCCGCGAAGGAAAGTCAACCAGAGCCGGCTCGACGGCGCTGAACCCTGGACCCAGTCAACGCGAGCGTTCTGTCGCTGGTGACAACCTGATGATCCGCCGCGGGGCTCTCTCCGAGTTCCTTGAGCGTTCCGGTGCGAGCCGCAGTGAGATGAAGTATGACGACTGAAACCACATCTCCGACGCGGCAATGGCGCTCGCGAGGACGGAAAGCGGGCCGCACGGCGGCACCGCCGCTCACCTTCCTTGGCGGCGCCGTGTCGCCGGGTCGAAAAACCTCCTGGACGCCGGACGGGCGCGTGCTCGTCGACTGCGGCCTGTTCTTTGGGCTGTATCAGAGGGGCCCGGATGGCTAGGCGCGTTGGTCTTCCGTCCCCAGCGCCTGCTTCAGCCTCGGCTGGTTTACTGCACCAGGGCAGAGCAATGAGCCAATCGGGCGCGCTCCGTCTTGCTTCGTACTTCCGGTACCGACGGCTGCACAGCTACCTCTCCGAGGCTAGCTAAGCCATGGTGCCGGGACAGCGCCCTGACCGGCACAGGAGCATAGAACTGCGCCAGCTCCGCTACTTCATCGCGGTGGCTGACGCCGGGAGCTTCAGCGGCGCCGCTTCGGCACTCGGCGTGCTACAACCTACAGTGAGCCAACATATTCAGCGTCTTGAAGATCGGCTCCACACCAACTTGTTCGAGCGCCACCCTCGCGGCGTGCATCTAACATTCGTCGGCAGGCACCTGCTCCGAGCCGCTCGGAGAATCATCCGTGAGGTTGATCAGGTGCTCGGTCTCGCAATGCGCGTAGGGCGAGCGGAGGCTGGGCTACTGCCGCTTGGCTTTTACCTCTCCCTCAGTGCCGGCCCACTGCGCGAGGCCCTTCTTGCCTTCCGGCGCGCCAGTCCGGAGGTCATGATCGAGCTCTACGAAGGCAGCCCGTCCGATCTTCTGACCGCCTTGCGCGAACTCAGAATCGACTTGGCTTTCACGGTGCTCGAGGTTAGCTCGCCGGAGTTCGCCACACTGCGTCTCTGGGACGAGCCGCTGGTGGCGGCACTTCCTGAAGACTGCGTGTTAGCCTCCCAGGACACGGTCACCTGGTCGGATCTCGCCAAGGCTTCAATGGTGATGCGGACTTGGGAAAGTGGCTCGGTGCTCACAGCCCTTCTTGCTGGCCGAATCGCGCCCGACAGCCATCTCCAGGCCGAGGAGCATTTCATCTCTCGCGAGGCGCTCCTCGGAATGATCGGGCTGGGATTTGGAGCCACAGTACTCGGGATCTCGGCAGCAGGCGCGAGTTATCCCGGCGTGGCATTCCGGCCGATTGCAGAAGCCAACGCGTCCATTCCGGTCACCGCCGTTTGGCTTGTCGGAAACGACAATCCAGTCCGGCACCGCTTTGTGGCCATGCTCCGCGACCGCCTCAAGGTGCAGGGCCGCCTGGCGAGCGGAAAGCTAGCCTCCTGGCTCGCGTCGATCTCCACGATGCTGTTCGGCGCTATCTGAAGCACGCGATAGGGCGCTCGTGTCGCTGCGCTTGAGCCGCCTAAATGCCCTGTCGGTAGCCATAAAGCGCGCCAGCATCGGGGCAACGAGCTTTGCCGGCTCCACTGGCTGGCCGCCCTCCCGACCCAGCACCTCGGCATAGGCGGCAAGATCGCGATGTACCTGCGCCGGCAGCTCGATCGTGAGCCTGATCGGCTTGTCATCCACCAGCGGTCCGAGCTTCAGCTTCGCCATGGATCACCCCCTGTATGGCTCGAGGACGAGGTCACGGGTGACGATCACCCGCACCGGGAAGCCAGGCCGGACGGTGAGCGTCGGCTGCACGTTCATCTGCTGGCGCACGAGCTGGTCGCCGGCGCGCCCGACCGTGTCCTGGCCGCTCTCGCGGATGGCGCGGGCGATCTCGTCCTCGTCGTCCTGACCGAGCTCCGTTGCGACCCCGAGCAGCGTGGCGAGGCCCGCGGCCATGAGCAGGCGGCCCCAGTGGTAGTTCACGCCGTCCTCCAGCCCCGCGTAGCCGCCGCCGTCCGTGCCCGGCTGGCGCTCCAGCACGATCGAGCGGCCGTTCGGGAGCAGCAGCCGGTTCCAGACGAGCAGGACGCGCGACTGCCCGAACGAGACCTGGGCGTCGTACTGACCGGTTAGGCGCGAGCCCTGCGGGATCAAAAGATAGCGGCCGCTTGGGCTGTCGTAGACGTTCTCAGTCACCTGCGCGACCACCTGGCCCGGCAGGTCGGAGCGCAAGCCGGTGACCATCGCGGCCGGGATGACGTTGCCGGCCTGCAGCACGTAGGGACTCGCCGGCGCACGGACGCGATCCGGGCTGACGGTGCGGCGATCGACGGCCGCGTTCAGGAACGCGAGCTTGCGATCCTGGCCGTTCTGCGCGATCGCGTCGTCGGAGGTCCGGCGTTCGGCGGATGGCGTCCCCTCCCCGCCGGCAGCGCCGATCGGAACCGCCGACTGCGTTATGCCCTCCGTCTGCGCGAACAGTCGGCTCACCCGCGCTGCTTCCATCTCCTGGAGGCGACGCTGCTCGGCCGGGTCGATCTGCGGTACGGGTGGGGCAGCCGTGGGCGGGACCGGCACGGGCTGACCCCGGTTCTGAGCCGAGACGATCGGACGGCCGAGGTCACCCGGAAGCGGCGGCCCGAGCTGCGGCACGTCCCTTGGCAGCCCCGAATAATCCCGCGGCAAGGTGACCAAACCATCCGCGGTCGGCTTGCGATCCGTGTTGTAGAGCTCGGCCGGCGTGTCCGCATCGCGCGTCTGAAGTGCGAACAGGAGCGCCCCGCCAATCCCGAGACCTGCCACGGCGCCGAGCGCGGTCAGCACCTTGCGCGACAGCCGGGTGACCCGCGGCGGCTCCGGCCGCAGGCGCAGCTCCTGCGCGATCTCCTTCTCCCCTTTCGGGCGTTCTTCGCTCACGATGTCCGCCTCCCGTCCGTTCGCACGATCCGCACTACCTGCTGGGTCTTCCCGGCGCCGAGGCGCAGCTCGGCCGCCGCGAACAGCCGGTCGACGATCAGGTAGTTGCCGTAGGCGCGATAGTTGACGACCTCAGTCTTGCCGTCGGCGCCGATCACGAACAGCGGCGGCATCTCGCCCTGCACGATGCCGGGCGCGAACTCGATGTAGACCTTGCGCCCGTCGTCGAAGACCCGCCGCGGCCGCCACGGAGGCGCCTCGCCTTGGATCTCGATCGCGTAGCGGAAGCGCACGTTGGCGGGATCGGGCGGCGCCGGCGTGGTCGGCACGGCAGTGCGGGGCCGCGTCGGATCTTGCGGGTAGAACCAGGCGACTGACGGCATGTGCGTGCGCTCCCGCGACAGGAGCTCAAGGTGGTAGGTGCGCCGGTCGGTGTTGATGACGAGGTTGGTGTCGATGTCGGGCCGGGTCGGCTTGATGAGCACATGCACGCGCCAGGTCTCGCCTGCGCCGCTCGTCGTGTCGCCGATGATCCAGCGCGCCGTGTCGCCGGCCGCGATCGGCCCGGTGCCGGTGAGCTGTTCGCCGTACTCGAGCGCGATGTCGGTGACCTTCCCGGGCGAGGCATAAATTCGGTAGAGCGCGCCGGGGCTGAAGCTGTAGACCTGGACGGCGTTGTAATAGCCCTCGCGCCGCGGTTCGATCCGGGCGGCGCGGTTGGCGATCGCGACCCGCTCCAAGGGGTCGCTCGCCTCGCTCCCCGCACCGCCGCGCGAGGGCGTCACGGCGGGTGGCCGGTGCAGCGGACGCGGGCCGGTGTCCTGCACGGTTGCGGCGACTGGGGTTGGTAGCGGTGGGACGCTGGCATCGTAATCGATCGCGGGCGGCTTGAAGGTCTGGCAACCGCCAAGCGCAAAGCCGGAAACGAGGAGAGCCGCCGTTCCGGCTCGGCGGATGTGCGGCGGGGTCATTGGCTGAGTTCCCGGGACCAGTTGAGGGCGTGGACGTAGACGCCGAGCGGGTTCTTGCGCAGCCGCTCGGCATCGCGCGGGGTCTGCAGCACCACCGTCAGGATCGCCGTCCACCGCTCGGTCGCGGCGAGCTGGCCCTCTTGGTAGCGCCGCTCGATCCAGGCGACGCGGAAGCTGTTTTCCGACGCCCGGATGACGCTCGAGATCTCGACCGCGACCTGCTCCCGGCCGACCCTGGCGAACGGATCGTTGGCGCGGGCGAAGTCGTTGAGCGCGGCCGCGCCGCGGTCGGTGGTGAAGTCGTAAGCGCGGAGCCAGTTCTGCCTGAGCACGATCGGGTCGGCCGGGATCGAGCGGACGTTCTCGACGAAGCGGGCGAGGTGCCAGGCGATCTGCGGGTCGGTCGGGCGGTAGTCGGCGACCGCCGGTTTGACGGCCTGGGCTTGGCCCAGCCGATCGACCTGCACCACCCAGGGCGTGACGGTGCCGCGGGCGGACTGGAAGACGAGCGCGGCCGAGAGGCCGGCGACGAGCGCGAGCTCGCCCAAGGCCATGAGCCGCCAGTTCTTGGCTTGGACGCGGGCGGAGCCGATGCGCTCGTCCCAGGCTTGCGCCGCGCGCTGATACGGGGTCTCGGGTTCGGGCGTCTTGCCGTAGCGGACGCTCGCTCGCTTGAAGAACATCCTCAGTCCCTCTCAGACAGGCTGATGGAGGTGCCGCTGCCGCCGGCATCGCCGGACTTAAGTGCGTGAGCGACGGCGGTCGCCCCGTGGCTCATGGCTTGGCTCTGGCGCATGCGCCGCGCCCAAGCGGGCGAACCGTCAGCGGCGGCAGAAGAGGTGGAAGCGGCCGCGGCCGGCGGTGGACCACCCGCATAGGCGGCACTGGTTTGGCCGCCTGCGACGTAGCTCTCGCGCATCGACGCGGCTGCGCGGCGCAGCGGGCTCGTCGCGGTCATCGCGCTGGCCTTCGCCACGCCTCTCGTCCCGGCCGCCACGCCGCCGAGTCCGCTCTGGCCGGCCGATCCGGCCTGGTAGGCGCCGACCGCGCCGCCGGCGACGGACGCGCCGCC
>NZ_SPKJ01000199.1 GCF_009866965.1 Propylenella binzhouense | reverse complement strand
GCCGCCCAGGCCTGAGGGCCCGGCCGGGGCGGACGGAACCGCCCGGCCATTCCCGCGGGCGCCCTGGTGGCGCCGCGCGGTCGCCTTACGCCCGCGCCCGCCTGCGCGGGCGCACTTGCAAAGGCCTTACGCCCGCGCCCGCCTGCGCGGGCGCACTTGCAAAGGGAGGGCCCGATCGACTAGGGTCCGCCCGCGCCGCCCCGGAGCCTTCCGGCCGGGCGGCCGACTGGTCTCATGCAGCCGTAGCTCAGTTGGTTAGAGCGTCGGATTGTGGCTCCGAAGGTCGGTGGTTCGAGTCCACCCGGCTGTACCAGTCCGTCCATGCGCCGGCTTCGCCCTGCGGTCCGGCAGGGCGCCGTCGCTCGCTCCCGAACCTCTGAGGCTCCCCCGCGGCGGGCGGTCTCGGCCGCCTGCGGGGACTTTCCTAGCGCGCCGCACCGGCCGGCCTTCCCGGACGGCGGACGGCCCGCACCTTTCCGCTGCTCCCGCCGCCGCAGAAGAGCCGGTCGCTGCCATCCGATTCGAGCCCGGAGACGCCGGTGCCGGCCGGCATTTCGAGGCATTCGAGCACCTCTCCCGTCTCCGGATCGACGCGGCGCAGGTCGCTCGTCTCCTCCTCCCAGGTGCCGTGCCAGAGCTCGCCCTCCACCCAGGTGACGCCGGTGACGAAGCGGTCCGATTCGATGGTGCGGAGCACGGCCCCGGTTTCCGGATCGACCTGGTGGATCTTGCGGCCGCGGTGCTGGCCGACCCAGAGCGCCCCTTCGGCCCAGGCGAGCCCCGAATCGCCGCCGCTTCCGGGGGCCGGGATCGTGCCGAGCACCGCGCCCGTCTCCGGATCGATCTTGCGGATCTCGGAGCCGGCGATCTGGAACAGGTGCTTTCCGTCGAAGGCCGTTCCCGCATCGGCGGGGACTGCCAGCGCGCCGACGATCTCCCCGGCTTCGGGATCGAGGGCGTTCAGCCGGTCGCCCGAGGCGAACCAGACCCGCCGCCCGTCGAAGCTGACCCCGTGCACCCCCTCGATCTCGGGAAAGGGTCCGTATTCGCGGAGGATCTCGGCAGGGGCGCGTTTCATGATGCCATCCTAACCGTGCGCTGGCGGAGCCGGGAGCAACAAGCTTGTCGGGAAGCCCGGCACGTTCGGCGCCATCCAGCGGCAGGCCCGGCCGCGGCCGAAGGATTCGACCTTTCCGGCCTCCGCCAGCGCCTCGAGCGCGCGCTGGACGGTGCGGGGGCTCACGCCGAGCGCCAGCGCGAGCGCAGAGCTCGACCACGCCTCGCCGTCCGCGAGGAGCGCCAGCACGTCGGCATGGTCTCCTTCGACGGGCGGTGCGAGGACGGCCACGCTTCGCCGGCCGTGCGGCCTGAGCGCGAAGCCGCGGCGCGTCGCATGCAGTCCGGCGATCAGGCCGAGCATCTTCCGCAGCCGGCCGATCTCGACGCGTAGCCTTGCGCGGTGCGATTCGTCTGCCTCGCGCGCCCGGAAGGCGCAGGCGACCAGCTCTTCGCGCGATACGTCCGCGGGCCATGCCGCGGCGAGCGTCCGGGCGAGCGCGAAGAGGACCGGCCGTCCCGCAAACGGGAAGATCGCCGCCCCGGCGCGCACGACATTGCGGCACGCATCCACCACGAATGTGTCCGAGGCGATGAGCGCCTCGATCTCGGCGAGCCCGGCAGGCCGGCTTTCTGCGCGCGCGACGAGGATCGCGGCAGGCGCCGCGAGCGCGCGCGCGGCCCGCTCCACCTCCGCCGCGAGCGCCGGGATCCCCGTCCGGCACGCGGCATGCTCCGCTTCGTCGAGCGCGGCGCGCGCCGGCTCCGCCCGGATGCGCCGCATCGCGATGCCCGCGGCGACCAGCCAGTATCCGGTCCGCGACGCCTGCGGCAGAGCCTCGAAGCTGAGTTCACGGAGCGTCGCCTCGGCCTCGTCGAGACGCCCGATCAGGAGAAGCCGGCGGGCCTCGAGATAGCCGGCATGGGCGGCGTTCGCGCGGTCGCCATGGGCCGCGAGCACCGCCCGCGCGGCGGCGAGGGCGGTCGTGCTGCCGCCGAGATCGCGCGAGACGAGCGCGATCTCGGCCTCGGCGAGGATGCATCGCGCCCGCGCCGCCGGCTCCTTCGGCCCGAAGGCCCGCGCCGCGTCCCGCAGCAGCGCCCTTGCGCGCGGGAAC
>NZ_SPKJ01000198.1 GCF_009866965.1 Propylenella binzhouense | reverse complement strand
GCCTCATCGATCTCTTCCCACCAGCCGAATGCGCCAACTACTTCAAAGCGGCAGGGTATGATGCAACCTGATCGGATTCCGCTCTAGCCGGCGAAGGCGGCGATCTCGGCCCTGAGGGCGTCGAGCCCCGCCCCCTTCTCGCTCGACGTGGCGATGATCTCCGGATGCGCGGCCGGGCGCTTGCGGATCGCCTCCGCGGTCGCCGCGCGCACCGCCTCGAGCGCCGAGGCCTTGATCTTGTCCGTCTTGGTGAGGACGACCTGGTAGGACACCGCCGCCCGGTCGAGCTCGTTCATGACGGTCGTGTCCGACGCCTTGAGGCCGTGCCGCGAATCGACCAGCACGAAGACCCGTTTCAGCGGCACGCGTCCGCGCAAATAATCGTGGATGAGCGCGTTCCACGATTCCACCGCCTTCTTCGGTGCCTTCGCGAAGCCGTAGCCCGGCATGTCGACGAGCGCGACCGGCGGCAGCGCGTCCGGATCCGCGTTCGGCGGGTCCGGGACGAAGAAGACGAGCGCCTGGGTGCGCCCCGGCGTGTTCGAGGTGCGCGCGAGATTCGACTGCCCCACCAGCGCGTTGATGAGGCTCGACTTGCCGACGTTGGAACGGCCCGCGAAGGCGAGCTCCGGCGGGCCTGCGGGCGGCAGCGCCGCCATGGCCGGCGCTTCCGTGACGAAGCGCCAGGGATGGCGGAAGAGGTTCTCCGGGCCGGGCGCGGCGGGTGCGGCCTCAGCCGGCATGGCGCGCGCCGCCGAAAGGTCCGCCCGCCCGCGGCCGGGCACCGGCTTCGCGCCCGGCGGGGGGATGGTCCGTGGCGGATGAGCGATTCATGAAGCGGCTTCTTTTCTGCTGTCCGGCCCGCCGACACCTGCTAATTTGGCGGCGGGGCAAGGCATGCCGGGGGGTGCGCATGTCGGGGAAACTGATCTTCACCATCCTTGTCGCGCTGTCGGCGTCGCTCGGAGCGGTGCGGGCGTCGGCGGAGGGAAAGTCGGCGCAGATCCTGGCGGCTGAGGCCACCACTTTATATCAGGCGGCTGCCGCCATTGTCGACCCGCAGGAGCGGGGCCGTCTCCTCTTCCTGGTCGAGCAGCGGCTCGACCAGATCAGCACGGGCTGGCCGCAAAGCGTGCTCGCGGCCCAGATCGCCTTCGGCCAGTTCGAGGGGATCGACGTGGCGCGGCTGCGCGCGGAGGCGGAACACTGGGCGGCCGCGCATCCTTCGGATGCCACCGCCCTCGCTTCGGCCAGAAGCGCCGCCGGCCCTGCGCCGGACAGGGCCGGGGGCCTCGTTCCCCATTTCGGCGGCCCGCCCGTCCCCTCCTTCCTCCCGGACCCGGCCGGGACACAGAAGCCGCCGGCCGGCGGCGGCCCGCCCGCGGCGGGCGGCCGCAAGGTCGAGATGGCGCGGCTCGAGCAGGTCGACCTCGTGCGCAAGCTGCGCGATTCCGTGGCGTTCATCTACGACCCCGTGAAGGGCGGCTGGGGCACAGCCTTCTTCATCGATCCGACCCATGTGATGACGAACACCCATGTCGTCGCAGGCGGCTCGCGCTTCGTCGTCGCCAACCGCTCGATGGGGGTGAAGTCCGCCCATGTCCTCTTCAAGGGCATGAACTCCGAGGGCAACGGCATCGATACCGCCGTGCTCGAGATGGACGGCTGGTCGAACCCGGCCTTCCTCGCCTTCGCGCAGCCGGAGGATCTCGTGGAGGGCGAGTCGGTGACGATCGGCGGCTATCCCGGCCTCGCGCAGCGCTACGACAAAACCTACGACCAGTTCATCTCGCTCATCGACGAGAACAGCCTCCCGACCACCGACATGATCCCGAACGTCAAGTTCGACTTCGGCTACGTGCAGTCGATCTTCGTCAACAAGCTCGACGGCACCGAGAACGTCCAGAACAGCATCACCGGCACCGGCGGCTATTCCGGCTCGCCGATCATCAACCAGTGCGGCTATGTCGTCGCCCAGCACTATTTCAGCGACCGGCTGTCGCTCGATCCGGGCAAGGGCGCGACGACCGTCGACACCGCGAAGTTCAGCTATGCGCTCTCCGCCCGCGAGGTGACGAAGTTCCTGCGCGCGGCGAACATCCCGTTCACCGCGGCGCCCGGCATGTGCCCGACCGGATCGCCGGGCTGAGGGCGGCGAGCGGGGCCCGCCCCGCGGCGGGCGCGACCCGGCACCGGCCGCGCGGG
>NZ_SPKJ01000197.1 GCF_009866965.1 Propylenella binzhouense | reverse complement strand
CTGCGTGCCGCCCTGGGGCGCATCCTGGCCCGGCCGCGCGCCGGGCATCTGCGCGCCGCCCGAAGGCTGGCCCGGACCTGCGCCCGTCCCCGGGCGCTGTGACTGCTCGGGCCGTCCCCCCGATGGAGCGCCGGTCGCAGGCGAGCCGGGCCGCTGCCCCTGCTCGGGCCGCGTCTGCTGCTGCTCCTGGCGCGGCGGCTGGGCTTGCTGTCTCTGCTGCGGCGCCTGCTGCTGCCGCTGCTGAGGCGCCTGCTGGCGCTGCTGTTCCTGGCGGGGCGGCTGGGCCTGCTGCCTCTGCTGCGGCGCCTGTTGCTTCTGCTGAGGTGCCTGCTGCTTCTGCTGAGGTGCCTGCTGTTTCTGCTGGGGTGCCTGCTGCCGCTGCGGCGGCTGGGCCTGCTGCTGTCGCTGCTGTGGCGCCTGCTGCTGTCGCTGCTGAGGCGCCTGCTGGCGCTGCTGCTCCTGGCGGGGCGGCTGGGCCTGCTGCTTCTGCTGCGGCGCCTGCTGCTTCTGCTGCGGCGCCTGCTGCCTTTGCTGAGGTGCCTGCTGGCGCTGCTGCGGCGCCTGCTGCCTCTGCTGCGGTGCCTGCTGTTTCTGCTGCGGTGCCTGCTGCCTCTGCTGCGGCGCCTGTTGCCTCTGCTGGGGCGCCTGCTGGCGCTGCTGCGGGGCCTGCTGCCTCTGCTGCGGTGCCTGCTGCCGCTGCTGGGGCGCCTGCTGCCGCTGCTGCGGCGCCTGCTGCTTCTGCTGCGGCGCCTGTTGTCTCTGCTGGGGCGCCTGCTTTCCCTGTTGCTGCTGCTGCTGGCGGCGCTTTTTCAGCTCTTCGGGATCGACCGCGCCCGGCGGGCCACCCTGCGCGAGGAGAAGAGCGTCGGCCCGCGCATCGGGATCCGCTCCGTCGGCGATCGATTGGCCGGCGCCGGCCGGCAGGGCCACCGCCGGTGCCGGAGCGGTGCCCCAGAGGAGGCCCGGCAGCACGGTTCCGGCCAACAACACGATTCGTAGTTTCATCTTCTCAGCACCCTGATCGAGCGCCCCCCCGGGCTTCTCTGCGCGGCATCCGCGCGGAAGGATCTCGGCCCCGGTCCTTGTCGCGGCCGCAGCGGCAGATTTGGCGCATTTTCGTCGCGCGTCCAGCTTCCGCGGCGTGCAAAAGGAAAGAAAGGCGGCAGGTCTCCCGCCGCCTTTCGAACTTCGATGCCGGTTGAAGGCTCGCGAAGACTATTGCTGAGCCTGCACGAGCGGCGTGATCCGCCGGATCGTCACCCGGCGATTCTCGCGCTCGGCCGCCTCGGTCGGAACCTTCAGATATTGCTCGCCATAGCCCTGCGTGACGAGGTTCTCCGGCGGAATCTGCCAATTGCTCGAGAGCGCGTAGGCCACCGACTCCGCGCGGCGGTCGGAAAGCGCGAGATTGGAGAGATCCGACCCGACCGCGTCGGTGTGCCCCTCGATGAGGTACACTTCCCGGGGATCCCGGTTGATGATGTCCTCCAGCGCCTTGCCGATCGCGGCGAGGCTGGCGATCTGGTCACGGCCGATGTCCGCGCTTGCCGTTTCGAAGGTGATGGTGTCGACGTCGACGCGGCGCACCATGTCGCGCAGCCGCTCGCTCTGGCGGACCTCGTCGACCGTATAGGTCTCCGTGACCTTCTCGATCGGCGGCGCCGTCAGCGCCTGGCGGATGTCGGCGGGCGAGGCGCGCCGGGTCTCCACGATATATTCCTGCCGCGGGATCCTGACAGTGAGCGGCGGAAGCTTCGCGGCGAAGTTCGGCACCGGGCCGCGGTTGGGCGCACGCCCGTTCCGCAGGCTGTCGATGAGGACGACCTCCTGGCCGCCGGGAAGCACGCGCACCCGCCGCAGGATGTCGCCCTGGTCGTTCCGGACCGTCACGACGCGCGTGCCGTCCGGACGCACGATGGTGAACTCGCTGAGGCCGTTGTCGAGCCGGCGGGTGTTCACGTCGCGCGCCTGCTGGCGCAGTCGCTGGGTCTCGTCCTTGCGGATCGTGACCTCGTTGCCGCGCTTGATGATGACCCTGTCGCCCTCGCGGCTGAGCACGTTGGCGTCGCTCGGAACCGGGATGTTGGCGGGCGCCTGCGCCTGGCCGGGAGCCTGGCCGCCCGTGCCGCCCGGGCGGGGCGCAGTCCCAGGTGCGGGCTGCGCCTGCTGCGGCGGCCGGCCGGAAGTCCCGCCGCCCTGGGGGCTCGCGCCCT
>NZ_SPKJ01000196.1 GCF_009866965.1 Propylenella binzhouense | reverse complement strand
GCGCGCAGGCGTGAACGCGCGCGGGCGCCGCGCCGCCGGCGCCCGCATCCGCGGCGGCCCGCGCCGCTAACCAGGCGAACCGGATTTCCGGCGCGCCGGCGCCTTCCTCGGATATGAGGGACGCCGGGGCGCGGCGGCGGCACGTCGTCCGCCGATGCAACGAAGCGGGGACCTTGCGGTTGTTACGGATCGTCGCTCTGAAGGTGGGAAGGATGGCGGTCACGACGGAGACGCTTCCGACGAGGCGGGGGACCGCCGTCGTGCCACGGGGCGGAGAGCGGCCTCCGCTGCGCCTTGCAGCCGGTCGCGCCCTCGCGCTCGCGCTCCTCCTCGCCGCCGGCCTGGCGGTCCTCGCCGCAGCCTTCGACCTGCCCGCGATCGGAACCGATCCCGCGACCGGGGAGAGCTTCGTCGTGCTGCCCGGCGGCGCGGCCCCGGCGGCCCTTGCGCGCGACGAGCTTCCGGACGACCTCGTCCATGCCGTCCTCGCGATCGAGGACCGGCGGTTCTACAGCCATATCGGCGTCGATCTCTTCGGGATCTCGCGGGCGGCGCTGGAGAACTACAAAGCCGGCGGGGTCGTCGAGGGCGGAAGCACGATCACGCAGCAGCTCGCCAAGGTGCTCTTCCTCGACCGTGAGCGGACGATTCGCCGCAAGCTGGAGGAAGCCGCGATCGCGCTCTGGCTGGATGCGCGGCTCAGCAAGGACGAAATCCTCACGACGTACCTCGACAACATCTATTTCGGGGCCGGCGCGACCGGCATTTCCGCTGCGGCCGAGGTCTATTTCTCCAAGCCCGTCGCCGATCTCACGCTCGCCGAATCCGCCATGCTCGCGGGCCTCATCCGCGCGCCGTCGCGCCTCAACCCGCTCGTCAATCTGCGCGACGCGCAGGCCCGCGCGGCCATCGTGTTGCGCGCCATGCTGGAGGAGGGCTACCTCTCTGCGGAGGAAATGCGGGAGGCCATCGAGAACCCGGCCGTTCCGACGGCGCTGCGCCAGGGCGGCTCTCCCTGAGCGCCGTTCCGTCGGGCCCGGCTCGCGGCGAAACGGGCGCCCCTTCGACAGGACGGAATAGGATGCACAGGCTGTTGGTGTCATGGTTCGCCGCGCTGGTGCTCTGGCCGGCGGCCGCCTCGGCGGCGGATGCCGTCACCGGGGCGGGCCGGGTGATCGCGCAGAGCACGATCATGGTCGACCACACGCGCGTCCGGCTGGAAGGGCTGGATTCCGCTATGGCGGACGCGAACTGCGCGACCCGGATCGGGAAATGCGTCGCGATCGCGAAGGAGGGGCTCGCAAGCCTCATCGAGGGGCAGACGATCACCTGCAGCCTCGGCCATAAGATCGCGGCCGCCTATTTTCTCGGAACCTGCAGCCTCGCCGACGGAACCGATATCGGGCAGCGCATGGTGGAGGAGGGCTGGGGCGTCGCCGGGCCGAGCGCGCCGAAGGCCTATAGGGACGGCGGGTCTGGCGCGAAGTCCGGCGGGAAGGGCGTCTGGGCGCCACGCTGAAGAAGGTCCGGCTCGTCCCCGCCGGCCGCGCTCGTCGGCCGGCCGGGTCCCCGTTCGCGGTCGGGCGCGATCAGCCGTCCTTGTTGGCCTCGGTGATCCCCTCGTCGGCCGGCGCGCCGCCCGGGTCGCCGGTCCAGTTGCGGCCGACGAGGTTGTATCCGGGGTCGCCGACGCGCGTGCTCTCCGTCTTGCTGTAGGCCTGCCAGGCCGGGATCCGCTCCGGCAGCATGAAATATCCGATGCCGGCCGCGATGATGATCGCGGCGGCGATCCCGCTCAGAATGACCCCCATCTCATTCTCCTCCGGTCGCCGTCCGCTCCCCTCAGCGGCCCGGCTGTGCATTGTAGAATTTGGGATCGAGCGCCGCGAGCGCCAGGAGCGGCGCCGGCATGGCGACGCCGGCGAGCCGCATCTTGCGGGCCGCTGCGCGGCAGGCGAGCTGGTCGCCGGCATTCGCGAGCGCCTCGGCATCGGCGACGCTGACGACGGATTCCTTCGGCGGGGCCTTGGGCGCCGCCGCTGGAACCGGCGCGCTGATCCCGCTCGTCTGCGGCGCGTTCTGGCCGCTGCCCGGGCTCGCCGTCTGGGTGTTCGGCTTGGGCGCCTCGACGGCCACCCCGCTCTGGCCTGCGATCTGCTGCGCTGAGCCGCCGGCCTGCCGCGGCTGCGCGGGCACGGCCTGTCCGGACGGGGCTCCGGCCTGCGAGGTGCCCGTCGGCTCGGCCGCGTTTCCCGCCGC
>NZ_SPKJ01000195.1 GCF_009866965.1 Propylenella binzhouense | reverse complement strand
GGGGGAGGCGATTGCGGGCTGCGCCCCGGCGGTGGCGACCGCGCCGCTGCTCGCGTCAGCCTCCGCGCCGGTCGGCTGCGCATCCCCTGGCGCCGCCGCGGTCGCCGCCGGAGTGCCGCCGCCGGTGAGTTCCGCGATCTGGCCGAGCGCTTCCTCGAGGCCCTGGAAGCTCGGCGCGGATTCGTATCCGGCCTCTTCCACGAACTTGCCGCGGATCCGCTTCAGCGCGTCGCGGGCGGCGGCGATCTCGGCGTGGACGGCCGCGGCCGCCTCGCGGTTCTCCGGCTGGGCGAACGCCTCGCGGACGGCACCGGGGTCGAGGACGCGTTCCTCCTCCCGCGGCGGCGACGTGCCGAGCGCCACTGCATATTGGCGCAGAGCGAGCGATCCGAGGCGCCGATCCTGCACGAGGGGAGCATAGTGCAGCGGAAGGATGATGCCCGTGCGGTCGTCGAGGGCCGCAAGCAGGTTCTGGCGCGCCGTATGGGTTCCGTCCATCGGCTGGGGGTGAACGTCGAGCCAGTGGCGCTCGACGAGGCCGGCGATCGCCTGCAGGCATTCCGAGAAGCCGGCGACCTGGCCGGCAAGGGCGTGGAAGCGGGCTTCGAGCGTGAGGAGGCGAAGGTCGCGCGACCGCTCCAGAAGCGCCGAGATCGCAGCGACTTCCGCCTTCAGATCGATGTTCGAGCGATCGAAGGGCGCGCCGGTGTCCCGGTCGTAGAAGCGCGCCGGCAGACGGTCCTCCGCCGTCAGGACGTAGCTCAGATATTCGTCGTCACCCGTCTCGTCGAGATCGGGGCCGCACGGCTGCGGCCCGGGCAGCGCCTCGAAAAGCCACGCGTAGCGCATTCACCGGCCGTGCCGCACGTGAACCGGATGGAAGACCGGCCGCGGTCGGTTCACTGAAGATTGATCCGCATCTCCACCCGGCGGTTGCCCGGATCGAACGGATCCTCCATGCGCGGCCGGGTCTCGCCGAGGCCGATCGCCGTGATCTTCTCCTCGGAAACCCCGTGCGCGAGCAGGAAGCCTCTCACGGAAGCGGCGCGGCGCTCCGACAGACCCTTGTTGTAGGTCTCCGTTCCGGACGCGTCGGTATAGCCCTCGATCACGAACTTCGCGGCGCCAAGGCGCTCGTCGACGAGCGCGCGGGCAAACTCGCCGAGGCTGCGCTGTGCGTCGGCCGTGAGCTCGGCCGAATCGAGATCGAACCCGATCAGCATGTCGAGCCCGACGGGCTCGGGAAGGCTCCTGCTGCATTCCTGCGCCGTCCCGATGCAGATGCCGCGGGCCGAGCCGAGATCGGCCGATTTGATGAAATATTGTACGATCTCCTCCGCGTTGTGCGCGGGTCCGGCGAGAGCCGAAGTCGAAACGAGCGCGGAGAAAAAGAGTGACGGAAGGCTCACGTACCGCATGGCCGGCTCCATTTCCGGTCGAGACCGAAGAACTTGAGAGTACGAGCCGGATCGAAGTCGAGTCAAGAAATCCGCGTGGAGCGGGGAAAAGCGGGGCGCCGGTTGCTGCGCCCGCGGCAGTCTTCGTCGGCGCCGGATGCGCCGCTGCCGGCCGGCGGCTCAGCCCTTCTTCGAGGCCTCGTCATAGGCCTCCGCGAAGTAAGCGAGAAAGACGTCCAGCATTCCGTTCTCGTAAGGGTCGGTCTTCGCGCTCCAGCGTTCGGCGAAGAGATCCCAGGCGCGCCCCTTGCGCGACGAGAAGGCGGAACCCGACACCTTCGCCATGACCGCATCGGGCGAGAGATCGTCGAGCAGGCGCCCAAGCGCCTTCTGCATGGCGGCGAAGGTCGCGATTTCATGCATCCGCAGGTCGGCGAAGGCCTCCTCGAAGCTCCGCCTCGCGTCGAGATAGCCGGCGCGGCGGCGGACGAACATCGTCTCCAGCACCTCGGTCGCGCCCGGCACGAACTTGAGGGGATTGTTGTCGGCGGCGCCGATCATGGTCCGGCTCGAGCTCTTGGCGATCGCCTTCGCCGCCGCTCTCGCCTTGAGGAGCAAGGCGGTCTGCTCGACGACCACGCGCAGGACCGTGCCGATCTCCTGCGCGAGCTGCTCCGGGTCGGAACCCGCGAATGCGTCGGGCCGGAGACCGGCCCCGTCCGCGAGCGCCCTCAGCACGGCCGAGACGTCCGCGCCGCCCGCCTTCGGGGCCGGCGCCTGCACCTCCACGGGAGGCGCCTGGACGGAGATCGGCCGGACACCCGGGTCGGCGAGGAATCCTTCCGGCCCGGGCGCCTCCCGCGGCCGCGCCGCGGCGGGCGGAACTTCGCGCGGTTCGGGTTCCGGCCAGGCGGGCGCCTGCCGCTCCCAGGCCGGGGGCGCG
>NZ_SPKJ01000194.1 GCF_009866965.1 Propylenella binzhouense | reverse complement strand
GCCGCGCCTCCGCCGCCGCCTCCGCCGCCCGGCGCGCCGCCATTGCCGCCTGCCCCGCCGTTGACCGCATTGCCGCCGGCTCCGCCGCCGCCCGAGGCTCCGGAACTGAGCAGGGTCGCCGACCCGGATATGCTGAGGCCGGGCGCTCCGGCGCCGCCTGGCGCGGTGCCGCCGGTCGATTGCGACAAGGGAACAGCCAGTGGCCCAAATCCGCTGTTTCCCCCCGCCCCCTCCAAATTGCCGGCGGTCAGGCCGCCGCCGCCGCCCGCCCCCGGCGCGTACTTCCCGCCGCCATTGTTCCCGGTGCCGCCGCTGCCGGTGTTCCCTGCACCGCCGAGGACGGACCCCGACAAAGGCGGCATGTACCTGCCGCCGACGATGAAGCCGGAGGTGGCGCTGCCCGTGCTCCCGCCGTCTCCGCCTTGCCCCACAGTCGACATCGCGCTGAGGTAGGAGCCGAAGGATGTGTTTCCCCCCGTCCCGCCCGCCGCACCGTTGCCGTCGGCCGTCGACTGTGCGGCGCCGCCGGCCCCGCCCGCGCCGATGGTCACGGCGACGGTCGATGTGAGGCTCGACGCGGCAAATTCCGCCTCCGTGAACGAGCCGGGCGCCCCGCCTGCGCCGCCCGAGCACGCCACGCCCGCGCCTCGCAACGCGCCGGAGCCGCCGCCGCCGCCGCCCGATACGCAGGTGACCTTCACGAGCTTCGCCCAGGCGGGCTTCGTCCAGGTGCCGGACGAGGTGAACGTGTCCGCCTGGACGCGCGCGGCCCCGAGCGGGAAGGCCGCGGCGCCCGTCGTCCGGTCGATCCGCAGCGCCTCGGTCCAGCTCGCGCCGTCGGGCGAGACCTTGAGCGACAGGTCGTCGTCGCCGAGCAGGCCGAGCTCCGCCCGGCCGGAGAAGCCGGACTGGAAGAGCAGCGACAGCACGTCCGCCGCGCCCTCCTTGTTGAGCGTGTAGCGGAGGTCGCCGTCGCCGCCCTCGGCCGCCGTCTTCGCGGTGAAGAGCGCCTTGTTGAGCTTCGCCGAGAGCGGGTTTGCGGCGTCCGCCGTCGTGCCGATCCCGAGCAGCGCGAGGTTCTGCAGCGCCGCGATCGCGCCGGCGAAAGAGTGCCATTCCGACCCGTCGAAATAGACGAGCGCCGCCTCGTCGATCACCCAGGCGCGCCAGCCCGGCTGCGGCGCGTGATGGATCCAGGCGCCGTCCTGCCGGACCGCCACTTTGTTCTCCAGCCCGGTCCATTCGCCCGTCGCCGCGGCGGCGACGATGTAGCGCGCCCCTTCCGCCGGGGCGCCGGGCGGCGCGCCGAGCGCGCGCGTCGACACGGCGAGATGGACGAGCGCGTCGAGGATCGCGAGCGCCTCGTTGTGGGTGACGTGCTTCTGCGCCTGCTCGGCCAGGATCGGCGGCAGGCCGAGGCGTGTCGTGTCAGACATGGAAGGTGCCCTCGCTTGCAAGACCCGGCCCCATGGTCGCGCTCCGCTGCGCCACCCGGACCGTGAGCACCGCCGGCAGCATGCCCCAGTCGGCGGTCTGGTCGGCGGCGGAATAGAGCCATTCCGGCGCGCCGGTCCCGACGGTGCGGATGGGCGCCCCGGCGTCGAGGATCTCGAGCCGGTAGGCCTCGGACGCCTCGTTGAGCGGCACGTCCGGCGGCTCCCAGGCATCGCCCCCGAAGCGCGTGCGCCGCGTCCATGCGATCCTGACGTCGCCGCTTTCTGCGGCGCGCGCCGCCTTCAGGTGGACGGGGCTGAAGGGCCTGAGCCCGCGTCCCGCCGGCGTCACCGTCAGCGCCGTGTAGCTCGCCGAGAAATGGCTGTCCTGGGCCGGGCCGATCCGGAGCCGGAGCGGCCTGCCGATCTGGTCGGCCGCGACCGGCAGCGCCGTCACCGCCTCGTCGAGGAGCACGAAATCCGCGCCCGCCGGCGCGCCGGCCGCCATGGCCGGCCCGCTGTCGCCCTGGGCCCGCAGCAGCCGTCCGAGCCGGTAGCGCCGCTCGCCGACGAGGTCGGCCCGCGCGAACTGGAGCACCTCCCAGTCGCCGGTTGCGGCGCGGACCGCCGCCAGGTTCCCGCCGCCGAGCAGGTCGATCTCCGGCAGGCTCGCCAGCGCGCCGCCGAAGAGCGTCACTTCCGGCGCGTTCGCCCGGTCGTAGCGGCCGACCGGCCCGGGCAGGAGCGCCGTCTCGAGGCGGCCGAGGACGGCCCGGCGGCTCAGCGCCTTCACGAGCCGGAAGCCGCCGCCTTCCGCCGCGGCGTGGACCGCGATCGTGCCCGGCCAGGGATCGGCGAACACGGCGAGCCGCGGCGCGTGCGCGTCCGCCCCGTCGGGCGGCGGCGCGAGCTCCAGGATC
>NZ_SPKJ01000193.1 GCF_009866965.1 Propylenella binzhouense | reverse complement strand
TGCCGGCGCCGGCGGCGCGCAGCCGCTCGGCGAGCGTGCCCTGCGGGACGATCTCGAGCTCGATCAGGCCGGCCTGGAAGAGCTCCTCGAAGACGACCGGGTCGGACGTGCGCGGGAAGCTGCAGACGATCTTGCGCACGCGCCTCAGCTCGAGCAGGCGGGCGAGGCCGGTGCGGCCGGTGCCGGCATTGTTGGAGACGATGACGAGGTCGCTCGCGCCCTGCTCGATCAGGGCGTCGATGAGGACGGCCGGCTGGCCGACGGCGCCGAAGCCGCCGACGAGCACGGTGGCGCCGTCCTTCACGCCCGCGAGCGCCTCCGCCGCCGAGCGGACGAACTTGTCGATCATGCAGCCCCTCTCATGCAGTCCCTGTCATGCAGTCCATGTCATGTAGTCCATGTCATGCAGCCCCGGCCCGGCCGGCGGCGCCACGGATCTGTGTGTCGCCCCGGCCGCAGGTCCCGACCTTCCCGGTCCCGATCCCATGTCGGGCCCGGCACGTCAACGCGCCGCGCCGTCCCGCTTGTTCCGCCTGGCGAAATTGCGCCCGGAATCCACCCCCCGCCCGAGCCCCGCCGGCGGACCCCGGCGGACATTGACCGGAGCGGCCCCGCGCCGCGGTTCAGGACATCGAGAGGTGGAATTGCTTGATGTCCTTGCGCCTGGCGACCTCGCGGACGAGGTCGACCACCGATCCGGCGCGGCTCCGCTCGTCGAGCGGCAGCGGCCCCGCACTCTTCAGCCCGGCGATATATTCCGGCATGAAGAGATAGCCGAGCAGCATCTCCTCGTCCGAGGCGAAGGGCCCGTTCTCCCGCCGGAACCGCTCGATCACCGGCTCGACGGTGAGGCCCGGCCGCTCGGCGATCGGCGTCTTCCCGGTGCGGCGGGTGACGGAATCGAGCAGTTCCCCGCTCACCGCGCCCGGCGTCTTGCCGTAATAGCCGAGCACCAGCCGGTCGACCTCGTCGAGGGTGACGGCGTAGCGCCCGTAGAGCACGTTGAGCGCCGCCTGGGTGCCGATCAGCTGCGAGAACGGCGTGACCATGAGCGCCCAGCCGAGATCCTCGCGCACGGCCGGGATCTCGTCGAACACCTCGTCGATCCTGTGCGCCAGTCCGAGCTGCGTCATCTGGGCGTGGAAGTTCGACAGCATGCCGCCCGGCATCTGGTGCTGGTAGAAGGCGGGGTCGAACTCCGCGGGCGTGCCGACCGGCTTCTTGTGGCGCGCCGCCACGCGCGCGAAATGCCGCTCGATCTCCTCCACCGCGTCGAGGTCGACGTCGACCGCATAGCCGTCCCGGACGAGATTGCGGACCATGGAATCGGTCGCCGGCAGCGAGAACCCGTTCGCGAGCGTCCGGGTCGCGGTCCAGAGCCCCTCCGCGCCGTGCCGCACGGCCTCGAGATTGGCGGCGGGCCCGAGACCCGTCACGCAGTGCGAATGGACGTAGAAGGGCCGTTCGGGCGCGACCGCGCGCATCTTCGGGACGAGGATTCGGGCCCGCTCCGGGGTCAGGATCCCGTTCGGATCCTTGAGCACCAGCGTGTCGGCGCCGAGATCGGCGAGCTCCCGCGTCTTCTCGACGAAATGCTCGTCGGAATGGACCGGGCTGATCGAATAGACGACCGCCCCGAGCACCTTCGCGCCCTCCTTGTGGGCGGCACGGATCGGCACCTCGAAATTGCGGATGTCGTTCAGCCCGTCCATCAGGAAGAAGCGGTCGATGCCGTTCTGGGCGCAGCGGCGGAAGAAGAGCTCGAGGATGTCGTCGGCGAGCAGCGCCTTGCCGACGCTGAAGCCGATGCAGATCCCGATCATCTGGAGCGGCGTCCGGGTGATCTCGCGGCCGAGGAGGCGAAGCCGCTCCCAGGGATCCTCGCGGAGATAGCGGACGCAGGAATCCATCACCGCCGTGCCCATGCATTCGATCGCGTCGAAGCCGGCCCGGTCGAGCACCGGCAGGACGGGATAGAGCATCGGCGTCGTCATCCGCGTCGCCCACAGCGATTGCTGCCCGTCGCGCAGCGTGGTCTCGATGACGTTGATCTTCTTCTTCATGTCAGCCTCCAGGCTGCCGCATCGGCCGTCCGCCTCAGGCCGGCTCGATATAGATGAGCGGCTGGCCGAACTCGACCATGGTGCCGTCCGCCACGGCGATCTGCGCGACCCGGCCGGCGCTCGGCGCCATCACCCCGGTGAACATCTTCATGACCTCGACCAGGCAGACCGGATCGCCCGCGGCCACGGTCGAGCCGATCTCGACGAAGGGCGGCTGGTCCGGCGCCGGACGGCGGTAGAACACCCCGACGGATGGCGACTTCACGGCGACCCAGTGCGGCGGGACGTCGCCGGGCGCGGCCCCGGCCGGGGCCGGAGCGGGGGCGGGGGCCGGCGCCGGCGGAAGGGCGGCAGGC
>NZ_SPKJ01000192.1 GCF_009866965.1 Propylenella binzhouense | reverse complement strand
GGGCGCCGGCACGCGGCGCCTGGCGAGCATCGTCTCGGCCTGGGCGAGGCTCGCCTGCGCGGCGCGCACCGCCGCCTCGGCGGCCTCGATCTCGTCGGTGCGGCCGCCGAGCCGCGCGGCGTCGATCTCCTTCTCGATCTCGCTCAGCGCGGCCCGGTCGCTCTCCAGCTCCGCGCGCGCCTGGTCGAGCTGCGCGCGCGAGCTGAAGCCGCGGTCGAACAGCGCCTTCTTGCGGTCGTAGTCGCTCTGGGAGAGCTCGAGCGCGGCGTTTGCCCGGTCGAGCTGCGCCTTCAGCACCGCGATCTGCTCCGGCCGCTGCTGGGCCGCCCGCAGGTTGGCGAGCTGCGCCTCGGCCTGGTGGAGCCGGGCGACCGCCTCGGTGCGCTGCGCATTCTGGACGGCCGTGTCGAGCGCGAAGAGGAGCTCGCCCTTGCGCGCCTCGTCGCCCGCCTCGACCGCCATCGCCTCGATCCGGCCGCCCTCTTCCGGCGCGACATACAGGATGTCGCCCTCGATATAGCCCTGGAAGCCGCCCGGCGCGTCCGGAGCGCGGCCGTAGAGCCACCAGGCGGCGGCGCCCGCCGCCAGCAGCGCGACGAGGAGCGCGAGGAGCCTTCCGCGTTTCACGGCTTCGCCTTTCCCGCGCCGGTGAGGAGCGCGACATGCGCTTCGAACATCGCCTCGACGTCAAGCGGCTCCTCGGCCTCGAAGAGCGAGGTCCAGATCAGCGCGGTGACGGCCGGCGCGACGATCAGCTGCGGAAAGGCCGCGAGCGCGTCGGAGGCGAGCTCGCCGCGGGCGAGGCCGCGCCGGGCGATCCGGCGGAGAAGCACGAGGCCGCGCGCGATCACTTCGCGACGGTAGGTCTCGGCGAGCTGCGGAAAGCGGCGGGATTCGGCGATGACGAGCCGGATGATCTCCTTCCGCTCGGTGCCGAGCACCTCGGTGCGGAAGAAGCGGAAGACCATGCGCAGGAGCGCGTCGGTCGGCGCGTCCGAACGCGCGATCTCGTCGGTGAGCCCCTTGAGCGGGCTCGCCACGATGCTCCGGACGAGGCCTTCGAAGAGCGCGTCCTTGGACGGGAAATAGAGGTAGAGCGTGCCCTTGGCGACGCCCGCCCGGGCGGCGATGTCGTCGAGGCGGGCGGCCGCGAAGCCGCGCTCGGCGAAGATGGCGAGCGCGGCATCGAGAATGCTCCTGAGCCGGGCCTCCCGCTCCTCCTCCGTACGCACCTGGGGCGCGCGCCTCCGCCTCGCCATCGCTCTATCCAAATCTGACTGACCGGACAGTCATACATTGCGGCGGAGACGGCGGCAAGGGCATGCGCCGTCGCGGCGGCCCGGCCCGATGCGCGGCGGCGCGTGGTGGATGCGCGGTGGGATGCGCGGTCGCGGCGCGTGGGGTGGTGGCAAGGACGTGGAGGCGCGCTGGGATGCGCGGCAGCGCGTGGTGGCATGCACGGTCGCGGCGCCTTGGGCGGCGATGGCGTGGAGGCGCGCTGGGATGCGCGGCCGCGCGGTGGGATGCGCGGCAGCGGCGCGTGGGGCGGTGGCAAGGACGTGGAGGCGTGGTGGGATGCGCGCGGCGCGGGGTGGGATGCGCGGCAGCGGCATTTTCTGTCGTCCTGCCCGGGCTTGACCCGGGCATCCAGCGGCTTCGGTCTCATGCCACCTGCCCTCTGGATCGCCGGATCAAGTCCGGCGATGACGACAGAGAGGGTGGCGGGGCGGCGTGGATCGCCGGACCAGGTCCGGCGACGACGGAGGGTGCGGAGAGGCGGCGTGGATCGCCGGGTCGGGCCCGGCGATGACGACAGGGGGGAGGCGATGACGACAGTGGCAGGCGGAAGCGGGTGTTCTGAGGCGCCGTTGTCTGGCCGTGCCGTTGCTCTGTTCCGGCGTTTGCCGCCTGTTCCGCTCCGGCGTTTTGCCGCCTGTTCCGTTCCGGGCCCCTGCCGCTTGCTCTGTCGTCCTGCCCGGGCTTGACCCGGGCATCCAGGCGGTGCCCGGTCCGCGACTCCGTTTCTGGATCGCCGGATCAAGTCCGGCGATGACGACAGCGGGGAGGCGGGGCGGCGGGGTCGCCAAGCCGGCCTTCAAGACCGCCACTTGCTCTGTCGTCCTGCCCGGGCTTGACCCGGGCATCCAGGCGGCTTCCGGTCCGCCACTCTGCCGACGACGACGGAGAGCCGGCGCCCGGTCCGCCACTCCGTTTCTGGATCGCCGGATCAAGTCCGGCGATGACGACAGAGAGGGAGGAGACGCCGACAGAGAGGGAGGCGAGGCGGCGGGATCGCATCCCCAAGGCAGCGGCATTTTCTGTCGTCCTGCCCGGGCTTGACCCGGGCATCCAGGTGGCGCCTGGGCCGCCGCTCTGCTTCTGGGTCGCCGGGTCGAGCCCACTGCTGTCCGGTTTAATTTTCTGGACTGGGTGCACGGTGTTGATTCTACTCGTGTTCAGACGTTGGCGCGTCTTCCGGACAC
>NZ_SPKJ01000191.1 GCF_009866965.1 Propylenella binzhouense | reverse complement strand
CGGCCCCTTCGCCGGGCGCGATGCCGGCGCGATCGTCGCGCGCGACGGCGGCCTCGCGGCAGGCGGCGGGCCGGTCGTCGCCTATGCCGATCTCCTGCGGCGCGACGGGCGCGACAGCGTCGAGGCGGAAGTCCGGGCGGCGCCGGGCGACGAGGCGAAGCGCTTCGCGAGCTCCGCCTTCGGCGCCGTCTTCGTCGAGGTTCGCGTCGACGAGGACCTCGGGACGATCCGCGTCCCGCGCATGGTCGGGGCCTATGACGTCGGCCGCGTCATCAATCCCAAGACCGCGCGCAGCCAGTGCATCGGAGGCATGGTCGGCGGCATCGGCATGGCGCTCTTCGAGGAGGCGGAATGGGACGAGCGCCTCGGCCGCGTGATGAACGCCAACCTCGCCGAATATCTCGTCCCCGTCTGCGCCGACATCGTCGCGCTCGAGGCGATCCTCCTGCCGGGCGACGACCGCAACTTCAATCCGCTCGGCGTCAAGGGCCTCGGCGAGATCGCGATCTGCGGCGTCGCCCCCGCGATCGTGAGCGCCGTCCACCACGCCACCGGCCGGCGCGTCCGCTCGCTCCCGATCACGCCGGAGAAGCTCCTCCTCGCGTGATCCGCCGCCCGGAACCGGCCGCTTTCGCGGGCGTTGGCGGACCATCGGAGTGCTGAGCCGGGAAAATGACCGAGACCGAGATCGTCCTCCGCCTTTCCGTCGCGAGCGTCGCGGGGATGCTTCTCGGCCTCGACCGCGAGCTGCGCGGCATCTCCGCCGGCGTCCGCACCCACGGCATGGTCGGCCTCAGCTCGGCGATCATCACCGTCTCGGCGCTTCTCCTCTACGAGACGCTCCATGCCGACCCCGGCAATCAGAACATCGACCCGCTGCGGGTCGTGCAGGGCCTCGCCCAGGCGATCGGCTTCATCGCGGCCGGCGCCATCTTCGTCGCCCGGGGCGACGTCCACAACCTCACCTCGGCGGCGAATATCTGGCTCGCCGCCGGCGTCGGCATCGCCGCCGGCGCCGGCCAGTACTTCCTGCTCGGAACCGGCCTCGTCCTCGGGCTCCTGCTCCTCACGCTGGTCCGGCTCGTCGAGCGGTTCATCCCGGGAAGCGAAAAGGCCCGGAACGACTGACGGACGCCGCCGCGCTCAGGAGCCGAACACCACGGTCTTCGCGCCGTTCAGGATCACGCGGTCCTCGAGATGGTGGGCGACCGCGCGCGCCAGCACCCGCCGCTCGATGTCGCGCCCCTTCCGGACGAGGTCGTCGGGCGTGTCGCGGTGGCTGATCCGCTCCACGTCCTGCTCGATGATCGGGCCCTCGTCGAGGTCGGAGGTGACGTAGTGCGCCGTCGCGCCGATCAGCTTCACGCCGCGCTCGTGCGCCTGGTGGTAGGGCCTGGCGCCCTTGAAGCCCGGCAGGAAGGAATGGTGGATGTTGATGCAGCGCCCGGCGAGCTTGGCGGAGAGCCCGTCGGAGAGGACCTGCATGTAGCGCGCCAGCACGACGAGGTCCGTCTCCGTCTCGCGGATCAGCCGCCACAGCTCGGCCTCCTGCTCGAGCTTGGTGTCGCGCCTGACCGGCAGATAGTGGAACGGCGCGCCGCCGAAATCGAGATGGCCGTAGCTCTCGCGCGGATAGTTCGCGACGATCGCGCTCACGTCCATGAAGAGCTCGCCGATCCGCCAGCGGTAGAGCAGGTCCGCCAGGCAATGGTCGAAGCGCGAGACGAGAAGCATCACGCGCCGGCGCTCCGAGCGGTCGCGCAGCTTCCAGTCCATGCCGAAGGCGTCCGCGATCCGCGCGAAGTCGGAGGAGAGGCTGGCGGGCGCCTGCTCGCCGACCGGGTTGAACACGACGCGCATGAAGAAGCGGCCGCTCGTCGTGTCGTCGAATTGCTGCGCGTCGAGGATGTTGCAGCCCGCCTCGAAGAGGAAGGTGGAGACGGCAGCGACGATGCCGGGCCGGTTCGGGCAGGAGAGCGTGAGGACGAAGGCTTGCGTGCTCATGGGGACCGTGCGGAGGGCGGGGATCGGGCGGACGACGCCCGGAAGGCGGGCGCGCCGCTCAGGCGTGCGCCGGCGCCAGGACCTCGAACCCGAATTCGGCAGCGGAGGCGGCGAGCCAGGACCAGAAGCTCCCCGCCATGCTGCGGGCGATTGCTAGCTCAAAGGCGGGCCGGTCGTCCACCTGCCAGATCTCGACGCCGATCTGTGCGATCGCGGTGACCGCCGCGTCGCTGGTCCCGAAGGCGCGGGGGTGGAGGTCGATCATCGCGCCCTTCGCGAGCACGTCGCGCACGCGCGGGCCGGAGAGCCTGAGGAGCGCCCGCCCGTCGCTCTGGTCGGCGATCGCGGCGAGCCCCGCAAGCGCGGCGGCAAGCCTTGGCACGTCGAGCGCGGGCCCGGCCGCGAGCCATCGATCGGGGCCCGACCAGATCAGCAGCCCCGCGCCGCCGCGCACCCATCCCGGCCGCCGGGGCGGCACGGCGAAAAGCTCCGCGAG
>NZ_SPKJ01000190.1 GCF_009866965.1 Propylenella binzhouense | reverse complement strand
CGCCGCGCTCGCGGCGCGGCTGCGCGCCCCCGCCTGGCTGCGCCTCGCGGCCGCCGCGGCGCTCCCGCTCCTCTCCCTGATCGTGACGGTGAAGGGGGAGAGCGCGGCCGCCTTCGCCTTCGCCGTCCTCGGCCCGCTCAGCATGGCGTCGCTGATCCCGCTGTCGCTTTGCCTCGCGGCGCTGGTGACGGGACGGTCCGGCCGGCGCGCGGCCGCGCCTGCGGGGCTCGCCCCGGTGCTCGGGCTTCTCGGGCTGCTCCTCTATCCCGCGGCGATCGGTCTCGGTCCCGTCGATCCCTATGGCTGGGGCTTCCGCGGCTGGGAGCTTCCGGCGCTGCTCGCGCTCGCCGCGGGCTTCGGGATGCTGCGGGGTGCCGTGCTCCTTCCGGTCTGGATCGGCCTTTCCGTGGCCGCCTGGGAAGCCGGGCTCTACGGCTCGCGCAATCTCTGGGACTATCTGATCGATCCGGTCGCCTGGGCGGCGGCGGTCCTGTTCCTGGGCTACCGGCTGGTCGCGGCCGGCCGGGCCGCGCTCAGGCGCTGAGGGCCCGCTCCGGCTGGTGATTGGTGAGAGCGGTCTTGAGCTTCTCGAGCGCGCGGCTCTCGATCTGGCGGACCCGCTCCTTCGAGATGCCGAGCTTCTCGCCGAGCGATTCGAGCGTCGCGCCGTCCTCCGAGAGGCGGCGCTCGCGGACGATCCTGAGCTCGCGCTCGTTGAGGGCGGTGAGCGCCTGGTTGAGCCAGAGCACCCAGCGCTCGCTGTCGATCTGCGCGCCGACGGTCTCGTCGGGCAGCGGACCGTCCGCCGCCAGGAAATCCTGGCGGTCCGAACTCTGCCCGTCCGCCTCCGAAACGGGCGCGTTGAGGGAAAGGTCCGGTCCGGAGAGGCGGGAATCCATGAGCGCCACGTCGGCGGGGGACACACCGAGGGCGTTGGCGATCTCCTCGTAGACGATCGGCTCGTTCATCGGCTCCGCTCCGCGCGAAAGGCGGGCGCGCAGACGCCGGAGATTGAAGAAGAGGGCCTTCTGGGTCGACGACGTGCCGCCGCGGACGATCGACCAGTTCCTGAGAATGTAGTCCTGGATCGACGCGCGGATCCACCAGGTCGCATAGGTGGAGAACCGCACCTGACGGTCGGGCTCGAAGCGGGCGGCGGCCTCGAGCAGCCCAACATGGCCCTCCTGGATGAGGTCGCTCATCGAGAGGCCGAAATGCCGGAACCGGGCGGCGATCGAAATGACGAGGCGCATATGCGCCGCCGTCAGGCGGTGCAGCGCCTGCTGATCGCGCTCCTCCCGCCAGCGCACGGCGAGATCATGCTCCTCCTCGCGTTCCAGATACGGCGCCTTCATGGCTGCGCGTACCATGTGCCTGCGGGAGGTTCCCTCGTCCGACATCGCCTGCTCCGCCCTTCGACCGCCCGTCGGGCGCGGACAAGCGCCCGGCGTGCGTCAGGGAGAACGAGCAAGGGACGAATAGGTTCATTCGCAAAAGCAAAAACCCGGCAATGCGCCGGGTTCTGCAAGTCCGGACCCGGGAGACCGGCTCCGGAGACGGACAACTCGGCCGGGTCAGGCGGCCTCGTCCTGGACCTCGTCCTCGGCGGTCGCGGCGCGCTTCCGCTTCGGGCTGGCTTCGATCGACTTCTCAATCTTGGACACGGCCTCGCTCTCCGACGTCCGCTCGACGGCAGCCAGCTCGCGCGCCATCCGGTCGATCGCCTGCTCGTAGAGCTGCCGCTCCGAATAAGACGGCTCCGGCTGGCTCTCCGAGCGATAGAGATCACGGACGACCTCCGAGATCGCGATCAGATCGCCGGAATTGATCTTCGCCTCGTATTCCTGGGCGCGGCGGCTCCACATGGTGCGCTTCACGCGGGCGCGCCCCTTCACGATGTCGAGCGCCTTCGCGACGGTCTCCTCGTCAGCGAGCTTGCGCATGCCCACGGCCGCGGCCTTGCCGATCGGGACGCGCAGCGTCATTTTGTCCTTCTCGAAGCTGATGACGAACAGCTCGAGCTTCATGCCCGCGACTTCCTGCTCCTCGACGTCGATGATGCGACCGACGCCATGGGCCGGGTAGACGATGCTCTCGCTCGTGCGAAAGCCCTGACGCTGGACCGCCTTCTTTGTCGTCATACGATTGAGACTCCTGCTCGCTCCGACAGCCGCAGCAACCGCGCTGAAGCTGAACCGCTTCCAAGACTTGCAGAGCGTTTGCCGCGCCATCCGGCAGAGACGAAAATGGCCAACCGCTGTAGTGACACAGCAGCGAAACCATCCTCCTCCCTACGCCTGTCGGATTTTCCCGCGCACGGGATGACCTTGGAATACCCTCATATAGGGCAAAAGCGGCTGAAAATCAAGATTTTGGTGCAACCCGGCAAAAGCAGGACAGCAAACCCGGCGCGCTCGGCCGGCTCGCTCGCGCCGCGGCTCAATCGCCCTGGCCGGGGGCGGGGGAGAAGTACTTGTCAAGCTTGCCGGCCTCGCCGTCATGGGCCTTGGCGTCC